>JBFLXN010000147.1:0-6814 GCA_040755715.1 Candidatus Edwardsiibacteriota bacterium
GAGAAAGAACAAAAATCTGAAATTATTAAAAATTTATTATTTGAAATCAACTCAAAATCAAAAGAAAAAATTCAAGAATTACTTAAAAATTAGCTGCTCACTTTTATTTTGCATTCAACCGCTAATTGCTAATTTTGTATTTTGCTAATAGAATAATTGTTTATCCCGCGGCAATTCGTGATGAACCAAATCAGTACTTTGTTAAATTTTGGCTCAAAATCTGCCTGAAAGACTTCTGGCACAATAATATAAGCCTCTGAGGCACTTTTCTTGTGCTTTTGAGGAGGCCCTGAAGCCCCGATTTATCGGGGCTTGGGCTGTCCTTCTCTTGGTTCTTCTCTTGGTTCTTCTCTTGGACAAGCAAGAGAAGAACAAGCCCAGAAGGCTTAAACGTTTATCAGTCTTGATTTTCGTACCAATTTTAGACAAAATTTTAACAAAGTCGTGCAAATTATAGAGTCACATGAATTTAGTAGACCTTCATATTCATACAACTTTTTCTGACGGAGCCTTGACGCCTGAACAAGTAGTCAAAGAAGCAAAGACTGCGGGCTTGGAAGCCATCGCCATTACTGACCACGATGCCTTAGAGGGAGTTATTTCAGCCTTACAAATTGCTAAAAATGAAAAAATAGAATTAATTCCAGGAGTGGAATTGTCCACTTTAGTAGGAGAAAAAGACATTCATATTATTGGTTACTACCTAGACCTTGAAAATAAAAATTTATTGCAGGCACTAAAGAAATTCCGCGACGCCAGAGAGAAACGAGCCGCTGAGATGGTAAAAAGGTTGGAAAATATCGGTATCAAGATAAGCTTTGAAAGGATTCTAGAAGTGGCTAATGGTGGAGCTCTGGGAAGACCGCATTTAGCCGAAGTCTTAGTTGAGCGAGGTTATGCAAACTCCTCAGATGAGGCTTTCCGACACTACTTATATAGAGGCTCTCCCATCTATGTTTCCAAATATCATCTCCGTCCCGATGAGGCTTTTTCTCTGATTCTCAATGCCGGTGGCATTCCTGTCTTTGCTCATCCTGGTATAGAAGGTAAAGATAATATTATTCCACTTTTTATCAAGCAGGGATTAAAAGGTATTGAAGTCTGGCATAGTAAACACAGTCTTCAGACAATTCAACATTATCTTGCCTTGGCACAGCAATATGGACTTTTAATTACTGGTGGCTCAGATTCTCACGGAGGTAAGAATGGCAATCCTGCACCCTTGGGTGCCGTTTCAGTACCGTATTATGTAGTGGAAGAAATGAAAAAAACGGTAGACACGCAGATTTGTAAATTATAATTTCAACGCAATCAGTTGAATTTCTGCGGACTCTGCGGGTCAAGGAAAAAAGACTACCACGGAAGCACGAAATTTAGGAAGCACAGAATTTAAAAAATTATTAAAATCTCTTCCGTGTCTCCGCCCTTCCGTGTTTCCGTGGTATAATTTCCTATACGATCAAGGAAAATCCTTCAAACCACTGAATACACTGAATACACAGAAAAATAAGAGTTTCTTTATCTTTGGATTAAAAAACTCTTCAGTGATTTCAGTGTCCTCAGTGGTTTATACTTTCCTATGCGATTAAAAAAGGAGTCAATGGTATGATTGATTTAGACATTCTTAAGTCTTTGATTCTCAAGAATGATAAAAAAATTGTTTTGGTCGTAATTGATGGAATTGGTGGGCTTCCTCTTGACATAGATGGAAAGACCGAATTAGAGACCGCAGCTAAACCTTTTTTGGACGAACTGGCTAGCCGAAGTATCTGTGGACTGACTGAGGCAATTTCACCAGGTATCACACCCGGTAGCGGTCCCGCCCATCTGGCGCTCTTCGGTTATGACCCGATTAAATATCAAATTGGCCGGGGTGTCTTAGAAGCCCTCGGTATTGGACTGATGCTGACACCTCAGGATTTATCAGCTCGGGCAAACTTTGCCACAATGAACGAAGAAAACATCATTACTGATAGACGCGCTGGAAGAATCCCTACTGAGAAAAATCAGCAGCTCTGCTCACTATTACAAGAGAAAATTTCTAAAATTGATGACTGTGAAATAATTATCCGACATGGTAAAGAACATCGCTTCGTGGTTATCTTTCGTGGTGAAGGACTTTCTGATGAATTGACTGATACAGACCCGCAAAAGGAAGGTAAGAAAGCGTCTTTAGCTGAAGCACTTAATCCAAAAGCAGAAAAAGCTGCCAGGCTCATTAACGAATTTGTAAGAAGAGCCAATGAAATCTTAAGCCCTCATTCTCCTGCTAATACCATTCTTTTACGGGGATTAGCCAAGTGTCCGCAAATTCCTTCTCTTGGTGAGCTCTACGGATTGCGTCCGGCAGCAATCGCTACCTATCCAATGTATAAAGGTCTAGCCAGATTAGTTGGTATGAAAATTTTAGAGTCTTGTGAAACTATTGAGGACGAATTTCTTACTTTGCAAAAGAACTTTGCCAAATATGATTTCTTTTATCTTCATATTAAAAAGACCGATAGTTTTGGTGAAGATGGCAATTTTGCGGAAAAGGTAAATGTGATTATTCAAGTAGATTCTCAAATTCCTATTTTAACTAAATTAAAGCCGGATGTAATTGTGGTAACCTCTGACCATTCTACTCCTGCCCTGCTTAAGGGTCACAGTTGGCATCCCAATCCTTTTGTTCTGTGCTCACCCACCTGCCGGCCGGATGATGTCAGGGAATTTTCTGAAAGCGCCTGTCTCAAGGGTGGACTTGGCCGTTTCCCCGCAGTAGAGGCAATGCCCCTGATGTTAGCTCACGCCTTAAAACTGGCTAAATTGGGAGCATAAACCCCGTGGGAGTCCATCTGTTCACAATTACAAAAAAAATATTCTCATCATTATTTTCTCTCCTTGACCCGCTAAAAGAATAGGTGAAGCAGCTGGGTCAGGAAAATTGCCCTAAGGTGGCGCCAAAGGTGTCACCTTAGGGCAGATTTCTCTTGACAAATCGTCAAAATTTTTGTATAATTATAGTAGGGGGCGAAAGGTTTCGACGGGGATTCTGCGAGACAGAGATGGCAGACCGAGGACGCCAGTAGGCTCGTTAAAGAACTGGCAAAATTGCAAGTGCGGACTATCAGTACGCATTAGCCGCTTAATAAGCGGTTCGTCCTCTTACTCCTCTGCCTGTGAGGAGTAAAAAGGGCGTGAAGAAAAGCAGGCTGGTCCCAATTTTCGCTCTTAAAATTGGGATGAGAAAAGTTAGGAGCTGGCTTTTAGGAAATCCTGTTAGTCGGAGTTCCTGTCCGCCACACAAACGACGGATTCGCTGTTCTAGGCGAAAAGGCGAGAAGAAAAAGACTGACTATGCCTGTAGAAGTTTCTGGAGCGCATCCTTCGGACGTGGGTTCGATTCCCACCGCCTCCATTTTTCCCCCACAAGTCCCTGCCGCTGACCGCCAAAAGCAGCGGACCCTACACATTAAACCTCACTGTAATCACATCGCCGTCATTGACAACACATTCTCGTCCTTCCAGGCGCCAGTGCCCTTTTTCTTTCGCCTTAGCCAGTGAACCGCATTCGGCCAAATGCTGGAAATTTACCACTTCTGCTTTGATGAATCCTCTCTCCATATCCGTGTGAATAGTGCCAGCAGCTTGCAAGACACTACTGCCTGCTTTAAGTGTCCAAGCTCTTAATTCCTCATGAACATAAGTGAAGAAAGTAATCAGTCCTAAAAGCTCATAAGAAGCCCGAATGACCCTATTCAAGGCAGGTTCAGCCATGCCTAAATCAACCAAGAATTCCTTTTCTTCCTCTTCAGTCAATTGGGCTAATTCCATCTCTAATTTCCCACAGAGAACCAATCCTCTTTCATTAGCAAAAAATTTGTCCCCATTAAGATTTTGCTTTTCTTCTGAGACATTTAGCACTAAGAGTTGTGGTTTAGCACTTAAGAATTGAAAACTACTTAAAGATTTTTTCTCTTCAGGAGTAAATTCCAGAGAGCGCAGTGGTTTTTCCCTCTCCAGAGATTCTTTACCACGTTTCAGGAGAGCTTGTAATTTTTCTTCATCTCTCTTCCCTCTTTTTAAATCATGTTCAATGTGTTCAATTTTCTTTTCTATCATTCCTAAGTCAGAAAGAACCAATTCAAAGTTGACTGCTTCAATGTCTTCCTTTGGTGTAGGTATTCCCTGTGGCAAGTCAAAGGCTCTGACGATATGAAGGGCCGCATCTACCTTATGCATCTGATTGAGAAATTGCTCCCCAAGTCCACCTTTGGCACTGGCGCCCTTAATCATTCCACCAACATCAACATAAGTAACATTAGCCGGAACAACCTTTTTCGGATTAAAGATTTTAGCCAAAGCATCCAGACGAGCATCAGGAACCTTAACCACAGCGATATGACTGATTCCCACTATAGATTTGACTCGTGAGCGGGTCAGAGCATAAAAGATGGTAGTCTTGCCTGCCTGTGGAAGTCCAATAATGCCTATTTGCATACAATAAACAAATTACCCTAATAATAGCGAATTCAGCGAATTAGACTACGAAATTCGTTTTATTCGTTGTCATTCGTTCTATTCGTTAATTTTATGTTACTCCACGATTTCTATATCAAAACCTTGCAGAAATTCCTTCACCTTTGGCTCTTCTAAAAGAGAAGAGGTGAGTTGTTCTTTGTGTTTTGGTCTTTCTATCTTAACGCTGTCGTCTATCTTATACTTTATCGTTAGAGACTGCTTAAGTAAAGTTAGCAATTCTTCTTCTACGATTTTTTCATCTTTACTTCTCTCCATTCTTTCTTTGTGAAATTTATGTTCTTCAGCGAAACCAACGGAAAGAATTCCTTCATTCAGAGCTACTGGTCGACCAACGGCAAGACAAGTCCCTAGAGCTACCTTACGGCTTTTAACGCGTTCTACTATTTTGTGCCAAACTTCGCTTATCTTGTCTAAAGTGAGATTTACTTTCTCATCAGTGGGAAAAGGGGCAAAGATTTCCTCAGAGGATTTCTCTTCCTTTATGGTAGCACTAACCTCTTCGTTTTTTTCTCCGGTCAAGTCTTCTATTTTGGATACTAATTTCGTTAGTTCTATTGAAGAATCTAACGAAATGAGACGAAGGATGGCGGATTCTACTAAAATTCTTGACTGTTGACTTCGTCGTAAACTATACTCCAATTGAGCAACGATGTTCATCATCCGTAAGAAATCAACTTCAGATAATTCTTTCACTTGTTGCTGGTATTCTTCTTTTTCTTTGTCCGATAAAACAGAAAAAATATCTATCTCAGCTCCCACCTTAAAGAGAAGTAAATGACGCAGGTGTTCAAGGAATTCTAAAGTAAATTGATGAAGGTCATAACCATCCCGGACTATTTTCTCCACTAATTCTAAGGTTTTTTTTGCTTCTTTCTTCTTTATTAATTCAAAAAGGGTAAAAAGTATTTCTCTCCTGACCACTCCTAAGATATGTTGTGTATCTTTCAGGGTTAACTTTTTCTCACCAAAGGAAATTAGTTGGTCTAAAAGACTTTCGGCGTCTCTAAGACTTCCTTCAGCTTTCATGGCCAAAAGATGAAGAGACTCCTGTTCAGCCTGGATATTTTCTTTTTCGGTGATTGTTTGTAAACGTTCAATAATTTCTTTTAGGCCGATTCTGTGGAAATCAAAACGTTGGCAACGAGAAAGAATTGTTAGTGGAACTTTATGTGGTTCAGTAGTAGCAAAGATAAAGATTACATGAGATGGCGGCTCTTCTAAGGTTTTAAGAAGGGCATTGAAAGCTTCAGTAGTTAACATATGCACTTCGTCAATGATGTAGATTTTATATTTGGCACGAGTGGGAACATATTTTACATTTTCTCGTAAATCACGAATTTGGTCAATGCCACGGTTAGAAGCACCATCAATTTCCATCACATCAATGCAGTGGGAATTGACAATTTCTTTACATTGAGTGCATTGGTCACAAGGTGTTTCGGTGGGACCATTCTGGCAATTTAGGGCTTTTGCCAAGATTCTGGCGGTCGTAGTTTTACCGACACCTCGCGGTCCAGCAAATAGATAGGCATGAGCAATGCGATGGAGTTTAATGGCATTCTTTAAGGTAGTGGTGACATGTTCTTGTCCGATTACATCATCAAATTGTTGTGGTCGCCATTGGCGAGAGAGAACAACATAAGACATTTTAGTATTTCTCCATTTTACACATAATCCCTGAATGTAGTGATATGAGTTAGAGACTCAGACCTTTAGAGGTTTGGAGGTTTAGTGGCTTAGTGGTTTAGCTAGCCCAATTTATAAACCGCTAATTAACTAAACCTCTAAACCACTAAATCACCGGTCGTGCACCTCTCTTTGATTATTTCATCTTCTGAAGAAATCAAAAGTTTTAAGCTCCAATCAGGTAGCCTGACCACTGTAAGTTTCTTTGATACCGCTGCTACTTTCCAGTCCTGGCGGGGTTTTCAAAGTCACAACCTGGTCAGACCCGATTTTCATCGCTAAAGCAACTTAAGACATCACTCAGAAAGAAAATAACCTCTTTTCAAGAGGAATTCAATCCCGCCTAGAGCGGATTTCGGGTCACCCTAATAAATAGCAGGGTGGAAGGCACCGCTAGCGCCCCATCTAGCACGACCGGAAGAATTGTTGTCTATAGTAAGAATAACAATTTTGGTCAACGGTGTCAAGGAAAAAAGACTACCTGTCAATTAAAAATTAAAAGTGGACTGTTTTTATGGCATTTAAAGATTAAAAGTGGACTTGCAAAGAGAGAGATATTTGCTGTAATTTAGACCTCAAAAAGGAGGTACTAAATTATGGCACAATT
>JBFLXN010000148.1:0-6786 GCA_040755715.1 Candidatus Edwardsiibacteriota bacterium
GAAGTTATTTCAAATTTCCAAATATTTAGGTGATAGTTTGCACCGAAATCGGAAAAGCTAACAAACATATTGATATTTCAGCGTCTTCCTTTAAAATTTGCACCGAAATCGGTGAAGCCCCAAAATTGATGAGAAAATTTACCTTCCCACTATTGCCTTCTTTATTTGTCCTTACACAGATTAGCCCCGTTAGAAATTGTGCTATATCAGTTTGCCAAAGTGAGATTTCTAACGGGGTTAGCATAGATGAAGTAACACAGATGGTCGCAGATTTTATCCCAGAATTATCTGTGCTCACCTCTTTCTTTTAATCTGTGCTCATCTGTGGAACACACCGTTACCTCACTAAAATCATTTTCTTCGTCGCCGTAAAATTGCCCGCAGTTAACCGATAGAAATAGACGCCAGCCGAAACCTGCTTCCCGCTTTCATCTTTCCCGTCCCATCGGCAGGTATAAATACCTGCGGCAGGCAGGGATGCCTGCCCTACCAATGTCTTTACCAGTTGCCCGGCTACATTATAGATTTTCAAAGTAGTGTGGCTGATGGCTCGTGGCTCGTGGCTCATGGTTGGTGTTCTTGTGCTCTGGTGCTCTGGTGCTCCCACTACATAGCGTATCTCCGTAGTCTCCCTGAATGGATTCGGATAGTTCTGCCTCAGCCTACATTCTGTGTTCTGCATTCCGCAGTCCGCATTCTGCTGTTCCTCCACTCCCACGGCAGGTGATGGATAGAGAATACACCAGATACGCTCGGAACCATAAGGCGAAGGTGCAAAGCCGGTATAGGTAATGAGAAATTGATTTCCTGAACCATAAGTGGTATAAGGATTTTTCTGGACTCCAGTCTGGTCTGTTAGTAGAAACTCTCCGCCACTATTTAGAGTATCTCCTTTAACTATGGAATCTCCATACGCATCATTAGAAGGAGAGGCGAAGACATAGAAATATTTTGCACCATCAAATGTCAAGGAAATCTGTACAGAGGAACCAGTTGATGTCCAGATTGGAGAAGCGTCAAGGACAGTTCCACCAGTGCTTACCCGTTTATATGCTATATCACCGGCATTAAAGAGGACGATGTAGTTTGTTCCATCAAAGATTACTTGCGGAACTAAACCCGGAATACCCAGAATACCACCAGAATAAATTAAAAATCCACCCGGATCCAAGATTGCACCAGATGTATCCATTCTCGCCCCATAGATTTCTGCATTGCCACTCTGATAGTCCTGCCAAACAAGAAAATAGTGAGAATTTATGGGATTATAGGTAACTGCAGGATAGACCTGACTTCGCAAAGCAGTGCAAACCGCAATGCCCGAGGTATCAAGGACCGTTCCGGATTTACTAACTCGTGCCGCATAGACATCGGCGGAGTCACTCCTGTAGTCCTGCCACACAGCAAGATAATTATCATTACCAAAGGTTAAGACAGGATATTTCTGATTCTTGGCGGCCCGGGAGACTACAAATCCTACGGTATCCTGAACCGTCCCGGTGGGAGTTACAAATGTTCCATAAATATCTGCGGTATCACTTCTGTAATCTTCCCAGACTACCAGATAGTTAGTGCTATCAAAGGCAACCGCAGGGTTGACTTGAAAAGAATCTGCGCCAGCAATTTTAATGCTTATCGGGTCAAGAACTGTCGCCTGAGGGGCTTATCCGGCTACCGTACAGATTGTAGTCTCTTGTTTTATTATCAGCCCAGACTACAAAGTAATTTGTTCCATCGTATGCACACGCAGACTGGTCCTGAGCATTAGCAATTGCATTCATTGGAATATCCTCTGCATCTATCACAGTACCTGCTGGGCTTACTCTTCTCGCATAGATGTCATTCCAACTATTGCGGGCATCATGCCAGGCAATCAAAGAATTTGTCCCACTGGAAAAGACCGCCGGCGAAGCCTGATAAAAGGGAACAGCAGAGATAAGAATTCCATTGGGCTCAAGGACAGTTCCTGTGGGAGTAACTCTGGTGGCGTAAATATCATGTTTCCAGTCGCCATCACGGTTATCCATCCAGACTACCCAATAGTTTGTTCCGTCAAAACAAACTGATGGATTGATTTGATGATTTGAAACTGTATCAATTGGAATACCTGTTGGGTCAAGTATATTTCCCAAGGTGTCAACCTTTGCGCCGTAAATGTCGTAACTCGTGCGGAACTCGTTCCAGACTACCAGATAGTTCATCCCATCAAACGCCACCCTAGAAGAAGATTGAGCATTAGTTACAGTAGAAATCGGGAAACCGAGGGTATCTGGCACTGTTCCTGAGGTATCTACTAATTGACCATATATATCCACATTGCTCCCCCGTTTATCCTGCCAGACCACCAAATATTTCTTTCCGTTGAAAGAGACTGAGGGATACGATTGCCCGCTGTCAGTGCCACAAATCTTGAATGGCGAATTCAAAACTGTTCCGGCCGGGCTCACTCTGACACCAAATATATCTCCTCTGCGACGATAATCCCGCCATACTACTAAATAATTGGAAGCGCCAAAGGCGACATCATGATATTCCAGAGAAGAATCTGTGGAAGCAATAAGAATACCATTGGTATCCAAAACTACACCATCGGGACGAATCCGAGCTCCGTAGATGTCTGGTTGAAAAGAGGCTCTGGGGTCCTGCCAGACTACCAGATAATTAGTGCCATCAAAAGCCATTTTGGGATATTCCTGATTATTATTAGCAGTAGAAATGGGAAATCCTCCGTAGTCCAAGATTTTTCCATCAGGGGTAACCCTTGCCCCATATATGTCACGGTTACCGAGCTCATTTCTTGTGTCAGCCCAGACCACAAGATAATTCGTGCCATCAAAGCCAACCGCGGCAGAATGCTAGTAAACCGTATCTGCCATATAGACTCTGTTAGTATCAACCAGGAATTCAGTAAACGGTCCCTTAGAACTGGCGTTTGAGTCATTTTCTGAAAGAGTAAGTCCGGCGATGACAAATGCCAGTGTGGCAGATATTTTGATATATCTTCTCATTTTGAATAACTCCTTTTTTAGTCGGGTGTTTCATTGTTTTTGGTTTTTCTTCGCCTCACCCTTCCCTCTCCTACATCCCTAACCTTCCCCTTCACCGCAAATGCGGGATCCCGCTCTGGCGGGACAAGGGGGAGGGAAGGGAGGGGTTAGGGTTGAAAAGCCTATCTCAACTTAACAATTTTACACATTCGGTGGCACAGGCTTCCAGCCTGTGTAGACATGCCTACCAAAGCAAAATATACCCCAGAAGGCAGGTCGCCTCCCACCTTGCTTCCCAAATATTCCCCTACTTTCTGCCCACTTATGTTGTATACTGCTACTTTCTCCTTCTCCCGCCCTGGAATTGTGGTAAAAGAACTAAAAGGATTTGGTGTTACCTTTAAATATAGTTGATGGTTGATAGTTGATATTCCTCTTCAACACCAGTAGAGCCGAGGCTGTCAACCCGCTGGGCATAGATGTCATAATTCGTTCCACTGCGATAGTCGTGCCAGGCTATGATGGCTCCACCAGCACCATCAGAAACAATCGTGGGATTAGATTGGTTCCCCGCCGCTGTGCAGATTGCGACACCGTCTAAAGTCCACTGAGTTATGCCACCTGCATTTACCCTCTGGGCATAAATGTCGTCAGCAGTGCCACTGCGACCGTCTATCCAGGCTGTGATGGCTCCGCTACCACCATCAGAAACAATAGTGACACCAACCTGGTCACCTGTAGCAGTGCATATTGCCACACCATTTGGAATCCACTGAGCCCGCAAGGTAGTAGGCAGAAGGATTATTATAGTTATCAGTAACAATCTGATGTATAGGCAAACAGTTCTTTTGTCTTCCTTGATACCCAATCTTTTGAAGAAATTTCGTTTGCCCCTTCACGGAAGACCTTCAATTCACCAAAAGTATAAATGTATAGAGGAACCGAAGGTAAATCCTCGGAAATTTTAGCCTTTTTTTCTGCCCTAATTTTCTTGGGGAAATAGCCTGCGTATTCCTTTTCCATCTTTTCCAAGGTGTGTTTTGCACCAATTTCTTCAAACAATTGTTTTGCTTTAGTGAAACTTTCTTTAGCCTCTTTCTTTTTGTTCAGGATTTTGTATATCTTGGCAAGTCCCAATAACATCTCAGCCACTTCTCCCTTTGCCCCGACTTCTTCTCCAATTTCTAATGCCTCCTTGAACAATTTCTCTGCCGAGGCTAAGTCATTCCTTGCCAAAAATGCTTCTCCCTGATAGCGAAGGCTTACTGCTTCCATCCTCCTATCCTTTGCTTCTTTTGCCACAAGTAAAGCTTTGTTGACATAGTCCAGAGCTTTGGCTGATTCCTGTAAGCGAAGATAGAGTGAACTCAGATTGTTACAGACTTCAGCCAACATCTGTTTTGTGCCGAGTCCCTTCAAAATTTCTAAAGAACGCTCTAATAATTTTATTCCTTCTTTCCATTCTTCAGGATTCTGGCTGTACTCTCCGTAATTGCTGGCAATATTATTCAGAGTGACCGCTACCCCATATCTATCTCCTATTTCTTCTTTTACCCTCAGACACCTCTTATAGCATTCCACCGACTCCTCATATTCACCCAGATCACTTAGGACGGCGCCTAAATTGTTTAGACAGGCAGAAGTCTGCAAGCGGTCTCCGAATGATTTATACATCCCAAAACTATCTTTCAGATATCTGACCGCTTCTCTTAATTTTCCTCTATAGTAATTCAGAGAACCTAAATTGATAAGGGATGCCGCCATTTGAGGTTTGTCTCCAATCTGCTCTGCTAATTTCATAGATTGATGTAGTTCGCTCTCGCCTTTTTCGTATTCTCCCTTCTGGATTGAAGACAATCCCAAATTTCCGAGACACTTTGCCATTAGAGATTGGTCTCCCTTGGATTCACTCGTTTCATAACCCTTTTGATAGAAATTTTGTGCTTCTTCATAATTACCTCTTCTAAGGTGAAGACCTCCAATAGCATTCAATGTTCTAATCACTTTCATTTCGTCTCCGATTCTATCAAAATAGCTCAAAACATCCTGGGGAATTTGTTCTGCTTCAATAATCTGTCCGAGATACATAAGTGCGCTTATCCTTTCCAAAAGTATCTCAAATTTGTATTGCTCTTTATCAATTTCCCCTGGCAATGAATTTAGCATTTCTTCTATCTGAAGGCTTTCGGTAAGTGCCTTTTTGAATTCTCCTTTTCTAACCAAAAGATGGTTTATATTTAATTGAATTTCTATCTGTTCTTGATATTCCGCTAGGGTTAACGCATTCTGAAGTGTAGCAATTGCCTCATCAAAATATCCTCTTACTTCCTGAAGGGAAGCAATTTTCCTCAGAAGTTTGATGACTTTTTCCGCACTGCTCAAAAACAATGTCTCCTTATACCAAAATACGGCATTTTCATAGTTATGTCGCTTTTCTGCTTCTTCTGCAGCTCTCAGAAATACACGATACAAATGAGATTGAGGAGCTTCATGTGATTTGAGCCAATGATAAGCAATATCTTCAAAATGCTGTTGATAGAATTCTTCCAATAACTGAGCGGCTCTTTTGTGAAATTCCTTTTTCTCTCTGTAATCCAGAAGGCTCAGCACACTCTCTCTTAGAATTTGATGACAGAAAGAAATCCTCAATTGTCCGTCTTCCAGCCTATCTCTTAGAAGGCCGAGTCTTACTAATTCAGCCAAAACCTCTATTAACTGATGATATTCTATCTCTAAAAATTTCTGCCATATTTCAAATCCAAATTCTGTTCTAAAGATAGCGGCCGCTTTAAGGGACTCCCAGATTTCCTCCATCTTTCTCAATGGATTAAGTCTTTCTATGACAATCTCACTCAAGCTCTTTGGAAGAGGCAAATATTCAAATGATTCAACCTGCCAGCCCTCCTCTGCTTGATGAATCACTCCTCCTTCAAACAGATATTTCAGCCATTCAGAGAGATAAAAGACATTTCCGTCTGTCTTTTCATAAAGCCAAGAAGAGAATGCAGGATATTTCAAAATCAAATCTTCTCCCACCAGGCTATTCAACAAGGAGGCTATATCCTTCTCTTTAAATCTTTCAATTTGCAGATGCAACAGGGAAACTCCTTCTGAATGAAATAGAGATTTATCACTTTCTAAATCATTAAGCCAACTGGAAATAAACTCTACACACCACTGTTTCTTGCCATTCCAGAAGACTTTTTCTGTGTCTCTGTAAGACAGAACCAAGATAAGTGGAAAGGGGGAGAGGATGAGGTTAGAGGCAATATAATGAACTACATTAAAGACATCTTCGCTCATTGCGTGAAGGTCATCAAGCCACAGAACTAATCCAAATCTTTCCTGTTCTGCGGCTATCTTGAAGAATTGCAAACAAGTTTCGTAGAACCTGATTTTTTTCTTATCAGTGTCCAAATGTGGAATGGAAGAGATTGAGGAAGATATATGGGAAAATTCTGGGAAAAATTTGGTCAATTCGGAAGTCAAAAATGGGTTCAAAAAACGGAAAATTTCTTTAGACCCTCTTTCTCTAAGATATTGACGAATGAAAGCAGGAAAAATTCCTGCTTGCTTCAAGTCTTTATCTTCAGGCAACTGATGTCCCGTGATAGAAAGAAATAGAGGAAAGAGACCTTCTAGCTCTACCCTCTTAATAGCTTCCAAGAAGAGTCTAGTGCTTTATGACATAAGTTCTTGACAAATTAAATTATTTATGATATACTACCTCCAAAAGGAGGTGGTATACTTGAAAATAAAAAATCAAGTTAAATTAAAACCAAATGAGCGAAAATTATTA
>JBFLXN010000149.1:0-6691 GCA_040755715.1 Candidatus Edwardsiibacteriota bacterium
AGGTCCATACCTGGGACCTTTCTGCAACATACGATGCCAAGAATATTGAATGGGGGATGTTCCATCACGACATCTATCATACCGGAAATTACCACTTTGTTCCTGGACAACTTACTTCTTATTCTTCTCTTGCCACCGCCTATAACAACGGGCGGAAGTTGGTGAGAGTGCCAAACACTGATGACTTGTGGGTCACCTACGAATCAGCAAATCATATCTTTGCGACTTTTTCTGCAGACGGCGGAAAGAATTGGAGACTACCCGTTTTAGTAGGAGAAGGAAAATTTCCAGCGATTTCGCTTGCTCCTGATAACAAACCACATCTCATCTGGCTCAAAGGCTCTGACCAATTACTCTATTCCAAATATGACGGCACTACCTGGAGCACACCATACTTACTCTACAAGGCTCCATTTCATCCAGTACCAATGACAATTCCTCCCGCACCCTCTTTTGTTGTTGACGGAAACTACAGAGGACATATCACCTGGAAGATACAACCATTAGGTCCGAATGGAAAAACTGCCAGAATCTGCTACGCAGGCTTTGACACAAAGTCTCCTTCTCTTTTACAGCCGGAAGTGGTAAGTATGGTCTATTACGGAGTAGAACTGGACTACGAAGCATTTTCTTGTCTTGCTTTAGGGCCATCCCCTTCATACGAACCATACATCGTTTGGAACGACAACGGTCAAATTCTACATCGCTCAAAGAAGACAGGAGTCTGGTCTTCCGTAGAGACAATTCATACAGGGATTTCTCCCCGTTTGGGGTATCCATTTGTTAGCATCTATGGAAATAACATTTCTGCTCTCTGGACCGAAGAGGATGCTTCAGGATTGTCTGAAATTTATCGCTCCACTAAATTATTAGAAGACGCCACCTGGAGTTCACCAACGGATGTAAGTGGAACACCCGGCAACTCTACTTATCCTGTTTCTGCCAATAGTGCCTACGCAGTCTGGTGCGATAACACATTGGGTAACTGGGAAGTCTATTTAATCAATCATCAATTAATTGATGTAGAAAATGTAAGCAAGACCACTGCATCCTCTCTCTATCCTCATATCTCACTTCGTCCAACATTTCGCAGAGATTACATCTATTTCATCTGGGCTGAAAGAGACAGGACGCCTTATGAGGTAAAGTCAAAAGTGGTTGCATTACCAACGATACCTACTCCCTACTTCGTAATTAAAGCAAGTGGCGTTGAACCGTCTCCATATTGCGTACAAAAAGACACCTATTTTGTCTTTGGCAGTGAACCCTATCAGAGTGTAGATGCGGGCTCCACTACTTTGGTCTATCATCTTTGGGGTCTGAATCCTGAAATGCGATATCGTCTGGAAGTAGTTTCGTATCATGAAAGTTCAGGTGAGTATAGACAGATGCTTGACATTGATGGAACAGAGCATAAACTAATCAAATTTCAATCTGGAATTCCTGAGACGACGGTTTGTTGGTTCCCTGCGGCGACTTACAAAGATGGCGAAGTTTTCCTAACGATTACCAGAAAGAAGGGCGACTGGTCTATGGTGGCAGGAATAAATCTCTATCAATTTGAGCGAGAGGAAGTAGAGGAAGTAGGGGAACAAGCAAAAGGTGCCACTCAGACTTCCGAAGGTTTGAACACCTCTTTACCAAAGGTGTATGCACTTGGACAGAGTTACCCCAATCCATTCAATCAGTCATCAGTTATCAAGTATCAGTTACCGGTTGAAAGTGATGTGTCTTTAAAAATTTACAATGTCTGCGGCCAGTTAGTAAAGACTTTGATTCAGGAGAAGCAGAGACCTGGATATTATTCTGTGCAATGGAATGGAAAGAGCAGTGAAGGGAGAAGTGTAGCATCTGGCGTTTATTTCTATCGCTTAACTGCCGGTGATTTTTCAGCGACAAAGAAGATGATTCTGGTGAGGTAAACCTCTCCCTTTATCCCTCTCCCAGTGGGAGAGGGAAGGGTGAAGTCTAAAAACCCGTCCCGATAAAATCGGGACCGCTACAAACCTCCAGGTGATTTTACTGCTACGAAGAAGATGGTTTTAGGGGAAAGGGGCTGGGGGTTAGGTCAAAGAGGGCATTCCAATTTATTCAGAGAAAAGGGATGCCCTTCTTTTTTTCTTGCTTTTGTCTTTCTATTTTGCTATACTTTATCAATATGGAATCACAGATTAACACAGACAAAGATCAAATTGAGTTATTGGGTCATTGAGTTAATGTTTAATAACTTAATGACTTAATGACCTAATTACCTTTTCAAGCAATCTGTGAAAATTCGTGTAATCCGTTTCCTAGATGGTTGCTTATAATCGCTGGAATCATCTTAAAATACAAGGAGAGTTCATCCTGTCAGAGAAGAAGGGTCTTTTTATTACCTTTGAAGGCATTGAAGGCTCGGGTAAGACAACGCAGGCGAAGAGACTTTTCTATTTTCTGAAGCGCCAAGGTTTGTCTTGTGTGTTTACTCGGGAGCCGGGTGGCGGAAAGATTTCTGAAAAGATTAGAAGAATTTTACTTGAGCCTCAAAATTCTCAGATGTGTGCCTTAACCGAACTCTTCCTCTATGAAGCCAGTCGGGCACAACATGTTCAAGATATTATTAGACCTGCCTTGAAAACCGGAAAGATTGTCCTCTGTGACCGCTTTGCTGATGCTAGTCTAGCTTATCAAGGTAAAGGAAGAGGACTGAATCTGAACTTGATAAAAGAGTTAAATCAGTTGGCTATGAATGGTCTCAAACCAGACCTGACTTTTTTGATTGACTTGCCAGCAGAAAAAGGATTGAGAAGAATCAACCACAAAAAAGACCGGATTGAAAGAGAAAAAGAAAAATTTCACCAAAGGGTGCGTCTGGGTTATCTCAGACTGGCCAAACAGGAGCCAGAAAGAATTAAAGTGCTTGATGGGAGAAAAAGGATTGAAGAGTTACAAAATGAGGTGAGAAAAATCACTGCCAGATGCATTAAAATCAAAAAGAAAATATAAAAAATCAAAAACACATACCCAAAATATGAAAACTAAAGATGGATAAGAATAGAGCAAAAGAAGAATTTAAAG
This sequence comes from Candidatus Edwardsiibacteriota bacterium, assembly GCA_040755715.1. Classification (GTDB taxonomy): domain Bacteria; phylum Edwardsbacteria; class AC1; order JBFLXN01; family JBFLXN01; genus JBFLXN01. Next base: position 3,058 of record JBFLXN010000149.1, read on the forward strand.
AAAGAATTCACAAATACATAATACGATTAGTAAAGTTCTTAAGTAAATTGCCAAAATATGATGTAACTCGAGAAATTATTAGTCAACTTATGCGAAGCGGCACAAGTATAGGAGCAAATTACTTTGAAGCTTAGAGTGCGAGTTCAAAGAAGGACTACCAGAATTTCTTTAGCCATTCTCTAAAGAGAGATAGTTTTTATGTTTTTGGTTTGTGTATTTGATATTTTATTTTTGATTTTTGATATTAAAACCTGAGGTTTAAATGAATCAATCTAATCAAAAAGGAGGAATTTTAATGTTTACTAAAAGGCGTTTCATAATTATCATCGCCAGTGTAGTAGTCCTCAGTCTAGCAGTAGGCGGTCTGCTGGGACGCGGTGTCTTTGCCATCAGAGATAACATCTATGAAAATCTGCGTTCCTTCAGCCAAGTTCTGACTTTGATTCAGGAACACTATGTGACGGAGGTTCAACCGAAGAAATTAATCTTTGCGGCTATTAAGGGAATGATTTCCTCGTTAGACCCATATTCCCAATTCTTAGAACCACAGGATATGCGGGATTTAAGAGTTAGCACGCAAGGCAGATTTGGTGGTCTCGGTATTCAGATTGGAATTAGAGACAATGTTCTCACCGTTATTTCTCCTATGTTTGGCACCCCGGCTTACAAAGCCGGAATTCAAGCCGGCGATAGGATTGTGAAAATTGAAGGAAAATCTACCAAGGGTATCACCACTGATGAAGCGGTAAAAAAACTGCGCGGTGAACCTGGCACCCAGGTAACCATTACTATTCAAAGAGAAGGTGTTTCAGAATTGATGGATTATACCATTACCCGGGCGATTATTCAAATTGATTGTATTCCTTATTATGGTTTGTTAAATAACCGGATTGGGTATATTGAGTTGGTCAACTTCTCCGAAAAGGCAGGCCCTGACATCGCTCAGGCGATTGATGAATTAGAGAAAGAAAAGATTCAAAGCCTGATTTTAGACTTGCGCTACAATTCTGGCGGGCTCCTCAACGAAGCAGTGGAAGTCGCCTCTAACTTTATTGACCAGGATTCGGTGATTGTCTCTACTAAAGGAAGAGAACCTCAACAGAACAGAGTCTTCAGGTCCCTAAAATCGCCACTTTATGGCAAATATCCTCTGATTGTTCTGGTTAATGAAGGGAGTGCCAGCGCTTCAGAAATTGTAGCCGGGGCCATTCAGGACTGGGACCGGGGATTAGTTTTGGGACAGCGAACTTTTGGAAAAGGTTCGGTCCAATCAGTCATTCCCTTGCCTGATTCCTTAGGACTAAAACTAACCGTGGCAAAATATTATACTCCGAGTAATAGATGTATCCATCGCGACGTCCCAGAAGAAGATACCACCGCTTTGGAAGACACCACCAAGTCCAAAGAAATTTTTTACACGGTGGGTAAATTCCATCGGAATGTCTATGGTGGTGGGGGAATTGCTCCGGACATAGTTCTTGAGTCTCCCCAAATGGGTAAACTCGCTCAGGATTTAGTTAGAAAGGGGTTATTTTTTAAATTTGCGGTTAAATATACCGTAACTCATAAACCCGCTCAAGATTTTGAAGTGAATGCCGAAATGTTAGAAGAATTCAAGCGATTACTGAGCGAAGAAAAAGTGTCTTACGAATTACCAGAGTTTAAGGAGAGTGAAACTGACATAAAGACCCAGATAAAACGAGAAATTTTAGCCAAACTCTACGGTGAGAAAGCAATGCTCAGATTCTTTATAGATAATGACCCTTGGGTAAAAAAGGCGATAGAACTTCTCAAAGTAAATAAAACCGCCGAGGCTTTATTGAAAGCCGGTATGGCTGAAGCAAAATAGGGTCATCTCCAAACCGAAACGAGCTTCACAACCAATAACCGTAACCCCTGTGGTATTTGACCCCTTGAATCCTTTATCTCAAAGGCAAATGACCCCGGCGATAGAATTCCGAAACCTGCAGGGTTCTGCCCTGCATGATTTTCCCTATCCTCCAAAAAGAAGAAAATGCCCTCACTATGCCTTAGTTTCAATCACTGAATCTGGCTGTTGTATTCATAAGTGTCCAGTCTGTTATGCCCGAGCCTATCTTTGGAGTGCTGATGATAGGCTCGTTCTTTATCAAAATCTCCCTGAAAAAATTGACCGTGAACTCTCTCAATTACAGATTGCCCCCCCTCTCTATCTCAGTCAAATAACCGATTGCTTACAACCCGTTTCCGAAATTAGAGAACTGACAGTTAAAATCATTAGGGTAATTCTAAGACATCAAGTCAGTTTTCATCTCGTCACTAAGAGTGCTGATGGCCCCTTTGAATTGATTGAAAGAATTCCTGAACTTTTAACTTATCCTTACTGGTATCTTTCAATGACCATTGAGGCAACTCCAGAAAAGCAAGAAATCACCTCTACTTTTGCCTCTCCGATTGAGCAACGACTTTGGACGCTGAGGAAACTTTGTCAGATGAAAATGGCAATTACTGCCCGCACTGACCCTTTTCTCTTGGGTCTAATGAAAGCTGAAGACGCCCTCTGGTTGGTTCAACAAATCGCTAAGACGGGTGTGAAACATATCGTTTCTTCTACGGGCTACTTCAATAGGATTTCTATGAGGAGAGTATTAGAAGTCCTGGAAAAATCAAAGTGGAGAGAAAATGTCCCGCAAGTCCTTAAAGCCTATCGCTGTAATGAGGAGTTACTTATTTCCATTGACCCTAAAAAGAGATTTACTGTGGACTGGCAAACAAAGGTGCGATACCATCGTTGGCTGAGACAAAAGGTGGAAAGTTTAGGAATGACCTATGCGGTTTGTCAGGAATTGCCGAAAGAATTTGATTCAGTAGGCATTAGACACTGCGAAGGGATAGAAAGAAATTTTGTTCACTTCAAAGATAAAGACGGAGTCTTCTGCCCAATCTCTGATTGTTTCGGTGATTGTCTGCGCTCCTGCCCAACCTCTCCAAAGCCCCCTTGTGGGAAAAAGGAGTTGCTATATCAATATCCCTACAGACTGAAAACTCTGAAGATGTTCAATAAGCGAAGACAAGAAAAATTATTTCTCCCTTCAGGCTGTTGAGAAATACTTGAAGCCACAGAGACCACACTTCCGAACTTTTGAGCTTCTGAGCTTCTGAAGTTAGGAATTCTCTGTGTGCTCTGTGATTAAATCAACATCTTGAAGGCTGAAATACAGTCCCGGAGGGACGAAATATTAATAGCATTAAAATTTTATAGACCCCTACAGAGCTCCGTAGGAGCGATATATTATGCCGAATACCTTTTCTCAAATATATATCCATCTGGTTTTTGCAAATTCTTTTAATTTTTAAATGACAATTAGCAAGAATTTCCTTGATGGCAAGGAAAGTATAAACCACTGAGGACACTGAAATCACTGAAGAGTTTTTTTATCCAAAGATAAAGAAGACCTTATTTTTCTGTGTATTCAGTGTCTTTTGAAGATTTTCCTTGAGCGCATAGGAAAGTATACAAAATTAAGGTTAAGTATAGTTTCTAATAAATTTCTTGACATAATTTAATATTTATGCTATACTATTGTCTGGAGGTGACAATAGTATGGCTGATATACCAAGTCGTTATGTTCGTAAATTGACAGTAAAAGAAAAA
>JBFLXN010000015.1:0-27189 GCA_040755715.1 Candidatus Edwardsiibacteriota bacterium
GCCCAAGCCCCGATAAATCGGGGCTTCAGGGCATCCTCAAAAGCACAAGAAAAGTGCCTCATAGGCTTATATTATTGTGCCAGAAGGCTTCCAGGCAGATTTTGAGCCAAAATTTAACAAAGCACTGATACGGATTAAAATCTGTGAAAATCTGTGTTCACCCCGCACTATATAATAGTGCGGGGTGAATCTGTGGTTCCATATCTTGTGAGGTCTTCTAGTGAGCAAAAAATTCCGCCTTATTTTAAGTTTGTTCATTAGCTTCTGGCTCATCTTCTTCATTTGGACCATAGTGAGGAAGAGTTCCAGAAACATCTCTTCTCTACGAGAACGTTCACTTGTGGAGCAAATTCACTCCCGTGGTGAAATAATCGCCAAGAGCCTGGCTCGTCAGGCCACTGACCCCCTGGGAGATGAAGATGACCTCACCCTCTCTGACCTCATCACCAAGTTCAAGCAGGACTACCCCGACCTCTCCTATGGCCTGATTGTGGATGGAAAAGGAATTGTTTGGGCTTCTACTGACTCCTCGCAGGTACAAAAAGAATACAAACCTGCAGAAGGATTGAAGGATTTGACCTCTGAACCATTTCTAGTCCAAGAGTATCGTTCTCCAGAGGGAAAAGTATTGTATGATTTCGCTGTGCCGATTACTATTAGTGGAGAAAAGATTGGTTCTATCCGTGTTGGGCTCCCAAGCGCAACTCCTTTAGGAAAGAAGTCTGTTCCCTTCCCACTGGTGCTAATTTCCTGTGTAGCCACTCTTGCTCTCTTTCTACTCTCTATTTCAGCAAGTCCCACTGCTATCTCTGGAGGAACTATCGCTTCCAGAGAGAAGGAACTTTTGACTTTAGAAGAAAATATTGCCCTTAGAAAAGAGGAAGAAAAACAAATCCAAGATTTGATTAAGGAGTCAAGACAGTCGCAGTTAGATTTCAACAAACAGACCGAAAGAACAAAGACGGACCAACAGACTTATCTTCGGCAAGTGGAAGACCTGAAGCGCGAAACAGTTAGACTTGTGCACGAGACTGAACAAAGAGAAGCAGAATTGCGAGATTTTGAGGAACGATTGAAGACCGGCAAGCAAAGAGAAGACGATTTGATTAAAGGGATGAAGCAAAAGGAGAGAGAAGAATTTGAGATTAACCAGCGAATTCAAGAACGAAAAAGAGAAGAGGAACTAATCCTTCAGCGAATAGAAGAAAGAAGCAAAGGTGAGAGTGACATTTCCGACTGGTTAGCGAAAACCAAATCTGAAATTGCTCTCTTGGAGGGGAATCTCCAAAAGAAGAGAGAAGAAGTTTCTTCCTTAGACCAAAATTTAGGAGAAAAACACGATGAACTGGCTGAACTGCAACACCTAATTGCGGTAAAGAAGATAGAAGACGAATCCATCAACAGCGCAACCGAAGAAAAGAAGAAGTCACTGATGTTTCTTGAGCAGAGAATCAGTCAGCTTAAGCAAGAGGAGATAGAACGAAGACAGCGCCTCACCGAAACAAGGAAAAGCGAAGAAACCCTTTCTCACTGGCTCACTGAGCACAAAGCTGAGGGAATAGAACTTGTCAAGCAACTAGAATCAATGCGACAGGAGAAATCAGACCTGGAACAACTTCTCTCTCAGAGAAAGAAGGAAGAAGCAGCCGTCAGTCACCGAATAGAAGAAACAAAAGCAAAAATTATACAATTAGAAGAACAAGAAAAGACATTTGCCAAAAGAATTCAAGAAAAGAAAAATAATTATGAAAAATTGGAAAAGGAAAAAAATCTTACTCTTCAAAGACTCGAGGCCTTGAAAAAAGAAGAATCTCTTTTAGCCACCACCATAGAGAAGAGCAAAAAACAAGAAGAGGAAATTGGTAAAGAAGTAGAACAGGCATCTCACCTGTTGGAAATCAGAAAACAAGAGGAAATAAAACTAGCTCAAACGACCGACCAGATGAAAATGGAATTGACTACACTTACTAAAGAATTTGAACAAACAAAGGGTAATTTCCATACTCTTCAAGAAGAATTACAGAAGGAAAAGAAAACCCAAGTGGACATTTTGACCAATATAGCCGAACTCAAGAAGACAGAAGAAGAACTGACTGAAAGAATAGAGAAAGAAAAACAACAAATTCTCAAAGACATTGAATACCTGGAGAAAATTAAGAAAGGTGAAACCGAACTCCGTCAGCGGATTGAGGAACAAACTAATGAGGAGAAGGAACTGCTTAGCCGCATTGAACAGAAGAAAAAGGAAGAACTTGAACTTACAGAGAGAAATGCCGCCGTAGAGAAAAGAACTACTGAAATGCAAGGGCACCTTGTTAACTTAGAAAAACAAATAGAAGAGAGGGCAAGGAAAATAGCGGCGCTTGAAACCAATATACAAGCGCTCAGAAATGAGTCAAAAACAGTTGGACAATCACTTGAGATAGGAAAAAAGGAGTTAGCTTCCATCTTTCAAGAAAGCGAGGAAAAGAAAGGAGAATTAGAAGAACTGTTAAAAAATATAGAATTTAACAGCTCAGAACTGGAGAAATTGAACCTTGAAAGAATAAAAAGTGGAAAAGAAGAAGACCAGCAGAAAGACCGTCTTTTCCTCTTGAAACAGCAGATTAGGGAAAAAGAGAAGCAAATCGCTGCTTCCCAGGAGCACCTCTCTGCGATTCAGAACGAAGCTGAAGAGCACCTTGAAAGAGTGGAAATGCTGAAGAAACAGGAAGTTGACTTGACCAACGCACTCAACAGAACACGAGAAGAGGAGATAAGATTAGCAGGAAATCTGGAAAAGATGCAGGCTGAAGAAATAGAATATAAAGAGAGAATAAGAGAACAAATACTAAAAGCAGCAAATTTTTCCGCTCAAATTGACAAGAAAAATGAGGAAATTACCAGGCTTTCCGAGGAACTCAGAGGATTGGAAGAACACCATCTCAATTTGGAAAAAGATTCTGAAGCAAAGAAGGAAGAAATGGACTTTGCAGAGAGGAGGCTAGCTGAGATAAAGAAAGAAGCCGAAGAACTCGGTGAAAGAATGGAGAGCCACAGAACCCTGGAAGTTAAACTCAAGGAGAGCTTGGAAAATATGAGGAAAGAAGAGATACAGACCACTCACCGACTGGAAATAAAAAAAGCCGAAGAGACAAATTTAAGCCTTGAGATTGATTCCCAAACAAAGACTCTGAGAACACTTGAAGAAGAAGCCGCAAAATGGGAAATATGGACAAATGACTTGATGCAGAAGGCAGAACTTTCAACAAAAGAATGGGAGGAACTAACCACCAAAATTCAAGCAGGTAAAACAGAAGAAAAATCTCTGATTGAAAGGCTTGAACAGTTAGGACAAGAGGAAAGACACCTTTTAGCCAGAATACCCCAGCTGCGGCAGGAAGAAAATCAGTGGGCTAAAAATTTAGAAAAGAGAAAGGATGAAACCACTGACTTTGAACAAAAATTAAGAGAGTATAGAATGGAAGAAGTCACCCTGAAGGAAGAACTCGCCAGACATCAAGTAGAAAGAGGAAAAGTAGAAAAGATGCGAAAAGAAGCATCAGTGCTTGAAGAGAACATCAGAAGAATGGTCAGCGAAAAGGAACATCTTAGCCAAGCAATCCCCCAGTTAGAGGTCAAAGTGCAAGGGCTACAAGAAGAAGAAAAACACCTAACAGATTGGATTGCTTGGAGCAAAAAGGAAGAAACCAATCTTTTGTCACAGATTGAAAAGAGAAGGGAAGAACTGACTCTACTTGAACAGGCAGTAATGAGGAAGAAAGAGATAACTCCACCGACCAGAGCCGTCCTCTCAGAAAAGGAACAGGAGTTGGACAATATTGAGGCACAAATTAAAGAGCAAAAGAATTTTCTTGCCACTATAGAAAAAGAAATTGTTCAAAAATTACAAATTCTCAGCGGAATGCGGTAATACAGTATTTCGTAAAAAAATAAAGGTCCCATCCTTGCACAGATGATCACAGATTAAAAAACACAGATAATCGCAGATATTTCTGACGGTATCTGTGATCATCTTGCATCTTTTTATCTGTGCTAATCTGTGAAATCATACCGCTATTTAGTTGATAAAGTAATATGGAAAAGGCAAAGATTCTTATAGTTGATGACGAACCAGAGATTGCTGAATTGATTAAACTTGATCTTTTGCCTGTGGTCACTGATGGTAAAATAATTACCGCTCACAGTGGAGAACAAGCCTTGGAAATTATCTACCCGCCTTTAAGCGGGCGGGCAGGCCGGCAGGAACTCCCGGAATTAATTATTTTAGACATAATGATGCCAAAGATAGACGGATACCAAATCTGTCGCATGCTTAGAAATGATACCCGCACCTATCATATTCCAGTAATTATGCTAACCGCAAAGAAAGACCTCAAGGAAAAATTTCAAGGTTTTGAATATGGGGCTGATGACTATATCACCAAGCCCTTTGAGAAGCTTGACCTCATTGCCCGAGTGAGAAACCAGTTGCGCCGTCCTAAAAAAGAAATCCCCAAAAATCCACTCACCGGCTTGCCAGGAAAACTTCTCATTGAACTTAAGCTTCAGCAGATATCAGATAATCCCGAGAAAAAATTCGGTATCATCCAACTAGACCTGGATAATTTCAAGTCTTTTAATCTCTCTTACGGTTTTGAACGAGGTGACGAGGTTCTGATGTTTGTTGCCTCACTCTTATTAGAAGTCGTGAGAGCTGAAGGCAGTGTTACTGATTTTATCGGCCATTATGGGGCAGACGATTTTCTGCTGATTACCACTTCAACAAAGATTGAATTTCTGGCTGAGGCAATCTTCAGCCGATTTGAGAATGAGTTTCCTTATCCTGACTTTACCCTTCCCTCTCCGAAAGCATTCGAAGAGGGATTAAGGGAGAGATTACCCTTGACTCTTTCTATGGCGATAGTGACAAATGAATTGGCCCCTCTTGGGAATACAGAAGAATTAAAAAATCTACTTGGTGAACTAATGTCAAAGGTTAAATCTCACGGAAGAAATAACTGTCTCATCTATCGTGGGGCTCCTTCTTCTGCAGGGTAAAATTAGCAGTACAAAATTAGCAATTATCAATTACCAATTATCAATGAGGAATTAAACCTGAATTACGCAAACCTCTCAAGATGTCATTGCGAGGAGTGAAGCGGTTGCGAGGCACATTCACTTGGTTCAGTGTAAAATCCGCCGAAGCAAGCTCGGAGCGGATCCCTCGCTTTGCTCGGAACAGGCTCCGCAATCCCTTCACTCAGAGATTGCTTCCCCCGATTTTCATCGGGGTGGCAATGACAAGAGTGGCAATACTTTTCAAATACCCTTGCGTAATTTGGGATAAACAGTTTTCATCGCTAATTGATAATTTTGCAATTTGCCATGAAATGAGTTTCCGTGATTACTATTCCATACTCGGAGTGGCTCGTGAGGCTCCGGCTACAGAGATAAGTAGGGCTTACAGGAACCTGGTTAGACAATATCAGCCTGGCTCGCAAAATGAATTTGCCCCAGAACTTGATGAGATAAATAAAGCCTATGCAGTTCTGGGCAATAAAAATAAACGCAGGGAATACGACAGATGCCTTAAAGAAATTCTCGGAGTGCACACGGTTGAACCCGCTGAGCATCATTCGGAAGCAGAAAGCGCCTATCAACAAGGGTTAGAAGCGATGGAACGCAATGACTATCGCCGGGCTACTGAACTTTTTGCCAAAGCCGCTAGACTTGAACCGAATCAAGGGCACTACCACAGCCAATGGGGCCTGGCATTGAGCCTTTTTCGGGGAAAATTCAATGAGGCTGAAAGACACTGCAAACACGCTATTGAGTTAGAACCAAATAACCCTCAATATCATTTCAATTTGGGCTTCCTCTATCAACATCACAACCTAACGGACCTGGCCCAAGCCGAATTTGACGAGGCGGAAAGATGTATCCAAGTCCGCCAAGAAAAGTTTCAAAAGGATTTGACCCCAATCTTGATTACTCCTCCACCCCCAGAGTCTATTACCTTAGAAGAAATAGAACAACCCGCAGTGAAAGAGGAAGAAATACCTCCATCTACTGTTTCCGAAGAAGAATTCCAAAAAGATTCAACTTCATCCTTGATTACTGCCTTACCCCCAGAACTTATCGTCTCACAACCGGCAGAACAGGAACCAGTAGTGGAAAAGGAAGAAACGCTTAAAGAAATACTATCCCTCCCTACGAGTAGGACAGGCTCGCCCGTACGGACTACGCCCGAGGGCATCTCGCCTGTCCATATGGAAAAGAAAGAGACGCTCAAAGAAATAGTGTCACCAACTCTTGGGGAAGAACAGTTTCTAATCAAGGAACACTTAAAGACCCTGGAACATCTTGAGTTTGAAGCATTAGAGAGACTGGAAAGATTACGTCAGGAAAGGGATAACCTGGAAGAGGAAGTAGCCAATCTGAAGGCGATAACTAAAACAATGGAGGCACAGAGAGAAGAGATTGACCAACAGATAGAGCGGTTAAAAGGAGAAAGTGATGGGTTGACCAAACTTGTGGAAGCACAGAGAGGAATATTGGCAAATCTCCAAGAAAAAATTCAAGAAAAACTGGAAATATTTTCTAGTTTGGAGATTAAGACACAGTGACAAATCTTCTTAGAGGTTTCTTCCACTACCGTCTTACCTTCGGTGAATCCTCATAGCGTTTTCCAGTGCTCAGAAAATATTTTTCTTTTCATTTTTTCTGATAGTCAAGCTGTTTCTTTCTCCAATTCTTCAGGTATTGTTTTCTTCTCTCTTCCTATGCAAGTAGAACAATAGACTTGTCGTTTACTGGAAGGTAAAATTTTTCTCCTACAGAACTTGCAATATTTCATTTTAATATCTCCTGTGTAAAATTCCTGTTCTTAGATAGAGACAAAAAATGCCCATCCCTGAGGGGTGAGCGATGGCAGATTTCTCTAAGAGAACCCTATTTTTTGAGAACTTGCTTGACTAAATCTGGAATATCTTTTAATGTCTGGGAAATCACTGCTTCATTTTCTTTTAAGGTTTTGATTTTACTCTCGGCTGTCCCCATATTTCCTTCAATTAGGGCACCAGCATGTCCTAATCGCTTGCCTGATGGTGCTGCCAAACCAGCGATATAGGCAACCACCGGTTTTTTCATCTCCTTGACAAATGGTGCCGCCATCTCTTCATAGACACCGCCAATCTCGCCGGCTAAAACCACAGCATCTGTTTCTGGGTCCTCTTCAAACATTTTTAACACATCTTCAAAATTACAGCCGATAATAGGGTCGCCACCAATTCCCACTGAGGTGCTCTCGCCCAATCCTGCTAAGTTTAGTGAATTGGCGATATAATAAGTAATAGAACCACTGCGTGCCACTGTTCCAATCCTGCCGGGTTGAAAGGCAATTTTCGGCAACATACCTACGAGAGATTTACCAGGACTAATTAAACCGGGGGTATTTCCACCTAAGACTAAAGTTCCTTTTGCTTTTGCCACATCACGAATTTTTAACATATCGTGAACTGGAATTCTCTCGGTAATGAGGACAACCAGTTTTAGACCGGCTTCAATTGCTTCTAATACGGCATCTTTAGCAAATCGTGCTGGCACCCAGACACTGGAGACTGACGTCTGTGGGTAATCCTTCAGACATTCTTTAACCGTATTATAGACTGGCACATCATGAACTTTCTGTCCACCTTTTCCTGGGGTAACGCCACCAACAATTTTGGTTCCGTATTCAAGCATCAACTTTGTATGAGTTTGGGCATTTGCTCCAGTAATTCCCTGAACGATTACTTCGGTATTTTCGTTAATCAAGATAGCCATAAGATAACCCTCACTTCGTTCGGATTAAAATCAAAAATCAAATATCAAAAACACATATCAAAATCCAAAATTTTAAAACCTTGTTAAATTTTGGCATTGTCATTTTACATTCTGAATTATTGAAGTTCCTATGCCATAAGATAAGCCTCGCTGTCGCTCGGCATAAATGCAAATATTCCCGACTCGTCGGGACAAAAATCAAAATTTCGGAATTTATCTTAAGGAAAATATTTTTATTCCTTAATTTTGTCCGATGACTCCGTATTCCCGATGAAAATCGGGACATCGGAGATATTTGACTTTTGATATTTGATTTTTCTTAGTCCATTTGTTTCCTCATAAAAGTTGGCACTTCCAAATCATCAGGATTGAAAGTCTTTATCTTTCCTTTTTCCACAATATAGTTGAGGCTGGCCTTTTCCTTTCGTTTGAAGGTCGGTCTGGTAAGGTCTTCCCGATAGAGTTTGAAATCAATTGTTTTTTCCTGAACCTGGGGAATCTCTTCTTTGACATTCTGTGGTGTTCCTAATCCTGTGGCAATTACGGTAACTCTCATTTCGTCTGTAAGGGCCTCATCAATTACCGCACCAAAGATGATATTGGCTTCGTCACCAGCCGCATTTTCTACTACCCCTGCCGCTTCCCCTGCTTCGTGTAAACCCAGCTCCCTACCACCAGTGACATTGATTAAAATACTTTTGGCCCCATTGATAGAAATGTCATCAAGTAGTGGTGAAGAAATGGCTTCCTGAGCAGCAGCGGTGGCCCGATTTTCTCCAGAGGCAATACCTGTTCCCATCCAGGCATCGCCTCTCTCTAACATAACCGACCGGACATCAGCAAAATCAAGATTGATTAGTCCTGGCACGATGATTAAATCAGAGATTGACCTAGTAGCTCGGAATAAGATTTCATCAGCCATTTTGAAAGCTTCTAAAATGCTACATTGTTTACCAGCAACCGCAAAGAGTTTTTGATTTGAAATACTAATCAGTGTGTCCACTCTTTCCTTCAATTCTGCCAGGCCTTCTTCTGCTTGGCGCATCCGGTGGCGACCTTCAAATTCAAATGGTTTGGTGACGATAGCTACCGTGAGAATTTTCTTTTCTCTAGCCAGTTCAGCAATTATCGGAGCCGCTCCTGTTCCTGTGCCACCTCCCATACCGGCTGTGATAAAAAGCATATCGGTATCCTGAATAGCCTCAGCAATCTTGTCCTTATCCTCTTCAATTGCCTGACGACCAATTTTGGGGTCACCACCTGTTCCCAGACCACGGGTAGATTTTGTCCCTATCTGGATTCGCTGTGGGGCTTTTGATTTGGAGAGAACCTGCAAGTCAGTATTAGTAGCAATAAATTCAACGCCACTAAGACCCGCTTCCATCATCCGATTAACGGCGTTCCCTCCTGCCCCGCCTACGCCAATTACCTTTATCTTGGCTTGAGGCGTCAATTCCTCTTCAAATTGAAACATTTTAACTTACCTCCTCTTCTGACTTTTGTTTGTGTCAAATTTGACCACGAAGTGTGAAACGATAATATGCTGATATGCTGGTACGGAAAAGCTTTTTACTTATCAATATATCACCGTATCAACGCCGTTTGTTCTTAGAAAAAATCTCCAAACCAACTTCGCATCTTACGCACAATCTTCTCAAAGAGATTTGCTTCAGTCGCTCCTTGTAATCCTTCCTTATCCAGATTTTCCTTACCGTAGAGGACAAGTCCAACTCCGGTAGCATGAATTGGGTCTTTTACAGAGTCCACCAATCCGCTTACTCCGTAGGGAATCCCAACTTTTACTGGCAGATTGAAGACCTGTTCAGCCAATTCCGCCATTCCTGGCATCTTGGCTGTCCCACCGGTTAAGACAATACCAGCCGCTAAAAGATCGGCAAAATCTGTCCTTTTAATTTCTCTTAAGGCCAAACTGAAAATTTCTTCCATTCTCGGTTCAATAATCGCCGCCAAAACTTGCCGGCTAACTTCTCTCTCTTCTCGCCCACCTACACCCGGCACTTTGATTGTTTCATCACCTTTTACCAAAGAAGTCATAGCACAACCATATTTTTTCTTAATGTCTTCTGCCTGAGCCGTGGGAGTCCGCAAGCCAATGGCCACATCATTCGTTACATTGTTGCCACCCAGTCCAATGACCCCGGTGTGACGAATGGAACCTTCAAAGAACAGGGCGATATCCATTGTGCCCCCCCCGATGTCAAGGAGTGCCACACCTAATTCTCTTTCATCAGCATTTAACACGGCATAACTGGAAGCCAAAGGTTGTAAAGCCAAATCTCGGACCTTTAAACCAGTCCGTTCAATTGATTTGTAAATGTTTTGGGCTGAGGTAACTGCCCCGGTTACAATGTGAACTTCCGCTTCTAATCTCACACCCGACATACCAATTGGGTCTTTAATCCCCGGTTGGTCATCAACGATGAATGATTGTGGAATAACATGGATGATTTCTCTATCCATTGGAATAGCAACGGCTCTGGCTTGTTCAGTAACCCTGTCTATGTCGGACTTAGTAATTTCGTTACCAGTTCTGGAAACGGCAATCACTCCTTTGGAATTGATTGAACGAACATGGTCACCGGCGATACCAGCGTAGACAGAATCAATTTTTACCCCCGCCATTAGTTCTGCCTCAGCCACGGCCTTCTCAATTGATTGGACTGTCTTTTCTAAATTAACCACTACTCCCCGCCTCAATCCTTCGGACGGACTGGTGCCTACACCTACTACTTTCAATTCATCATTCTCACCAATTTCCGCAATAATACAGGCAATTTTGGTAGTGCCAAGGTCAAGTCCAACCACAGTATTTCCTTTAGGCATCTTTTTCACCTCCCTTCTCTAAATCAAATGTTACATAAGGTTACGAAAGTTACTTAAGGTTACGGAAAGTTACCTACATCTTCTCCGTAACATTCCGTAACATTCCCTAACTTTCCATAATCTTCCGCAACTTTTTAAATGTTACTTAAGGTTACATTTCCTGAATCGCTCTCCGGGAGTTCTCCACGTTCCTTCTCGTTTCATTTGATATAAAGATTTAATATACTGTCCCGCCATATAAGTAGCACTTTGAAATAATTGCGAGAATTCATTAAATTCTTCTTCACTAATTAAACCGTCTTCTCTGCAGTCTTCGACATCACCACTTAGCTCCTCTAAAGAGCCAAGACTAATCCTAATACTATGGATATATTCACCTATGGAACCCTTTCTGTAGCCCTCCCTTATATTTTGTTTTGCACTTCTTGATGCATCTCTCATTTGAGAGACTAATCTTAGATGGGTTTTGGTAAATCTCTCCGTAATCTTATAGATAAACCTGCGGATCTGACAAATATCCTGATAAAACTTTAAATGTTCATAGGCTGGCTTCTGCCATCTTCTCTGTAACATTATGTAACCTTCCGTAACCTTCCCTAACCTTCCCTAACCTTCTTTCTAGATGTCCTCCCCTACAATTTTAACTTCTAACATTAGTTCTACATTAAATTCTTGATAGACTAATTTTTTTACTTGTTCAATTAGTTTAAGCACCTCTGTGGCTTTAGCCCCCCCCCGATTGATAATAAAATTGGGGTGTTTTTTTGAGACCCGGGCTGCTCCACACCTAAGGCCCCTCCCTCCAGCCACGGCAATCAACCGACGCGCCGAATCCTGTGGTGGATTCTTAAAGATACATCCCGCCGAAGGTAATGAGAGAGGCTGATTTTTCTTGCGCTTCATCAAGAGTTCGGTGACTGTTCTCTTAATCACTGCCTGTTTACCCTCTTTTAACTGAAGGGTAGCTTCGGTCACCAGGAAATCTAAAGGAAGCTTTGTCTGACGATAGGCAAAGCCAATTTCCTTTTGCTTTAATATTTGTTCTTTCCCCGAAAAATAGACCCCTTTTATCTCTTTAACTACATTTCCTATTTCCCCACCGTAAGCACCCGCATTCATTATTACTGCCCCCCCCACTGTCCCTGGAATTCCGGTGGCAAATTCCATTCCCGTCAGAGAATTAGCTATGGTAAAATTTATCAGTTGGGACAAAGTAACACCGGACCCCGCACAAATAGAATCGTCTTTTCTTTCAATAAAATTAAACCCTTTGGTTGTTTTGATTACTATCCCACGAAAACCAGTATCACTAACTAAAAGATTCGTCCCCTTGCCAATTACTAATAAAGGAATTCTCTCTCGATGGACGATTTTGAGGATTATCTTTAGGTCAAAAAGATTTGAAGGATATATCAGTAAATCTGCCGGACCTCCGATACGAAATGAAGTGTGACAACTCATCAGCTCATTAAAATAGCATCGGCCCTGAACCACTTTGGCAATTTCCTGATAGACTTTTCTCTTCATTTTGGTATCGTCATTAGCCACGAATGAACACGAATAAACACTAAGAGAAACTTACAGAAATTGATAGAAATTTGTTGAAACTTGTGGAAATTTATTGAAACTTATCTGGTTTCTATGAATTTCTATCAATTTCTACAAATTTCCATAAATTTCTTCATTTGGTATCCTTGGGCAAAATAACTATGATTTTCTTAGAAATTCCTCACCCACCTTCCAGATATCTCCTGCTCCCAGGGTAATAACCAAATCTCCTTTTTTAGCCACATTCTTGAGATAAGGGGCAATCTGGTCTTTCTCAGAAAGATAAGTCACATCCCGATGTCCAAATTCCCTAGCCGCCTGAGCAATAAGTTCTCCACTTACCCCAGGTATAGGTTCTTCTCTGGCAGGATAGACATCGGCAATGATTAAGATATCTGCTTGATAGAAGGCACTGCCGAATTCTCTAAAGAAATCTCTGGTTCTTGAATAAAGATGAGGTTGAAAGACAGCAACTACCCGGCAGTCAAAACTATCTTTAGCCGCTTTGAGAGTAGCTTCAATTTCCGTGGGATGATGTGCATAGTCATCAATCACCTTGATTCCTTTGATTTCACCTTTAATTTCAAACCGACGATAAACACCACTAAATTCTGAGAGGGCGGTCTTTATTTTCTCAAGAGGAATCCCCAGTTCTAATCCGGTGGCTAAAGCCGCCAACGAATTCTTTACATTATGAACCCCTGGGACTTTTAATTCTATTTTACCTAATTCTCCTCTACTATTATAGGCTATATATTCTGTCTCTATTCCCTTAAATTTAATATTTCTGGCCTGAAGTTCAGCTTGAGAACTAAGACCGTAAGTGACATATCGCTTTTCAATTCTGGGAATAATTTCTTGAACACCTTTTTCATCCAGACAGAGAACAGTTACTCCGTAGAAAGGAACCTTATTAACAAATTCCACAAAGGTATGCTTAATTTCTGCAAAGTCCCGGTAACAATCAAGGTGTTCGGCTTCAATAGTAGTAACCACAGCAATAGTGGGGGTAAGTTTAAGGAATGAGCGGTCAAACTCATCCGCTTCTGTCACTAAGAATTCTCCTGTGCCGATTTGAGCGTTAGAACCAAAATTTCTCACTACCCCCCCCACAATAACTGTCGGCTCAAGTGCACCCTTAGTGAGAACTAGGCCAATCATGGAAGTAGTCGTTGTCTTCCCATGAGTCCCAGCAACAGCCACCCCGTATTTCATTCGCATCAGTTCAGCCAACATTTCGGCTCTGCGGATGATAGGAATCTTCTGCTCTTTAGCTGCAATTACTTCTGGATTATCTTCTTTCACTGCTGAAGAAATAACTACCACATCAACATTTCCCAAATTTTCTTTTCTATGACCCTCAAAGATTTTTGCACCTAACTTCTGCAATCTATCTGTTATTTCAGTTAATTTGAGGTCAGAACCACTCACCTGATAGCCAAGGTTGATGAGAATTTCCGCAATGCCGCTCATTCCAATCCCACCAATCCCGACAAAATAAATTCGTTTTATGTGCTTAAACATATTAACACCCTCCGCCATCCGCCTTCTGCAATCCCTTTTGAGTGGTCAGCGGATAACAGTTATCCCAAATAATGCGTGAAGAAATCACGAATAAATTTCCATTTATTTGATTTTATTAGTGTTAATTCGTGTTCATTCGTGGTTAATGCATAATCTGGCATTATTTTCCCATTTCCACTACAAAGGCATCAGTATAGCCATTTGTTTTAGCTTTATCTTTTAAGACAAAAGCCTCCTCCATGGTAAAACAATCTCCTATCCAAACCTTGAAGTAAGGTGGTGCATTGACAACATAGACAGCTAAACTCAATTTTTGCCTCGCTTCTTCCGCTATTTTCCAAGCATTCTCTCTACTTGAGGAAACAAAGATTTGAATCCTATAGCGTGCCTCCTGTATAGGTAATGGAGAAACTTGGGAAGGAGGAGATGGTTTGACACCTACCTCTTCCGGCTGAATCTGAACTGGCGTCGCCTTTTTCTCCTCAGTAATTTCCTTTGTCTCTCTTTTCTTAAATAGACTGCAACTGATAAGAAGAAAAGCGCTCAGAAGAATTATCCCCAGACAACGAGGCCAATGAAAGTAAGTCATAAAAACCTCCTTATTCTTAGTAGCCACAAATTGACCCAGAAATACGGAAACTGATAGAAATTTATTGAAATTGATAGAAACTTGTAATAAAGAACAATAAATTTCCACAAGTTTCCAAAAATTTCTATGAACTTCTATTCTTTTGTGTTATTCTGTGTATTTCTGTGGCTTAAGCAAATAATTGATTCAACAATTTTCTTGGCCGCTTCAGGTTTTCCTAACTCCTTTGCTTTTTTAGCCATTTCTGTTCTTTTTTTGTCATCTCGCAAAATTTTTAGAATCTTTTCCGACAGACTCTTTCCATTAAGGTCACAATTGAGCAAAACCCAAGCCGCACCCGCCTTTTCTAAACTTCGTGCATTGTATTCCTGATGATTATCTGCCGCATAGGGAAAGGGAATTAGAACCGAAGGCAATCTACAAGCGAGAATTTCGGCTACGCCAGCTCCAGCCCGGGAAACGACGAAATCTGAAGCGGCATAGGCGTATTCCATCTTTTCAATAAAATCTTTGACCACAATGCGTGAGCCAAAAGGTTTACTCTTTTCGGCAACGAAAGTAAAATCTTCTTTGCCAGTTTGAATAATCAATTGAAGATTCTCCCAAGACATAAGATTTTTAAGTCCCTCTACCACGGCTAAATTTATTGAATGTGCTCCTCTACTACCACCGAAAATCAGAAGTGTTTTCTTGCCTGCAGCCAAATTAAAATATTTTATTCCTTCCTCTTTGCTTACTCTGCCAATTTCTTTCCGGACAGGATTACCACTCCATTTTATTTTCTCTTTTCTTTTAAAATATGAAACCGATTCAGGAAAAGCAGTATGCACTTCATTCACCAATGGTTCAAGAATTCTCACTGTGCGGCTTGGTAAACAATCTAAGGCCAATAATACCGTAGGAATCCTAAATAATACTGCGGCTAATATGGGAGCGGCACAAACATAACCTCCGGTACCCACTACTACATTTGGTTTGAATTTCACTAGATAAAAACAGGATTGCCAGAAACCCACAAAGAAGAAGAAAGGAAATAAAATTTTTTCTAATCTTTTTTTCCGCAAAAAGCCTTTAGCCACAATGGTTTTCCAGGAATAGCACTTCTGAGGTAATACTTTTGCTTCAATCCCTCGTTTGGTACCCAAGAATAGAATTTCTACGCCCTGACTCAAAAATTCCTCAGCCAAGGCTATTCCTGGAAAGAGATGTCCGCCCGTCCCACCAGCACTGAGAATCACTCGCATAAGTTTTTTGGAGTTGAACTAACTTTAATCTTGGTCTCTCCTTAACATGCCTGGAGATATTAAGAAGAAACCCGGCTAAACATAGGTTTATAACTAATGACGACCCTCCATAACTTATAAAAGGTAAGGGCAATCCTGTAATCGGAAATAAACCAATAGCTACTCCTATGTTTATCAAGGCATAGGTAAAAATGTTGATGGTCACCCCGTAAGCCACAAGTCTTTCAAACGGTTCACCAGTTTGCTTAGCTATGCTAAATCCTCGCCAGGCAAAAAATAAATAAAGGAGTAATATCCCCCCTGCACCGAGTAGTCCTGTTTCTTCAGCAATAATGGAAAAGATAAAATCTGTATGGGGTTCAGGAATAAAAAGATATTTTTGCTTACTTACCCCTAAACCTACTCCACACCACCCACCACTCCCAATGCCTATTAATGATTGATAAGTTTGAGAAACCGTGTTAAACAGAGGACTTCCTGGCGGATAGTTCTCTATAATCTTTGGTTTTGGTCTGGCTTCTTGCAGAGAAATCCAGTATCCCTGCCACCGGTTCTTAAGATGTGGAACTCGGAAACTTACAAAAGTTAATAGCCCTAAACCCACCATAGCCACTACCAGCCATTTTTTAAGTGACACTCCTCCCAGAAACATCAAAAGATAAAGAGTAATGCTGATGGCTAAAGCAGTTCCCCAATCTGGTTGGCAAATAATCAGACAAATCACTACGCCAAGCCAAAAGAGTAAAGGTAAAAATCCTTGTCTAAAGTTTTTTATTTCTTCCCCTTTTCGTGCTATCAAGTGGGCAAAGAAAACAAGTCCGGTTAACCGAATTAATTCTGAAGGCTGGAATAGACAGAACGAATACATTTCTAACCAACTCTTTGCCCCCCGAACGCTCTTTCCCATCAGCAGAACCGAGAGTAAAAGAAAAATAGAGAATAAAAATAGAGGCGATATCCAATTTTTCCTTATTCTATAATTAAATCGCCAGACAAAGATGAAAACCACCACTCCCACTAATAGCCTGAACACTTCGCGTTTTAAAAAATAAAGATTGTCGTAGTTAAATTTTTGGCTTTTAGCCGCCAAGAAACCACTGGCACTATAAGTCATTACTAAACCAATTCCGACTAAAGAAAGAGTAACCACCAAGAGAAAAAGGTCAGTGCGTGTTCTCATAAGTTAAGGTTCATCACCGCTTTTTTAAATTTCTCTCCCCGTTCTTCAAAGTTATGAAACATATCAAAACTAGCGCAACCTGGTGAAAGAAGAACTACATCCCCTGAACTCGCCATTTTTGAAGCCCTTTCTACTGCCTCTTCAAGGGAAGAAGCCAAACTCACTTGGCTATATCCATATTTTTTTTGGAGTTCGTCTTTCATCCGCAGAGCACTCTCTCCGATGAGAAAGGTATATTTTGTTTTTCTTACGATAGTTTCCAAAAAAATGGAAATATCTGTCTCTTTTTCCTTTCCCCCGGCAATAAGAATTACAGACTCGGTAAAAGCTTCCAAAGACCTCTTGGCCGCCATTGGATTGGTGCACATAGAATTATTTATATATAACACATTATTTATTCTTCTCACCTCTTCTAAGCGGTGAGGCAAACCACTAAAAGTTGAAAGTGCTTTTGCCTGTTTTTCCGGCTTTATCCCCAAAATGGTAGTTACGGTCACGGCGGCTAATACATTTTCTAAATTATGCCCCCCCCGTAAGCGAATGACCGAAACATCGCAAATCTCCTCAATGTTTCCTTGCCATCTGACCTTTACTTTACTGTTTTGAACAAAGGCACCTTCTGAATTTCCTTCTTTATTATTAAAATAGACTCGTTTAGACTTCAGATTTTGTGTTACTTTCATCACCGTGGAATCGTTGCCATTCAAAATAGCATAGTCACTTTCGTCCTGATTAGACAGAAGTTTTGCTTTAAGTAAAGCATATTCTTCAAAATTGAGATGCCGGTCCAGGTGATCCGGGGCAACATTGGTAATAACCCCGATTTTCGGCTTAAACTTATCAATTGTCTCTATTTGAAATGTGCTCACTTCTACTACCAAGATTGTTTCTGGTTTAGCCTCTTTCACCAATGAGCAAAGTGGTTGTCCTGGGACAATATTGCCACCTATCAACACCGACCTTTGATCAGCCTTTAAGATTTCTCCAATTAGAGCCACTGTGGTCGTCTTTCCGTTAGTCCCGGTCACCGCCACAATAAATGGGTCAGGCAATAGACGGTAGCCTAATTCTATCTCTCCCATAATCGGCGTTTTTCTCTTTTTTGCCTCCTGCAAAATAGGCAAATCTAATCTTATCCCTGGACTAATCACAATTATTTCCGATTGAAGAATTTTCTCACTATGCCCACCAAACTCATAGGATATTTTTAGATTCTTTAGAATAGGAATCTTTTCCTGAAATTCTTCTCCTCCTCTCTCTTCACTCACAAATACCTTTGCCCCTACCAGATGAAGAGCTTCACAGGCTGCCATTCCACTGCGACCTAAACCTAAAACGCTAATTTTTTTATGATGAAATTCCGAAGTCACCCTACTAACCCCTGTAATAGTTTATAGTTGATAGTTTATGGTTTATAGCCAATCCCATCAACTATACACTATCAACTATATTATTTGAAGTCATCTAATCTTCAAAGTGCTCAAGGCAATTAAGGCACAAATCGCCGCCATAATCCAGAACCTCACCACAATTTTAGATTCACTCCAGCCCAATATCTCAAAATGATGATGCAGAGGAGACATCTTGAAAATTCGTTTGCCTGTCAATTGGAAAGAAAGCACCTGCAAAATCACCGACAAGGCTTCCACTACGAAAACGGCACCGACCACTAAGAGTAAAATTTCTTGCTTAATTAAAACAGCCGTTAAGCCAATTGCCCCCCCCAAAGCCAAAGAACCAGTATCTCCCATAAAAACTTCAGCCGGATGCGCATTAAACCAGAGAAAACCCAAGGAAGCACCCATCATCGCTGTGCAAAAAACAGTTAGTTCTCCACTGCCTTTCATAAACAGGATATTTAAATATTGAGCTATTTTAAAATGTCCGGTAAGATAACTCATTCCGGCATAAGCCGCCGCCGCAAATAAGACCACTCCAATCGCCAAGCCATCAAGTCCATCAGTAAGATTGACCGCATTTGATGAACCGACAATAACCAAGATTAAAAACAGGACATAAAATGAACCTAATTCTATAAAAGTATTTTTTAGAAAGAGAAGACTTGTCTTAGTAGCATAAGCTGGGTTTAGGGGGAAGAAAAGAAGATAAAATCCAATCAACAAAGCCAGAAATACTTGCCCTAAAATCTTTTTTTTCACTCCCAAGCCCTTGGAATTTTTCCTAGTCAATTTTAGGTAATCGTCAACAAAGCCCAAGAGACCTAACCAGCCAGTGGCAAAGCAAGTCAAAAGGATATACCGGTTTGTAAGGTCAGCCCAAAGCAAGGTAGAAATCAACAGTGACAAAAGAATCATTATCCCACCCATAGTAGGAGTTTCACTCTTGAGTTGATGTAATTGAGGGACATTCTCCCGACCGCCATCTTTGATTTTCATCTCTTTCAATTTTCTAATTATAAGTGGCCCAAAAAGAAACGAAAGAACCAGAGCGGTCACTAAGGCATAAGCCGCCCGAAAGGTAATGTAGCGAAAGAGATTAAAGGCATGAAAATATTCACTCAGTGGGTAAAGGAGATGATAAAGCATGCTTCTTTCACCTGTTCTCTAGTCTGATTACTCAGTGATTTCTGACTTTTTCAGAAATCACTTTCAAGTCTTCAATTATTTCTTCTAATCTCATTTTTCGGGAACCTTTAACTAACACTAAGTCTTTTTCAACAAGAAAATCTTTTAAGAATTCTACCGCTTCCTTGTTTTGACTAAAATGCCAAACAGATGTTTTCTTCATCCCATGTTTTAAAGCTTCTTCACTTATATATTTTGCCTCCTGACCAACAGTCAAAAGGAGAGAAAATTTCAAAGAAGAAATAAACTTGCCGATTTCCTTATGATAGGTCTGGCTCTGTGGTCCTAATTCAAGCATATCGCCGAGAACCGCTATCTTTCTCCCTTTGCTTGGTAAATTAGATAAAACCTCCAATGCCAATTTCATTGAAGTTGGATTGGCATTGTAAGCATCGTTAATAATTTCTATACCAGAGAGAAAAGTATGTTCCATTCGCAATTTAGCCGGTTTAAAATTCTGTAAGGTTTCTGTGACTTCTTTTGTGGTAATGCCCAAAACCTTGGCGGTGGCAATAGCGGCCAAGGCATTATAGATATTGTGTCTGCCTAAAAGAGAAAGTAAAATCTCTGTGTCATCTTCTAAAAGAAAGATGGTTTGAAAACTTTCTTCAGAAATTTGCTTGACTTTAACCTCAGCTTTTTGTTTAATCCCGAAAGTAATAATTTTTGCTTTGGTTTCCTTTGCCTTAGCCATTACCCGCTTATCATCAGCATTAAGAATAGCAAAACCCTTGGCCGGCAAGGCATGCAGGAGTTCGGCTTTTGCTCTGGCAATATTGTCAATATTTTTCAAGAACTCAAGATGGGCTTCTGCAATATTAGTAATTACCCCAATTGACGGGAGAGCCAATTCACAGAGTTGGGCAATTTCTCCTAAAGCACTCATTCCCATTTCTAAGACGCAAATTTGGTAGGCTGGGGATAGATTAAAAAGAGTCAAAGGAATCCCGTATTGATTATTGAGATTACCTTCACTCTTTAGTGTTTTGTATTTTGGGGAAAGGACAGTCGCTATCATTTCTTTAGTGGTAGTCTTTCCGTTAGTGCCGGTTACAGCAATTACTGTCAAATTAAATTTTTTCCGATAATATCTTGCTAATTCTTGCAAAGCCGCTAGGGTATCCTTTACCACCACTATTGGCCGTGATGATTCAATTTTCTTTAGAGATTCTTGGGAAACGATGGCGGCGCTTGCTCTTTTACTCAAGGCTTCTTCTACGAATTGATGCCCATCAAAATGTGGTCCTTTAATCGCCACAAAAACCTCGCCCGGCTTGATAGTGCGGGAATCAATAGAGACGCCCCTGACGGAACGTTCCATTTCTTTTGTCTTCTCTTTTTGTTTTAGAATGCCCCCTGTAGCCTTGAGTACTTCTTTAAGAGAAATTTCTTCCATAGGACTCTTTAGCTAATATTTCTCGGACAACTTCAGCATCGTCAAAGTGAATTTTTTTTTCACCGATAATTTGATAGTCTTCGTGTCCTTTCCCGGCAATCACTATTACATCCTTAGGCTCAGCCATTTTAACTGCTTCTCTAATAGCTTGACGGCGTTCCACAATCTTTTTATAGTTTTGTTTTTTTATTCCTGAAAGTATCTGATGTATAATCTTTTCCGGGTCTTCAGTACGGGGATTATCTGAGGTCACAATGGTGTAATCAGAAAGCCTTTCGGCAATTGCCCCCATCAAAGGTCTTTTGCTTTGGTCTCTATCTCCACCACAGCCAAAGACAGTAATCAGTCTTCCCTGAGTCAAAGGCTTACAAGCAGTCAAAAGTCGTTCCAATTCTTCAGGTGTATGAGCATAATCAACAATTACTGAAAAGTTTTGACCCGCTTCTATTCTTTCAAAGCGACCTGCTACACCCCTCACCATTTCTAATCCTTTCTTAATATCTCTTATATTCAAGCCGAGGGAAATCCCCACCGCAAAGGCAGCTAGAAGATTATAAGCATTATGTCTTCCCGGCAAAATAGAATCCAAAGACATTACCCCCCCCGGGAAATTTACCTTTAAGGTTAAGCCTTCAAGGGTTGTCTTAAGCTCTGTCCCTCTTACCTCGCTTTTATTTTCTAATCCATAGCCAATTATTTTTGCTTTAGTATGCTCTTTCACTTTTTTACTTACTGGGTCATCCACATTTATCACCGCCAAATTCTCTTCTTGAAGCATTTGAAAAAGTTTCAGTTTAGCTTTTAGATAAGCTTCTTTTGTCTTGTGAAAATCTAAATGGTCCTGAGAGAAGTTAGTAAAAACCGCTAAATCAAATTTTGTTCCTCGCACTCTCTCTAACTGAAGGGCATGGGAGGAAACCTCCATCACTACCCAATCAATTTTTGCCTCCACCATCTGTGATAGAAGTTGAACTAAATTCAAAGATTCTGGAGTAGTATGTGGAGCCGGCAGTTTCTTTTCTTTAATATAGTAATTTATTGTTCCAATCAAGCCGGTTTTGAAACCTGCTACTTCTAAGATGGAACGGGTTAGATAAGAGGTAGTTGTCTTGCCGGCGGTGCCAGTAATCCCCACAATTTTTAGTCTTTGTGAAGGGTGATGATAAAAGCTGTGAGCCAGGAAAGCTAGGACTTCACGGGTATCAGAGACAATTACCGTTGGCAATTTCTCCCTAAGGGAGGATTCTTCCTCCTCAGTGACTACAGCCACTGCTCCTCTTTTTTTTGCCTCTTCAATAAAAAGCCGGCCATCTGTTTTCAGCCCTTTAATGGAGATAAACAAATCTCCTTTCTTTGTCTGGCGCGAATCATAACTCAACCCAGTAATTTCTACTTCTGGGCTACCCTTAAGATGGGCTCCTGCTAACCCTTGAATCAGTTTCCCTAATTTGGGCATAGTAAGATAATCCTCACTTCGTTCGGCTAAATTCAAAATGCAAAGTGCAAAAATCAAAAATTTAATTCTTTCTCTTCTCGCTCCATCTTTTTTAAATTTTGATTTTTGATATTTGATATTTGGATTTTTTCTTGGGATAGCTGGCTCAAAATCATCTCTGTTACTCGTTTAAAGGCTGGAGCCGCCACTAACATCCCCGACCCGCCGCTTTTTGGTTCATCAACGATGACCACTATTACCAGTAGAGGGTCTTCAGCCGGAAAATAGCCGGCAAAAGAAGCCACTGTCTTTCCTTTAGCATAACTTTTTTGTCCTTCCGCTTTCTTCTGGGCGGTGCCTGTTTTACCAGCAATTTGCAAACCCTCAACCTTTGCTCTTATTCCTGTCCCCTGTTCCACGACCTTTACTAAGATTTCTCTGACTTTAAGTGCGGTTTCTTCTGAAATTACCTTTCGCACTGGTAAGGGAGATGATTCCTGAACGATTTCTCCATTTCTGACCGCTTTTATAATGCGAGGAGCAATCAAAATACCTTTATTGGCTAAAGCGGCAAAACCACAGGCTAGTTGTAGAGGAGTAACTGATAATCCTTGACCAAAACTGATATTAGCGGTTTTTACTATAGACCAAGTTTCCGGCGTCGTAAGAAACCCTTCAGCTTCACCTGAAAGGTCAATCCCTGTCCGGCAACCAAAACCAAAAGACCTCGCATATTGATAGATTCTTTGTGGTCCGAGTCTCTTACTTATTTCCACGGCACAAATGTTACTTGATTTTTCTATTGCCCCAGAGAGAGTGAGCCAACCATACTTATGTCCCTCTGCTTCTCTAATGGTATCACCCGCAATAATTATTTGACCATTTGCTCCATAGAGAGAGTCTGAGGAATTGAGCACCTTTTCTTCCAAGGCGGCTGCCAAAAGAAAGGCTTTAAAGGTAGAACCCGGTTCAAAGACCTCTTCCACCGCTTGATTTTTTAGAGGAGATAACGGTTCATTAGCTACAGCAAGGATTTCACCTGTTTTCACTTTCATTATTATAATAGTTCCCCCTTTGGCCTGAAACTTTTGGACGGTTTCTTTCAAAACCATTTGAGCGGTTGACTGAATGTCAATATCCAAAGTGAGAATTAAATCCATTCCCGCTTTAGGAATTCTTTGTGGATATTCTGGGGAATAATGTGGTTTACCGGAGGCATCCTTCTGAAAAATCGCCCAACCATTTTCTCCTCTCAAAATCGCATCGTATTCCCATTCAATGCCTCCGAGTCCCTCTCCATCTTTACCCACAGTCCCCAAAATTGAGGCCGCCAAGTATTGACCACTCTCTCTACTAGTAAGATATGAGTAGATTCTCTTCCCCTTCAAATTAAAAGCCAACACTCTCATCTGGGCATCAAAGATTTTGCCTCTTTCAGAAAGAAGACCGATTCTTTGCTCATGTTGTTTTTTGGCTAAGGTTTTACTATATGGAGCACAAAAAATTTGGAGCCAGCATAACCTGCCAAACCAAACGGCCCAGATGATTAAACCCAAAGCAGAAATAAAATTGACCCGTTTAATATTCATTTCTCTTAGTGTTAATTCGTGGTTTCTTCACGGATTATTGTGGTTCGTTTTCTTTAATCCAAATGATTTCTCCCTTTTGATTAGGATATTTCATTTTAAGGACTTCTTGAGCAATCTTGGTGATTCTTTCTCTACGAGATAGGAAATTTTTTTGCAATTGAAGGCGAATATTTTCTTCTATCAAAGTTTGCTTTTTTTTGGTCAGTTCTTTCACTCGCTGTGTCTGGAGGGCTACGGTATGGTGCTCCCAAACATGAACTAAAAGAAGAAAAGAGACTAATAATATAACCAAGAGAACCCGTCTCATTTTTTCTCCACCGCTCGCAATTTAGCACTTCGGGCCTTGGGATTTATTCTTATCTCTTTCTCTGTCGGATGAATTGCTTTTTTTGTCAGAATTTCCCATCCTTTTAGTCTGGCTAAATCTTTGAAAGTCTCCTTGACTATTCGGTCTTCTAAAGAATGGTAAGAAATAACTACTATTCTTCCTCCTCGGTTTAGCCGTTTAACAATCTCAAGCAATCCAATTTTCAAATTTTCTAATTCTTGATTGACCGCTATTCTTAAGGCTTGAAAAATTCTAGCTTGGCTTTTGAAAGGATTTCCATAAATATTTTTTTTGATAATATCTGCCAACTGAAAAGTGGTAGAAATTCTATGTTTTGCTCTTTCTCTCACAATGGCTGAGGCAATTCGTCGGGCGAATCTTTCTTCTCCATAATTTTTAAATATCTCCTGCAACTTTTCTTGAGAATACTCATTGATGATTCCTTCGGCGGTAAGACTGTTTCTTCTGTCAAATCGCATATCAAGCGGTCCGTCTAAGCGATAACTGAAGCCTCTTTTGGCTTGTTCAAGTTGTAAGGTTGACAGACCTAAATCAAAGAGGGCGCCATCAAAATTTTCCTTATCGGATAATTCTTTTAGGTTTCGGAAATTTAGTAAAACCAGTTCAAATCTATCTTGATAAGAAGCAAATCTCCTGGAGGCAAAGGCTATGGCCTCTTCATCACAGTCAATTCCGTAAACTTTTCCTGAAGGGGATGAGGCTTCTAAAATCGCCTGACTATGTCCACCACCGCCAAGAGTGCAATCTAAATAGATTCCCTTAGATTTTGGTGACAAAAATTTCAGAACCTCTTTAACGAGGACTGGCATATGTTTTCTTTCCATTATGCCCTTTGTGGTTAAATTTTTTTCTTGTAGTTAATCTTGAATTCAAAAACCTGACTTGCCCCAATTAAACAAAAGAGCTGGTAAAGGTAAGGAGAGATGCCGACCAAGTGCAGACCTCCACCATAAGCCTTAAGACGCTTCTCCCTTTCCACCAAAAGATTTATCCCTTCGGGTTCAAGATTTTTCACCTTTGAGAAGTCCAGGGTAAACTCAAAGATTCCCTTATACATCAATTGTTGAATTTTTTCTTCAAGGTCAAGAAAGTCAGTTTGATGAAGAACACCAGAAAGGGTGAAGATAATTCCATTAGATGATTTTTGGGTGCGCATAATCATAATCTTTCTCTGGCTATTTTTTCAAAGCTTTCCTTATGTTTTGCTAAATAAGCTTTATAAGCGGAGAGTTTCCAGATTTCCATTTTGTCCGCAAAGCCGATAATGGCTACCTTTTCTTCCTTTTGAAGACTCACTGCTTCCAGAAGTGAAGGTGGGATAACAATTCTCCCTTGATTATCAATTTGGGTTGGCTGCCCGCTGGCAGAAAGGATTCGTAGGAATGCGGTTGTCTTTTCGGTCTTTGGCAAAGACTGTAGTTCTTTAATTTTGTTAATCCAGTTTTCCTGGGGATAGACCAGGAGGCAACTTTGGTCCAATCCACGGGCGATGACTATTGTTCCGTTGCGTTGGAAACCAAAGATTTTGCGGAAGGAAGCAGGGATGTTGATGCGGCCTTTGGGGTCTATGGTATGATAATAAGTTCCACTAAAGAAGAGCATCAGCCACCTTAAATTATTTTTTAACCTAAAAGGGTTGAACACCCACTTTGACCCACTTTACTCCCCTATATTTTATAGGATTTCAAAAGTTTTGTCAAGAAAAAAATGCATATTTTAAAAAAAATTTTTTAGGGGGTGATT
The DNA here is from genome assembly GCA_040755715.1 of Candidatus Edwardsiibacteriota bacterium. GTDB lineage: Bacteria > Edwardsbacteria > AC1 > JBFLXN01 > JBFLXN01 > JBFLXN01. The sequence continues at coordinate 25,833 of JBFLXN010000015.1, forward strand.
TTGAGGAAAAAAGAGGTTTTAGGTGGGAAAAGGCGGATCCGCCTATGGTGGAAATCTTGTCAAAGAATTGAAAATTATGGGGATAAAAAACACCGGGGACGGGACTCGAACCCATAACCCCTTGATCCACAGTCAAGTGCTCTAACCAATTGAGCTACCCCGGCGTCATTAAATTCCAATAAGTTAGACAACTTTGGTTTTCCTTCGGCAGGATTTTGTGCCAGATTTGTGCCAAAACGAATACGGTTCACTGCTTCCTGTAAGTGTGCGTCCAAAAGATGAGAATAACGCATTGTCATACGGATATCCTTGTGCCCCCAGTAATTGCTGGACAGAACGGATATCTGCCCCACCCATTATTAGATATGATGCGTAGATATGTCTGAGGTCGTGAAAGGTAAAATCACTAATTCCTGCCCGTCTGCAAGCTGCCTTGAATCCTTTCTTGATCTCACCAACTCTGTTGCCATCGCGACAGAATAGATAGTCTCCTGATTTCTTTCTCTCTAATTCTCTTAAGACTCCAAGAAGAGTATCGTTGATAGGTATTCTCCGCATCTCGTTATTCTTTGTCTTATAGAGAGTAATCCAACGATTTCCCAGGTGAACATCTTCCCACTTGAGATTGAGAATTTCAGATTTTCTCATTCCTGTATTCAGTGCAGTAAGAACAATCGGTCGTAGATGCTCTGAACATTGTGCTATTAGAGAGCCGATTTGTTCACGAGTTAAAAAAGGTAGTCTCCCTGGAGGTTCTTTCATCTTCTTGACGCCTTTAGCAGGATTGTGTCTTGAATAACTCCATTCAACTGCTTTCGTGTAAAGATGCTTTAGACAGCTAAGTTCTCTGTTAAACGTGGCTGGAGAAACTTCTCTCAAGCGATTAGCTTTATATTCTTCAATCTACTCTTCAGTGATTTCTGAGAGATATTTATTGTGGAAGCGCTCAAGGCTCCGCAAAAGAAAAATCTTTTCACAAGAATATTGTCCTGGTGATTTTGAAATAGACGAGAATTCCAGATATTTCTGAGCAAAGTCCTTGAACAAGATTTTCTTTTCCTCATGAATTCCTAAATGTTCGTCTTTGGCAATTTTCACTTCAATATCTTTTAGGGTCAATTCAGCAACATTCTTTGACTGCCCTATTCTCTCACGGATACGCTTGCCTTTATAGGTGTAATCAATATACCAAATCTTTCCTCTCTTATAGACTCGCATTTTTTCTCTCCTTGTTAATTATATTGTAATGTCAAAAGTTTTTTAGGTATTTTTACCTAAAAATCTTTATTTTTAATATTTTTATTGATTTTTATCTCCCTCCCCCCTTATTATTGTAGTGTTATTCACTATAAAGGAG
>JBFLXN010000150.1:0-6646 GCA_040755715.1 Candidatus Edwardsiibacteriota bacterium
GGGGTGATAGTGAAGTTTACTCTCTTTTCCTCTCTGCCTTTTAGGTGAAGACTGGCCGTGCCTTCTTTTTTGTTGTGGAGATAGAGACTAACCATAGATTCTAAATCTAAAGCCCCGTAATTTTTTATTGAAACTCCTGCTGTCAATGACATTCCCCTTAAAGGCAGTTTCTTTTCCCAGTCCAGATGGCTTATGGATGCGTTTTCTACTGTGTTTTCTTGCCCCACTGCAATTAAGTAGAGTCTCACTTTGGAGTCCAATCTCTCCAAGGGAAACAATTTGAATCCTTCTTTCTGCAAATCAGTTACGAGATATATCTCCTTACAGAGGTTCTTACTTGCGGTCAGGAGGGAGTAAGCCTTTTCTAAGGATGATTTGAAATCAGTAGTTTGAAAAGAGAGTTTCGCTTCTCTGATAGCCTCTCGCAGACTTTGAAGATTGTGGGTCGGCTCGCCAATCACTACTGTAGGCTTGTCACAGCAGAGAATGAAAAAGGCTTCGTCTTCTGGGTTTAAGAAATCTACTATACTTTCGGCTGTCTTCTTCGCTTTTTCAAAGCGAGTTTCTATCCCTTCTTTTAATCCCATACTATAAGAGTTATCAAGAACAACAACTACTGAAGTTCTAGGGTGAGTAGAAATGTTCGGTGGAAAAACTCCCTTAACTGCAGGGCGGGAGAGGGTCAAAATCAAAAAAACAATAATAAGGGTGCGGATGATAAGAAGAAAGAGTTGTTGTAGCCTTACTCTTTTCAACTTTCGCCGTTTGGCGTCGTGCAGGAAGGTCAACGAAGAAAAATCTAACTTCTTGGCTTTTGGTCTCTGGAAGAGATGGATAATCAGAGGAATTCCTGCTAAAACTAAAGCGAAAAGCAAGAGAGGATTGAGAAAGGTAGGAGTCATTTCAATATCAAATATTAAAAATCAAATATATAAATCAAAAAACATAAAACCCTTGTCTCTTCTTTGAACTCGCACTCCGGCTCTCAAAGTTGTCTATGGCCAATTCTTCTTTTGGCTTTGCGTTTTTAATATGTGTTTTTGATTTTTTATATTTTATTTTTGATCTTTCTCTAGGACCAAGATGGCGACGGTGCGGTTGTCCTGATGAAAATATCTCTGGGCGACTTTTTGAATCTCTTCTGCCGTAACCCCACGAATTTTGTCTAAATAGGTTTCAAGATATTTCCAGGAAAGTTGCGTCTCAAGCTGTCCAATAAGAAAACCCAAGTTATGAACCTTTTTCTGACCAAAAATAAAATCTGCTTCTAATTTATTTTTTGCTTTCTGTAATTCTTTCTCCGGCACCAATTCCTGTTTTAATTTATCCAGTTCAGCATAAACTGCTTGTTCTATTTCTTCTATAGTGTGTCCCACTTGAGGAATGGCATAGAGATAGAAAACAGAAGGGTCCTTTCTTGCCTGAGAGCCGGCAGAAACATACAAGGCTATTTTTTTCTCATAGACCAACTGACGATACAATCGGCTACTCTCTCCTCCGCTCAGAAGATTTTCAATAACATCCAAAACATATTGGTCCGGCTCTCCAATCCTGACTGTATGATATTGGCAAGCAAAAGCCGGTGTCTGCGCTTCCTTGACAATCTTGACTCTACGCTCACCTCGTTGAGCTGGCTCAACTTCTTTCACTGAAGGCGGCTCCTCTCCTTTAGGAATAGAACTAAAATATTTGTTAGTCAAATTGATAATCTCATCAGTGTTAAAATCACCGACAATTACCAAAGTAGCATTGTTAGGGACATGATAAGTTTGATAGTGTCTACGCAAGTCTTCATTAGTAATGGCTTCAATGTCGCTCATCCAGCCAATGGTTGGCTGACGGTAAGGATGCACTAAGAAAGACACTGCATCTAATTCTTCAAATAACCGACCATAGGGGGAATTTTCGTGCAGACGCCTTTCTTCTTTGACTACTTCCTTTTCAGGAATAAATTCTTTTGGGTCAAGCAAAAGATTGCCGAGACAATCTGAAAGTAAATCCAGAGCAATTTCCAGACGGTCAGAAGCAAGATTAATATAACAGGCAGTATAGTCATCAGAAGTAAAAGCGTTATCGTATCCACCGTTCTTCTGGACCAGGCGGGAAAATGTCTCCGGACCGTATTTCTTCGTTCCCTTAAACATCATATGCTCCAGAAGATGAGAGAGTCCAGTCAACCCGGGCTTTTCATTCCTTGAGCCAACTCTATACCAAATCTGACAGGAAATCAAAGGAGCTGAATGCTCTTCCAGAGTTAAAACTTTTAGGCCGTTTTTTAGAGTAGTCTCTTTTATCCCTGACAACGGAAAGGCAATCACAAATGCAGGAAACAAACACAAGAAGAGGAACCATAAATTAACACGGATTTTCACTTACCTCTACCTCCTTTTTTCTTTCCACTTTCGGGTGATTTTTTAATCTCTGGTGGTTTCTTTGGTTTTTGTTTTTCCCAAGTCTTCCAGTTTTTCTTTAATTGTCCGTATGGTATTCTGGTTTGACCCGGCGGGAGTTTGCGATAGCCCGGTGGAAGGTTTAATAAAACTTTCGGCACACTGCCAACAGCCAAGATTATCCAAGATCCATTATAGCCGACAGCACGATACCATTTGCCCTTAAACGGGCGAAACCAATAGCCGTGATAGAAAAATATCTCTGTTTCTATGTCCGGAATGAAATAGACATAGGTGCCGGGGATAAGAATAACTTCTGGTTCTCTGGTAATTACGAGTTTCGGAAGCCCTATATTCACCTCTATCTTAACCTCACCAAACAGAGGTTTGGTTTGCCACAGTAAAGATACAGTGGCTAACAAGATAAGCAACTTCGTTGCATTGAAGTTTCTTGGTTTCATCTCTCCCTCCTTATTTTCAGCGGTTTAGATTTTCTGCAGTTCACTGACCAATAGATCAATCTCTTCTTTAGTCCGTTTTTCCGTAACGGCAACAAGTAGGCAGTCCTGGTATTCTGAGCTAAATCGCCCCAAATCAATCCCGGCAAAAATCTTCTTTGACTCTAATCTCTGAATAATCTTCTTCGGAGATATTGGTGTCTGAATAACAAATTCTTTGAAAAAAGGAGCAGAAAATTTCTGTTTGAATCCGGGGATTTTTGCCATCTCCTCACAGGCATAATGGCTTTTTTGCAAACACAATTCGGCGACTTTTCTCAGACCTTCTTTTCCCATAATTGATAAATAAATGGTGGCGGCTAAGGCGCAAAGTGCTTCATTGGTGCAAATGTTAGAAGTTGCCTTTTCCCGACGAATATGCTGTTCCCTCGTTTGCAAAGTTAACACATATCCTTTTTGACCTTTGGCATCAGTGGTAGCCCCAACAATTCTACCGGGCATCAATCGCACTAATTCCTTCTTACAGGCGAAAATTCCTAAATAGGGACCACCAAAACTTTGAGGAATACCTAATGCCTGTCCTTCGCCCACTACTATATCAACTCCAGACTCACCCGGCGATTTGAGAAGACCTAGAGAAATAGGGTCCACACAAACAATGGAAAGAGCTCCAAATTGATGAGCCAGATTGGTGATTTCTTCAACCGGTTCCAAACAGCCAAAGAAATTGGGATGTTGGATTAAAACTGCGGCAGTTTTCTCACTCAATGATTTTTTTAGTTCCAATTCTGAACAAATTCCATTTTCAATCTCTATCTTCTTAAGTGAGAGATTTAATCCACAAACATAAGTCTGAAGGACTTTTTGATAATATGGATGAAGGGAATTCAAGACAATAATTTCTGAGCGTTTAGTATATGAATGAGCCATCAAACCTGCTTCGGCTAAAGCAGAGGCACCGTCATACATTGAAGCATTAGAAACATCCATTCCGGTTAGTTCGCAGATGAGCGATTGATATTCATAGATTGTCTGTAAAGTTCCTTGACTAACCTCGGCTTGATAAGGTGTATAGGCAGTGTAGAATTCTGGTCTTGAGATAATTTGACTAATCACACTGGGAATGAAATGGTCGTAGGCTCCACCGCCAAGAAATGAAATATGGTGTTCTAAATCTGCATTGATTTCAGCCATTTCTCGCAAGAGTTTTTTTACTTCTATTTCTGAAAGAGGAAACGGTAGGCACAAATCTGCTTTAAGTCTGATTTCTTCAGGAATATCAGCAATGAGTTCTGCAAAAGAACTCACCCCGATTTTTTTCAACATTTCTTGCCGCTGTTCATCGGTATTAGGAATAAAGGGCATAATGACTCCTTCTACTACTACGCTCTACACCTTACGCTTCATGCTCTACGCTCGGCGTCTAACGTCTAGCGTCCAGCGTGTGGCGTTCTTCAGTGTGTTTTCTTTTCCATCTTTTCATACTGTTCGGCAGTCAGGAGGTTTTTGATTTCTTCCGAATTCTCCATTTTTAGTCTAATCATCCACCCTTTGCCATAACAGTCTTTGTTCACCAAATCCGGGGCACCCTGCAATTCGGAGTTTACCTCTACCACCTCGCCGGAAACGGCTGAGACTAAATCAGAAACCGCTTTCACTGCTTCAATGGTGCCAGAAGGCTGACCAGCCTTTACTTTCTTGCCAACTGCCGGCAGTTCTACAAATACAATATCACCAAGTTCGCCCTGGGCATAGTCTGTAATACCAATAGTGGCGAAGTCGTCTTCTATTCTCACCCACTCGTGAGTTTCAGTGTATTTCAGTTCTGTAGGAAACATTTTTCCTCCTTTTTCCGCTTAAAGCATGCTTTCTGGCTCATCACGGATTGTTGTGGGTAACAAATTATTCATTGCAAACTTTGCAATGAATACTTTTCACAATATTCTGTGTAAAGGTCTATTTATGCGTGGCCTGTTTGTAAAATGGTGTTTCTACTATTTTGCCCGGAATTCTTTTTCCTCTAATCTCTATCTCTAACGGTGTCCCGATTTTGGAAAATTCAGAGTGGACATATCCCATCCCAATTCCCTTGGAAATAGAGGGAGAAAATAGACCGCTGGTCACTTGTCCAATTTGTTGATCGCCCTTATAGATTTTGTAATGCTGACGAGGAAAGTTTTGTCCTTCCACTTCAAAACCAATCAGTTTTCTTTTGACGCCTTCTTGCTTTTGCCTGAGTAATGCTTCTCTGCCGACTAACTCTGGCTTTTCCAATTTAGTTATCCAGCCCAACCCGGCCTCCAATGGAGTGGTCGTCTGGTCAATGTCATTTCCGTAGAGACAATATTTCATTTCTAATCTTAAGGAATCTCTCGCCCCTAGACCGACCGGTTCAATTTCGTAGTCTTTCCCTGCAGAAAAGACTGCCCTCCAGATTCTTTCTGCTTCGGGGGGGGTAAAATATAATTCAAACCCATCTTCGCCCGTGTAACCAGTGCGTGAAACAATACTTTTCACTCCGGCTACCTTGCCTTCAGTGAACCAGTAATATTTCATAGCCGATAGGTCAGTATCTACAATTTTTTGCAAAACCATTTCCGATTTTGGTCCCTGCAAAGCCAATTGAGCTACTTCAGAACTTATATTTCTTACTTGCACTTCTTCTCCTGACCTAACTTGCTGCAAGAGCCACTCATAATCTTTTTTAGTATTAGCGGCATTCACGACCAGGAAAAAATAATCTGGGAAGCGATAGACTAATAAATCGTCAACAATTCCGCCATCTGGATAACACATTGCTGAATATTGCACCTGATTTACAGCTAAAGCCCCCGGGTCGTTTGTAGTTACCCGGCTTACAAATTCTACTGCCTTCTTGCCTCTAATTTCAATCTCGCCCATATGAGAAACATCAAAGAGTCCCACAGTAGTTCTGACTCTTTTATGTTCTTGAATGATGCCTGAATATTGAATCGGCATCAAGAAGCCAGCAAACTCTACTATTTTTGCCTTGTATTGTAAGTGGAGATTGTAAAAAGGAGTTTTCTCGGCCATATCTTTCTCTCCATTGTGGGCGTCCGGATGTTGCCTCGGGACAAATTCGGTGCTTGTCCACCAGAGGTGGGTCTGCCTCAGGCATGATATGCGACGGATTTCTAATAACGATTGTGGGGCAAAAACCGTGCAACCCCGCTGGAAATTCCATTTCCTACGGAACAGGTAAATTGCACCGCTACTGCAACAATACCATCTTCCTCGTAGCCGTGAAATTGCCTGCAGTCAAACGATAGAAGTAGACACCTGCCGAAACCTTCTTCCCAGCCTCGTCTTTCCCATCCCACCTCACCGCATAGTATCCCGGATTCTGTGGTTCGTTCACCAATGTCTTCACCAATTGCCCCGCAATGTTGTAGATTTTCAGAGTAGTGTGGCTGATGGCTGATGGTTCATGGCTGATAGCGGACAGCGAATAGCGAATAGCGGTTTGTGAAGAGAACGGATTCGGATAGTTCTGTCCTAAAAGGGTTTCCTTTGGAATTCCTCGGATACCCTTAAGCTGATTCAACACAAATTCTTCACTCCCCATTAACAAAGTAAAGTTTCTCTTAGATTCACCAGAACCGAAGACAAATTTGTATTCACTATTCTTTCTTAAATCAATAGCCACAGAGGTTTTCGGGTCAAAGAGATAAATTGCATTGTCCTTAGAAATCTTATCTCCGATATCCCATTGTATTTTTGCCTCTTCATTCCCTTCTACCGTGAATTTCCACACCTGCCCTTCAGCCGATGGAGGAC
>JBFLXN010000151.1:0-6629 GCA_040755715.1 Candidatus Edwardsiibacteriota bacterium
ACCTCCTCGGAAATTTTTTGACATTTAAATTATATCATAATTTCCGAGGATACTCAAGAAATAATCAGACTGGAAATCACTATTTTTTGTTGGAATAAATAATTTTTCACCAGTAACTATTATAACAAGATTGCCATCTTCCTTAAATCTATAAATTACATGGACACTTCTCCCATCTCTTGCTGGCCCTTCAATTCTATATCTTGTTCCTCTTATGTCTTCTGTCAATTTCTTTTCGATTCGTCCTTTCAGAATGACATTTTCAATCTCAGCACGCTCCAGTTTGTCATCAAGCATTTCGTCTTCCGCATGTGCTGAAATGTAATAATCTCTACCAATAATCTTCTGCCGCATTCTTTGTATCTTTGCCATTCCATTTTCTCAGGGTGCAATTTCGCCTAAGGTTTTACGGTACCAATTTTTTAACAGCTTTTTTAAAATCTTCAAGACTAACTTTTTCCTGGAATCATCACTATCTAGCCTCCTTCTACAAGTGGCTCAAATAAAACAGTATAATTTAGGACTTTCATCGCTCCTAAAACCTCCTTTCTCTCACGATAGAGCAAACATCAGGATGATGGCTAAAATCATTCCTATTACCATCCACAAAAGATAGAATTGTGGCACACCTGTATGAATTCGGGAAAACGCCTCTACTAAACGACTAAATATTCTGACAAATGGCTTATAAAACCAGGTATCAATTTCCAGAGTCTTCTTCAGTCTGTTAGGACTCTTTATTTTTAATTTCGGCCAAACTGGATAAATTCCTTCTTGTGAATATGGTCCGAGTCGCAAGCGGAAGAACTCCCTAAAAGGTGCATAATATCCCTGGGCTTTGTATTTTGTCTCCTCTGAACTATGTGCTTCTCCACAATACCAGGGAGAAACAGTTCTTCTTGTGCTTGCTCCACTCTTGAAAATGAAGAGCAAAAAGAGAGTGAGTAGAATAAAAAGTGTTAGAATAATCAAGGGAGGATAATACCCCCCCCGGAAATCAACCACGCCTAAAACTACTAAAAAGTGGTCAGAACCAAAAAGAAAACTAAATTTGGGCAAATATTCTTTTAATTTCAACTCTTGAGTTGCGGTATAAAAGAGAGAAAGAGGAATTACTGGCAGAAGTCCGAGCAAGAGGCAAAGCGAGCCCAAAATGCCCTGGGGAATTTTCATTGAAATTGGCACATCAGCCAATTTATCTCTGAAGGAACTTACCCCTAAGAAGGCACTGCCGACAAATTTAATTCCATAGGCTAAACTGACTACACTGATAAACAGCGCCAGAGCTCCTAACAGAAGATAGAGGGGCATATTCACTCCAGCAGAAATCGCTCCCTGATAAATAAGCCACTTGCTAAAAAATCCTCCAAATGGTGGCAATCCACTGAGTGAGGCTAAAGCAAATAGAGAACTGAAAGCAGTAAGAGGCATCACCTTAGCCAAACCACCCATCTCTCTTAAATCACGATTTCCCACAGTGAAGAGAAGTGAGCCACTATTCAAAAAGAATAAAGATTTAAAAACTGCTTCGTTCACTAAATGAAAGAGTCCAGCCAAAAGAGCGATGGTAGCGATGACCGGGTCAATCCTCAGAAAGGCAATACCCACACCCAAAGTTAAAAGAATGTAGCCAATTTGTCCTACACTGGAATAGGCTAAAAGTCTTTTGGAATCATTTTGGAATAAAGCGGTGATGCTCCCGACAAATAAAGAAAGTGTCCCAAAGACGGCAATTACTCCGCCCCAACTAAGAGAAAAATGAGAAATAGGCAGAAACTCAACAAAGATACGGAGTAATCCATAGATACCTAATTTAGTCATAGTGCCAGCAAAAACCGCTGTTCCACTTGAAGGCGCTGCGGAATAGGCCTCAGGCAACCAATCACCAAAGGGGAAGACACCCGCCTTAGTAGCAAAACCCAAGAAGAAGAAGAGAAGCAATAGATGAAGTAATGAAGGATTGCTTTCCAAGCAAGACATCATCCCTTGATGAAAAGCAGAAAAGGAAAAAGAACCTGTCTTTTGATAGAGAATAATCGCCGCAATGATTATTAGCATCGTCCCAATATGTACCATCAGAAAATACTTGAAACCCGCTCTCAGATTCACTTTCTGCTCATGTTCAAAGATAACTAAGAGATAAGAAACAAGACTCATTATCTCCCAGAAGACAAGGAAGAAGAAGAAATCGGAGACAGCCACCACCCCAACAATTGAAGCGAATAACAAAAGTAAAAACGGATAGTAGGCTCCCAGATTTTTCTGGTATCTGAGCATGTATTCTTTTGAATAAAGGGTTGCACAGCTACCTATTATTGCTACTAAAAGGATAAAGATGGCGCTCAAAGAGTCAATTCTCAAATTAAGCTGGGCATTGAGGCCAGGGATAGTCAAAAGTGGTTTTGTGGAAGCGACTGTCCCACCGCTCAACACAGAGAGAGCCACCAAGAAAAGTCCCACTGAAGCCACTAGTTGGAAGGCGAAGGCGAACCAGCCGGCTAATCTCTTCTTGCTTCCTAAAAAAGCGGTAACAATTGTGCCCGCAAGTAAAGTTAGAAAAGAAACATATAAGATTTGTATGGAAGGCATTTATTTACTCCTTTCGTTATTAGTATTATATGCAAAAAATCTCTTATAAGTCAACATTTTTCTCAATTCATTTTCTCTGGGATGCTATGGCCACTCGGTTTGCCTGTTTGCGAAGTCCAGCCTTTTGTATTTTTTGTCCGGCTCGATTACTCTTCCAGCTTCCATCAGGATTTTCTCTTTTGTTTTACTCGGTAAATATGTTTGCTTTTCTCTCTAATTAAAGAAAGTTGTCTCTCAGCATTCATTTCTTTTTCTTTAGGAGTTTTAGACCAATAACCTTCTTCTTTACGTTGTTTGAAGGTCTTAACTACTCTATGCTTTTGTATTTCTAATTCAATTTTGGTTCTTTCGTTTTCGCAGGAATTTAGTCGCTCTTCTGCCATTCTTACATATTCGGGACTAATTTCAATTCCGATATAATCACAGCCTAGGAGTTTTGCCGCCACTAAGCTGCTTCCACTACCGCAGTAAGGATCAATTACAAGTCCTTTATTCCCATTCAAAATGGAATAAATTACCCTAATAGACAATGCTACAAGTAACAAAGCGTGTTTAGGTTTTAATTCCTCACCTACTAACTTATGGATTACCATTTTAATATCTTTTCCAATACTTTATTAATATTTTCGCGACTTTTTTCGTTTATCGCAATTCGCAAGTTTTTCAACTCCTTTGAATATCTTTTTTTGATAGGTGATAAAGTGACTTCTTGTATAAATTCATATAGGTATATACAATCATCCCAATGTTCAGAAATAACCTCTTGCCACAATCGTCCCAGATTGAAAACAAAACTATCATTTAGATATGCATCCGCCAATTTCTTTTTTATTATAGTTATTTTTTTCATTGTTTTGGGCTCTCTAATTTTCTATTTTTCAGATGTTTTTCTTCAGATGTTTTTCTATGGTACCTCTGGGTAATAATTTTATCAAGCTCTTCAATTCACATACTTCAAACCTATGTGGGCAATCATTCCAATCATGTAACCAACAAACAATAATATCACAATCTTCCAACGGATGTTTATGCTGCTTATATTGCGAACTTCTATATTCAAATTCAACGAACTCCCTACTCCAACCCCTTCCATTGAATCGTCTAATTGTCGCATCAGGAAAAGTGCTTCTAACTTCTTCTACTATCATTCCCAATTCTTCAAACACCATTCCAAAAAGAAGTACAACCCCAAGTTCATTAACTGGTGCATAAATAAGACCACCATAATTTATTGGCTCACCAACCGTTGAGATTTCTCTACCCTTTTTCTTACTTATCTTGATTTGCTGTAATGCTCTTTCTGTAGACAACTCGTATTTTTGTGGCTTGAGACGAAAACGATATCGCTTTTGGGGCGTGAGCGGTTCTATGGTTATAAAATCACCAGGCTTTGCATTAAGTGTTTTATACCAACCCTTAACACCAAAAAAACGATTTTGTTGTGGATCAAATGTAAGTGGATACACGACATCATTATCATCAAACACAGCTTCAATTTTAATGCTTTTCTTTTCTATGGGAAATGCATTCCTATATTCTTTCGCTATCGGAATAATTCCATAATTCAAATATACTTGCGTAAGTTTGCTAACTATTCCTTTGTTTTTCATTTTATTTTCTCTCTCTGATTTTCTAACCTTGTAGGAGTATAAAATGTTACCTATTATAAGTATCTTGTTTAAAACCATTATATCCTAAAAAATTTTTTCCCCTGTTCGGGGTAATCCCGCTACGAAGTGGTCCCTTTTCGGGAAAAGATGCCAAGCAAAGAAGCAGGACATCGGGGCGATCGGATTTGAACCGATGACCCCCAGCCCCCCATGCTGGTGCGCTAAACCGGACTGCGCCACGCCCCGTCAGAAATACAAACTCTAAATCCGAAATTCTAAACTCTAAATCACCACCTACGGCAGGAGCCCGCTGTAGCGGGACAAAACTCAAATTTTCTAAACTGTTTTAAGTTTTGCCCTTTTGAATTTTGCCCGTCCTCCGTAGCAATGGCTCTGCTACTGCGGAGGATGGAGATTTGTTTAGGATTTAGTGTTTAGAGTTTAGTGTTTTTGAAATGCTTGCTACTCGCTACTATTTTAAGTATATCAAAATTGTCAACAAAAAATCAAGCCTATTTTCGTAATGCTTCAATTGCTTCTCTGATATCCCTTTTGATTCCAGAGAGAGTTTGTTTTCTTTTCATCGCTTCTAAGGGGAGTTCCAATTGGTCTGCATCTGAAGTTTTAATTTCTCTTAGTCTGGCTCTGGCTCCTTTAATCGTATAGTGCTCTTCGTAAAGAAGCTTCTTAATCATCAAAATTAGCTTTATTTCTTCTAGGCGGTAACTTCGACGCCCGGCTTTATGCGTTTTGGGTTTCAGCATAGGAAATTCCTTCTCCCAGTAGCGCAGGATGTAAGACTCTACGCCCGTCAATTGAGCAACTTCACTGATGGAATAGTAAATTTTGGTTAGCGGTATTTCGTCCATTTCTTATCCTCAGATTTCTGTTTTTGGTTATATCAAACTTAACCACGAAATCACGAAATTACTTGAAATTTGTGGAAACTGATGGAAATTTATTGAAACTTATTGGATTTCTATGAATTTCCATTTCTTGTATTTCTGTTTTCGTACCTTCGTGGTCATAGATTTCACAACACTATCTCTGCTTTCGGTTCTCGGAGCATCAAATCCGAAACGGCATCTTTTGGTTCTTTATTTTCAAAAAGAACCTGATGAACTTGCTCGGTAATAGGCATTTCCACTGAATATTTCTTTGCTAACTCGTAGGCGGCTTTTGTAGTATTGATGCCTTCAGCGACCATCACCATTGATGAAAGTATTTCGTCTAATTTCTTGCCTTTACCCAGTTGCTCACCGACATAGCGATTCCGACTGTGAGGGCTGAAACAAGTGGTGATGAGGTCGCCCATTCCTGAAAGACCGGCAAAAGTCAAGGGATTGGCGCCTATCGCTATACCCAGTCGGGTTATTTCCGCTAAACCTCTGGTTAAAAGGGCACCTTTGGTATTGGCTCCGTATCCCAAACCATCGCAGATACCAGCGGCAATGACAATAATATTCTTCAAAGCCCCCCCCAGTTCCACTCCGATAATATCACTATTGGTATAAACCCGAAATCTTTTGTTCATAAAAACGCTTTGTATTCTCTTTGCTGACTCTTCGTTTTGCGAAGATACTACAGTGGTAGCAGGCATCTCTCTGGAAATCTCATAAGCGATATTTGGTCCGGACAGAACCACAATCCGGTCTTTTGAATCAGGCCTCTCTTCTTTTATAATTTGTGACATTCTCAGAAGGGTCTTCTGCTCAATTCCCTTGACAGCGCTAACAATTAGCGTATTCGGCAGAGGATTTCTTGCTACTTGCCTTGCCACTTCTCGTAAGGTATGAGAAGGGACGACAAAGAGTAAAATTTCGGTTTCTCTGATGAGACTTGGTAAATCCGAGGAAATATTGATTTCCGATGGAATCGGAATACCGGGTAGAAATTCTTTGTTTTCATGTTCACGAATCAGACGCTCCGCCGCCTCAGGACGAAACTCCCAGAGACTGACTTGATGACCATTTGAATTAAGAAGAATGGCTAAAGTCGTGCCCCAGTTCCCTCCACCAAGAATAGTTATTTTTGCCATAGTTTCAACCACAGATTAGCACAGATAGAAAACCGCAAGATTCACACAGATTTAAAACGGTTATCTGATAGACTGATATACGCTTTTTACCTTTTTCCAAAGATGTGCTCTCTATTCTGTTGACAAATCATAATCAGGCTGTTGAAATAACCCTTGGAACCACAAAGAACACGGAGAACACAAAGATTGTAGAATTTCCACCCCCTTTTAATTCAAGGACTTATGACCCATATCCATATTTTTTCTTTGTGCTCTCTGTGGTCTTTGTGGACACACTATGTCAAGCTCTTTTTAACTTGTTTGACAAATTAATCGAAATTGACTGTCTGGCAAAATTAGCGAGCAAGAAATTTTCGTCGTAAGTGAGATTGTTTTTCCACATAGCAAAGATA
>JBFLXN010000152.1:0-6615 GCA_040755715.1 Candidatus Edwardsiibacteriota bacterium
TGAGAAAGAACAAAAATCTGAAATTATTAAAAATTTATTATTTGAAATCAACTCAAAATCAAAAGAAAAAATTCAAGAATTACTTAAAAATTAGCTGCTCACTTTTATTTTGCATTCAACCACTAATCTCTTGATTTCCAGTTTCTTTCTCCCCAAAATTAATATCAAACCCAACCCTTTATTGCTTGTCTTTAAATAAGAAATCATCTGGTCTCAGTACCTAATTTCTTATGAATTTCTATGGCAAGACCTATTATCTTATTACTCAACTTATTCAGTTCATCAGCTGACTTTTGCGTACAATTCATCCTCACTTTCTTTTCATTACAATATCGGTCATTTAAGAAGTTCACTGAATTTCTTGGTCAAGGCTGGCACGACTTCAAATAAATCGCCAACAATTCCGAAAGTAGCCACCTTGAAGATTGGAGCATTCTGGTCTTTGTTAATGGCCACAATACATTCTGAAGATTGCATTCCAACTAAATGTTGAATTGCCCCCGAAATACCACAGGCAATGTATAGTTTTGGACAGACAGTCTTGCCTGTTTGACCGACTTGATGTGAATAGGGAATCCAGCCGGCGTCCACCGCCGCTCTGGAGGCACCAACCGCCCCTTTCAGAACTTTGGCTAATTCTTCAATTAACTTGAAATTCTCAGGTGCTTTTAGCCCTCGTCCTCCAGAGACAATAATATCCGCTTCGGCTAAGTTGACCGTGCTGGTAATTTCTTCCACTATATCTAACAATTTAGTGCGAGAAACAAATTTAGTTTGGGAAAATTCCTTCCGAATGATTTCTCCTTCGTGTTCCGGATTGAGTGGTGCTTCTTTCATCACCTTATGTCTGACAGTAGCCATCTGTGGCCGATGGTTGGAGCAGATGATGGTAGCCATAATATTTCCACCAAAGGCAGGACGGGTCTGAAGAAGAAGTCTTCGTTCTTCCTCAATGGCCAAACCAGTGCAATCAGCGGTGAGACCGGTCTTGAGTTTCACCGCCACTTTGGGAATAAGTGACCGACCGATGACCGTCGCACCACACAAGAAAATTTCCGGTTTGTATCCCTGAATCAAATCAGTCACTATCACTGCGTATGGCTCATCAAGATAGTCTTTCAAGAATGGTGAATCAACTAAATAAACCTTATCTGCACCTCTTTTAATTAAATTTTGCGCTTCCTGTTCCATCTGGTAACCCAAAAGGATGGCTGAGAGTTCTACCTGTAAGGTATCCGCCAGTTTTTTCCCTTCGCCGAGCAATTCGTAAGTAACTGACTGTATTTTCCCTTTCTTCTGTTCAGCAAAGACCCAAACACCTTTATAGGTTTCCGGAGAAATTTCTTCTTTCTTTTCTTTTCTCAAAACAATGGCTTCAAAGTTACAAGAGGAGACGCAGGCGCCGCAAAGGGTGCAGCGGTCATAGTCAATAATGGCTAAATTTTCTACTATGGTGATAGCCGCAAAAGGACAGGCTAACACACAGAGTTCACAGCCCACACATTTTTCTTGTATAATTTCAATATCGCTCATACCACCTCGTTATTAAAGTAGCGAGTAGAAAGTATCAGGTTAATTGAGTTTGTTGAGTTTTTGGGTTCATTGGGTTCTAATAACCCGATAAACTCAATAACCCGAGAAAACCCTATAAGCCCAATTCTCGCTACTTGTTTTTCTCTCTATACAATCTGCCTTTCTCTTAAAGCACTGGCTACTTTTTCTACTATCTCAGTGGTCTCACCTTTTAAGATTTCTCCACCCATTTTGGGCGGTGGGGTAAAGACCTTAATCACCTGAGTTGGCGAACCGTCCAGCCCGATACGCTTTGTTTCTACCTCTAAATCTTTACTTGCCCAGATTTGGGGTTGATAGTTTTTAGCTCTGATTTTCCCCTTGAGTGAAGGCAGCCTCGGTTCATTTATTTCTTTCACTACCGTGAATAAGGCAGGTAGTGGCGTTTCTATCACTTCGTATCCCTCTTCGGTCATTCGTTGGACTCTGGCAGATTTTTCTGTAATCTCTTCAATCTTCTTGACAAAGGCCACCTGAGGAATATCTAATAACTCTGCTATGCCAGGTCCTACTTGAGCGGTATCTCCGTCAATTGCCTGTTTGCCGCAGATAATCAGGTCAAACTGACCAATCTTTCTGATACCGACTGAAAGAGTGTAAGATGTGGCCAGGGTATCAGCACCGGCAAAGGCGCGGTCGGATAGTAAAACTGCAGAATCTACTCCCATAGAAATGGCTTCTTTCAAGGAATCCACGACTTGAAGGGGACCCATAGAAAGAACCGTAACCTTTCCGCCAACTTTTTCTCTCAGCCGAAGTCCTTCTTCTATAGCATACATATCAAAAGGATTGATGATGCTGGGCACACCTTCTCTAACTAAGGTATTTGTCTTTGGGTCAATTTTTACTTCAGTCGTATCAGGCACCTGCTTAATACAGACAATGATTTGCATAATCACCTCCAGTAGCCCCCGATTTATGATTTTTGAAATTCCCAAGCGCCAACTTTCTCTCCAGTCCTAAAGGACTGAGCTATTGATTAGCCTACCTTCTCCGAGATAGCTTTTGCCTGGGTAAAGAGCATCAGATAATCTCTTCCACCTGCCTTGGAATCCGTGCCCGACATATTGAACCCACCAAATGGATGAACCCCGACTAATGCTCCAGTGCACTTGCGATTTAAATAGAGATTTCCTACATAAAAAAGTTTTCTAGCCTTTTCAAGTTTTTGACGGTTTCTACTGTAAACTGCTCCAGTAAGTCCGTATTCAGTATCATTGGCGATTTCTAAGGCATTGTCAAAATCCTTGACTTTCAGCACCGCCAGAACCGGACCAAATATTTCTTCTTGGGAAATTCTGGCTTTTGAGGAAACATCGCCAATAATTGTCGGCCTGATAAAATAACCATTGCTCCCTGTCTTTTCCCCCCCGCAAAGTAACTTTCCTTCTTTCTTTCCGATTTCAATGTATTCCAGAATTGATTCCATCGCCTTTTGGTTAATCACTGGACCCATATAATTCTTAGGATCCTTAACCGGACCGACGGTGATGTTCTTCGCTTTCTCTACTAATCTATCCACGAATTTCTCATAAATATCTTTCACCACCACCACTCTGGAACAAGCGGAACACTTCTGTCCTTGGAATCCAAAAGCAGAAGTAAGAACACCAGCTACTGCTTCATCCATCACTGTTTCACTATCTACTATGATGGTGTCTTTCCCGCCCATTTCCGCAATGATTCGTTTAATCCAGATTTGACCGGGCTGAGTCTTAGCCGCCAATTCCACTAAATGTAATCCTACTTCTTTTGAACCGGTGAAGGCAATAAATCTTGTCTTCGGATGACCGACCAAAAACTCTCCAGCCAAGCTTCCTGGTCCGGTAAGGAAATTTATTACTCCTGGTGGCACTCCGGCTTCTTCGGCTACCTCCATAAACTTAGCCGCAATACAGGGAGAATCACTTGAAGGTTTTAAGATTACGGTGTTACCGCAGACAAATGCCGCCGAAGTCATCCCAGTCAAGATTGCTAAAGGAAAATTCCAAGGTGGAATGACAACACCCACGCCCAAAGGAATATAAAATAGCTCATTCACCTCTCCGGCATAGGGTGTTAAAGGCTGAGGTGCAGAGTAACGGAGCATTTCTCTACCATAGAAATCCAAAAAATCAATTGATTCGGCCACATCGGCTTCTGCTTCAGCCCAGTTTTTTCCCACTTCTAAAATCATCCAGGCAGAAAGTTCATATTTTCTCCGGCGCATAATATTTGCCATTCTAAAAAGACAGGTGGCTCTTTCTTCTGCCGGGACAAATCGCCAATCTTCAAAAGTTTTCAAAGCCACCGCCATTGCCTTTTCGCCTTCTTCTTTACCAGCTTTTTGAAAGACGCCGACTATTTCATCCTTTTCCGAAGGATTGATTGACTTAAATTTATCCTTTGTCTTGACTCTCTCACCGCCGATGATGAGGTCATATTCTTTGCCCAACTCTGCTTGAACCTTAGTTAGAGCCTCTTCCATTTTCTTTTTGTTTTCCTCTTTGGTGAAGTCGGTATAGACTTCATTTTTGAATTCAGTGATATTCATCGTTACCTCCATTAAGACGGAAACATAACTTTTGTTTTTTGTTGGTCGGTGTAAAGATGGGTTACGGTTAGCGGTTACGTCTACGAAGCTCGTTTCGCATGAGAAGGCAACGGTTAAGGGCTACGGTTATGATACCCGTCTCGGTCAATAAGTTTATTGGGTTTATTGAGTTCATTGAGTTTCTTGAGTTTTGTAACCCAAGAAACTATGTAAACCCAAAAAACTGTGCAAACTTTCTCAAGATTGACGATACAACCTTCGTAACCTTTTGCCGATAGACGATTTTCTTTTTGACGATGCAAGCTTCTTAACCGCAGCCCATCACCAGTGGTTGTACTTATCACCGAATCAACACCGTGTTTGTTTATATTTCATATTTCCGTGGTAATTAAATATAACATAATCTACAAAATCCTTGCAAGTAATTTTTACTCTGTGATTTTCCTTGACTTTCTTTGTTCAACTTTGTTAAAATTACACTTAAGAAAATAGCGATGATTAAGATGATTAAAAGCATATTCAGTGGTTTCTTGTTTTTTGTTTTCTTTTGTTTCTCTCTCGTAACTCCTGTCAGGCAAGTCCAAGCCCAGTCCCGCCAAGATGGGACACAGTCTAGTGACGAAAGTTTACCTGAAATTGAAAAATTGCTGGATTCGGAAGAAGAGACAACTAAAAATGAAGATTTATTGGAACAGCTAGATTTTTTGAAAAGCAATCCACTTGACCTCAATCGGGCAGATGCCTCTGACCTGATTGAGATTCCTTGGATTTCTCCACCATTGGCTTTGGCGATTGTTTCTTACCGAAGACAAATAGGCCATTTTCATTCCTTAGAAGAATTGAAAATAATCGCCGGTATTGATGACGACTTCATCCAGAAAATCAGACCATTTCTTTTTGTTCCTGAAAAGCCTGTCAAGTTTTTTTCAGGAAACTTGCGTTTGCGATTTAAGAGGGATAAGCCTAATGTCAACACTATTTATCATAGAAGCCAAATAACCATAAAGGAAAGACTGAAAGCTGGTTTTCTCATAGAAAAAAAAGAAACCACTCGGACAAAATTTTTTCTTTCGGTTGATTCACCTATTCCTATTATTCATCGGGCAGTAGGGGGAAATTATAAATTATCTTTTGGGCAGGGACTCCTTTTTTCCGGATTAAATCCGGTATTCCAAGGGAGAGGTGTTAAATTTAACACCCCTACGGAAATTAGACCATCTCTGGCTAGCACCTCTCTCTGTGGTGGCGCGATAGATTTGAGAATAAGAGATTTTGACCTATTTTTCTATGGCTCTTTTCACCATGAAAAACTATTCGGTTCAAGATTGGTCTGGAAATTATCACCAGAAAAATTTCAGTTTGGTTTAACTGGCTATCATTCTTCATTTAGTTCCTCTGAGAACTCACTCGTTTCTACAGACTTTGATTTTTTCTCTAAGAATTTAAACTTGTTTGGTGAATTAGCACAGAACAAGGGAGGAGGTAAAGGTGTTGTTTTGGGTAGCATATTGGATTTCGGGAAATTTTTTCTTGAGACAAGTCTTCGCCGGGTAAATAAGAAATTTTTTAGTCCATATTCTTTTTTTGAAAATTCCGCAGAGGAGAAACTCACTTTTGCCTTGAAATATAAACTGTTTTCCGGAACAGAATTAGCAGGCTTTTTTTCACAGTCAAACCATTATGAGAAAATATCCGGACGGGAAGAAGAAAGAAGTTTGGAATGGGAACAACGGCTGAGAAGTGATTTGTCTTTCACCCTTAGACAGGAGAGAAGACAAAAGGATTTTGCTTCTGAACAAAGGGACAAGACTCGCTTTGAACTCTGCTATCAAGTCTTCCCTCAACTCAATTGGCGAACTAGACTTGAACAAATTTTTAGCAAAACTAAAGGTATTCCTGGACAAGAGAAGGGAAATCTGATTTTTAGCGAATTGGACGGTAAAATCTTTAAGAATCTAAGTGGACAATTGAGAATGATTTTCTTTGATACTGATTCCTATAATTGTAGAGTTTATGAGTATGAGGGAAAGCCAGCGGGAGTGAGCTCTAATGTTGTCCTTTATGGCAAAGGAAGACGCTGGATGGTAGCACTGGGCGAAAAATTCTCAAGTTCAATTTCAGTCTCAACGAAATATGCCCGGACAGATTATTATCTCAAAACCAAGTCTCCTCAGCAAGATTTTGCGTGGCAACTTGATTGGCGGTGGTAGTTATAATTTTGGTTTCCGTTATTCGGTCAACGGTAACAATGCTCGTATCATCATTCGTTAATGGTCAGTGCTTTGTTAAATTTTGGCTCAAAATCTGCCTGGAAGCCTTCTGGCACAATCCGCCTAAGGCAGATCAGCCTATGATACACTTTTCTTGTGCTTTTGAGGATGCTCTGAAGCCCCGATTTATCGGGGCTTGGGCTGTCTTTCTTCCCCCGACTTGTCGGGGGACAAGAGAAGAACAAGCCCAGAAGGCTTAAACGCTTGTCAGTGTTGATTTTCCTTCACTCCGTTCAGGAT
>JBFLXN010000153.1:0-6611 GCA_040755715.1 Candidatus Edwardsiibacteriota bacterium
GCCTCCAGGCAGGCCCTCGGCCTTGCCGAGAGGCAGGCAGGGCGTCGTTGTAAAGGCAAAACAGGCTTATATTATTGTGCCAGAAGGCTTCCAGGCAGATTTTGAGCCAAAATTTAACAAAGCACTGCAGGAGGTTATGATGTCTGCTCGACAAAAAATTGGTTTTATCCTGTTAATAGTAATTATGAGTGGAATAACTTGGGCACTTGAGCCACCTCAAGAAGTTAAGGTCTATGATACGCCAAATGACGAAGGAAGAAGTATTACGGCGGAATGGAAGAAGTCCGCAAGTGATAGCGGGAAGGCCGGTGTTTTTAAAGGCTATGAAATCTATCGTTCGGAGAGAGCCAACGAAGGTTTTGAGAAGGTTGGCTCTGCTCTTTCCGGCAAAACTTCTTTTGTTGACAGTGATGCAAGCATTGTGGAAGGAAAACCTTATTATTATGTCAGTGCTGTGAGTGAGAGAGAAAAGGTTAATTCTAATATTGCGGGTCCAGTAAAGACCAAGGCTCAATGGTTTAACAGAAATCGGGTTAATGTTCTTATCCTGACGATTTTGGTTGGCACCCTTATTCTTTGGTATATTGAAAGAGCTAGGAGAGGTGAAGAGTTATTTGTGCGCAAGATTCCGGGACTTGATGCTATTGATGAAGCGGTCGGCCGTTCTACTGAATTAGGAAGGCCGATTCTCTTTAGTTTTGGTCTGGGGGAAATTAAGGATGTGGTTACTATTGCGGCTCTCTCTATCTTAAGACAGGTGGCAGTGAGATGTGCTGAACATGGCACCGAACTTCTGGTGCCTAACTGGGATCCCATTGTGATGGCAGCAGCTCAGGAGACAGTTCAGCAGGCTTACGCCGAACCGGGTAGACCAGACCTTTATAAAGAAGGGAACATTAACTTCTTAACTTCTGACCAATTTGGTTATGCGGCGGGAGTAGATGGAATAATGTTAAGAGAAAAACCCGGCGCGATTTTTCTTTTGGGCTACTTCTATGCTGAGGCATTGATTCTGGCAGAAACCGGACATTCTGTGGGAGCCATTCAGATTGCCGGGACTACGGCAATCACTCAACTTCCTTTCTTTATTGCGGCTTGCGACTATACCCTCATTGGTGAAGAAATGTTCGCCGCCTCCAGTTATATCAAACGAGAACCTCATATGCTAGGCAGTCTGAAAGGAGAAGATTTCATTAAGGCAATACTTCTTATCCTCCTTATTCTGGCTACACTCACAGGGACTTTAGGTTTTATTTTAGAAAAAAAATTTTCCCTTCCTAAAATCAACGCTATTTTTAATTTGGTCAGAGATTGGTTTTCTAACGCTTAACTCTAGTTAGACACCTGAAGCTCACCGCGGAGGTCCAGAGAGCGCAGAGATTGCAGGTTTGCGTCCTCCGTTTCTCTGCGGTTAATATTCCACAAGAAGGAAATATGAAACGGGAAATTCCTTTGGCTATTACCGCTATTACTGGCATCTTGATTGTGGTTACTTTTTTCATTCCACACCAGCCGTTCGGTGGAATTCAGCAGCGCCTTTTATTCTGGTATTCTATTGTTTTAGGTTTCACTTACCTTTTAGGGATTAACAGTCTGGTGGGGAGTCATCTAAAAAAAGTGCAAGCAAGACATAGTGGTTGGGAATCCAGTATTATTTTACTCGGGGGTTTCTTAATTACATTGGTTACCGGAATAGTTTCTTGGATTCAATTTGGCACACCTTTTCTTTTGGGTTCTTCGTTTATGTATGTCTATACCTATATGATTATTCCCCTTCAGGCGACGATGTTTGCTTTATTGTCATTTTTCATTGCTTCTGCTGCCTATCGAGCTTTTCGTGCCAGAACTTTTGAGGCGACTCTACTTTTGATTGCTGCGGCGATTGTGATGATTGGTCGTGTGCCAATTGGAGCCAAGATTTGGTCCGGACTGCCAGTTATTGCTGACTGGATTATGGATATTCCCCAGATGGCCGCTAAAAGAGGTATCTTCTTGGGTGTCGCTTTGGGGAGTATTGCAATGTCTCTACGAGTGATTATTGGTTTAGAGAGAACCTATTTGTCATAACAAACAACCGCTACTCGCTATCTGCTTACCGCTTGCGGAATGCGGAAAAGTGGTAAATAGTATTTCCTCAATATCTTGCCTAAGGAGAGAAAAACTATGGAACTATTTAAGAGACTCGGGACAATTGACCGCCGTATTATTTATTTGCTAGTGGCTTTGGTGGTGATTATCCCGTTACTTTTGCGTTTAGTTTTGCCCATTCGTATTTCCGAACCAGTGCGCAGAGCTTACGAAGCAGTAGACCGTCTTCCTCCTGGAGCTGTGGTAATCGTTTCAATAGACTACGATGCCGCTTCAGAACCAGAACTTCAGCCACAACTGCTGGCGATGTTGCGCCATTGTTTTTCCAAAGATTTGAAAGTCATTCTTACTGGCCATTGGGCTCTTGGATTGCCATTAGGTGAAATAGGGTTAAACCAGATTGCCAGAGAATTTAAAGAAAAAAAATATGGAATAGATTATGTGAATCTTGGCTATCGCCCAGGTTACCGAGCTTTGATGGTTGGAATAGGTCGGGAAATTCGGGATTTTTTTGCTACTGATTATAGAGGAGTTTCCCTTGACAGTTTGCCGTTGACCAGGCCAATTCATAATTATAATGATATTGACCTCTTAATCAGCTTATCGGCCGGTCAGGCTGGTGACGAATGGATTCAATTCGCCGGAGCGCGTTATGGACTGAAGATAATGATTGGCTCTACGGGTGTAGTTGCTCCAGATATGTTTCATTATCTTCAGGCAGAACAGATTGAAGGAATTGTGGGAGGGCTTCAAGGAGCAGCAGAATATGAGACACTGGTTAAACATGCTGGCACGGCTACCCGGGGAATGACCGCTCAATCAACCGCTCACATTTTAATCATTCTTTTCATTGTTCTAGGCAATATCGGATATTTTGTGATGCGAAGGAGGAAATAAAATGTTGACTATTATTGGAATCTGGCTTGCGGCGGGATTGACAATCGCTATCTTTTCTTTTCTCTACAAAGACAATCCTCTTTACAAATTTGCTGAGCACCTCTATGTTGGAGTCTCGGCCGCCTTTTCTATAATTTATGTTTGGGCTTTTGATGTGTGGCCAATGTTGGTTGACCGTTTTCGGACTGAGAGGGGAGTAGAAAAATGGATTCTAATTGTTCCAGCTTTATTTGGTCTAATTATGCTCTCTCGCTGGATTCCAAAAATCAGTTGGCTTTCTCGATGGGCAATTGCCTTGACTGTTGGCATTGCCGCGGGTCTTGGTATTATTGGACAGATTCAGGGTATCCTTATCCCCCAAATTCAGGGAACAATGCTTCCACTTACTACCATTAATAATGTGATTTTGGTGGTGGGTGTCCTGGCGAGTCTGTTCTATTTCTATTTTTCCTTAGAGCATAAAGGCGTGCTGAAGGGAGGGGCCAGAGTAGGCATCATCTTCATAATGATTGCCTTTGGAGCTTCATTTGGCTATACAGTAATGGCTCGGATTTCCTTGCTAATTGGTCGTCTTTCCTTCCTTTTGCGAGATTGGCTACATCTGATTAGATAAGGACCAACTATAAACGATTACGGAGACCCGCCCCGCCAAAGGCGGAGCGAGTGAAGAGATATGATTATAAGTAAAGGGAATAGGGTAAAGTAGATCGGTTACGAAACTCATATCGTTAATCTTGAGAAAGTTTGCACAGTTTTTTGGGTTTACATAGTTTCTTGGGTTATAAAACTCAAGAAACTCAATGAACTCAATAAACCCAATAAACTTATTAACTGAAACGAGCGTCGCAACCGTGACCGTAACCGATTTCTCCGACATAGAAGACTTCAAAAGGCAGATTACTATCGCCGGCATCGTCAAAATTATCGCTGTAATCATAATTTAGGTAGGGAGAAAAAATGGAATTCTTAATGAGTATTGAAGGAGTAAAAGGTTATGTCCTCTTTCAAGAGGAAGGTCCGACTGTCTTGAGTAAAGGTGGAAATGTAAGCAGTAACTTTAGCGATTTGACCTTATTCTGGGTTCCAGCAGCCGCTGTGGTTCGTGATACCTTGGATTTGGGTAGAATAGAAACGATAGGACTTAGTGGCACTAAAAAAAGGGTGGTTTTGATATATCATAAAGATAACTTGGTTGGCTGTGAAATTGGAGAAAATGTTAATTTAAGTCAAATATTACCGCGCCTCCAAGAAGTATTGAAAAGGTCGTCCTAAGAGGGGAGATAAATTGAGATTAGAAAGTATTATTTCCAAGAAGACATTGCCCGGATTGATTACCGGGTTCTTCGTTGATAGAGTTGGTGCCTGTTTGGTAGAGGAATCACACGGGAACTTGGCGACCAAGATTTCACAAGTGACTTCCTTAGTCAATCAAGTTTATGAAACGGTGGGAGACCGCGAGCTTAAGGGAGTCTTCATAAAAGGAGAGAAATGCTCTCTTTATGCTACCATTTTTGAGAAGGGAATTTGCGGACTGTTGCTAGAACCTCAAGCAGGATTGGAGAAAGCTGAAAGTCTTTTGAGCGAGATGATTCAGAGTATAACCGAGGCGCCCCTAAAAGCAGTTGTGGGATACCCGAAAGAAGTTTTAACTGAAATTGAAAAGATGGCCAAAGAATTTTTGAAAGATTTTGCTGAGACTGTTTTTATGGTGCAGATGAAACAATGTCAGGTGGACAAAGAAAATCCCCCAAAAGAACAGATTGAGAAATTTGTTTTAGGATTGGAAAAAGCCGGTGGGATGATTATCGGCCCCAGTTTGGCAAAAGAAATGGTGGAAAAGATTCGTAAGGAACTGGGGAAATATAAGATATAAAAAGAAGGGATGATGAACAAAGTAATAGGATATACAAAGTAAAAATCAAAAATTGGAGATAAAAATGTCCAAAAATTTAAGAGCAAGCGAACAATCAGGAATGTATAAAAGTTCATCTCAAAAGATAATAACTATTGAACAACTGGAAAAAGATATGGAGTCTCTGAGAAAAAAAATGTTTCTCTACGAAACCTTACAAGCAGAGAAAGAAATTGAAAAGGAACAAGTGAAGGGTCCTTTTAAAAGTGGGAAAGAGGTCATCAATCACATCAAACGATAATGTATGAACTTTACACAACAAAAACATTTGACCATCGGTTCAGGTTATTTCTAAAAAGACATCCTGAACTTGAAGATGAAGTTAAACGAAAGATTGATTTACTTGTTCGCGATCCATTTACCTCAGAACTCAAAACGCACAAATTATCAGGTGCACTTAGGAATCAATACGCAATCTGGTTGACCTATGAATACTGGATTCTCTTTTCCTTAAGAAAGATAAGATTTTTCTGACCAACATCGGTTCGCACGACGAAATTTATTGAAAAAATAAAGAAATTCTTGTATGATTTCTGGTGTAAATTGATGAAAAAATTTGTCGCAATTGTTGACCCTGAATTAGCCACGGGATTTCGTCTGGCTGGTATAGAGACGATTGAAGTCTCTACTAAAGAAAAAGCCTGGGAGAAACTACGACAAGTCTTTCATTCTTCAGAAGAAGAGTGGGGGCTGGTGGCGATTAACGAGGATTTTTTGGTGGACACACCAGATGACCTTGAGAAAGAAATGCGGATTAGGCCGGTTCCTATTGTTATTCCCATTCCGGTATTGAAAGAGGGAAAAGTGCGGGGGGGGGAAGAATATATTGCTGGCTTGGTGAAAGAATGTATCGGTTACTATGTGAAGTTGAGATGAAATGGGGGGAAAATTATAGACTAGGGCTGAGGGTTAGGAAGCCGGTATGGAAGTTAGGTTGGGAAGTTGGTGAAAAAATGCAAAAATCAAAATGCAAAATGACAAATCAAAATTCAAAGAGCAGATAATTTTTACATTTTTGTCTGTCATTTTGATATTTGAATTGACATTTCGTCTATCATCCCCAATTTAGTATAAAAAGCGAACTATTTGACTATGCTCAAGTTAGGCGATATTTACCTAAATAATGAGAAGATTAAACTATGCCCAAATATCTAATTCTCATTTGCTTCATTGGTGCTTTTTCTATATTGTCATCGTCCTGTTCGAAAGGGAAATCAACCGGAAAAATGGGAAATAACGAAAATACCTACAGACAGTATTAGCGTTGGTCAGAAAACAGACAGCACAATAGCTTTTACTGCACGTTCATGGGGGCTTAACGGTTGTTATGTTTATTCCCATAATGAAATTAACAGAGTGGGAAGGAACATAAACATAACAATATATGGTAAGTATCCCACTTCTGAATATTGCACCATGGCTTTAATTGCAATTTACACTCAAATGCAGGTTCACATACCGAAAGCTGACACATATTATTTTCATTTTTGGAACTACGAGATATCAAGTTACGATACGACTATAATCGCCCCTTGAGTTTTTGCATTGTTTTTTGGTAAACGCCGACGAGGATTTCATTAGTTTTAATTCGTGTTTATTCGTGGACACACTATGTCAAGCTCTTTTTAACTTGTTTGACAAATTAATCGAAATTGACTGTCTGGCAAAATTAGCGAGCAAGAAATTTTCGTCGTAAGTGAGATTGTTTTTCCAC
>JBFLXN010000154.1:0-6549 GCA_040755715.1 Candidatus Edwardsiibacteriota bacterium
TAAGGGAGGATCTTTCTTCAGAAAATCAACTATTTCCTCATACAAACTTTTTAACTGCTCATGTAAGTTTACAATATTTTTCTTCGGATATTTTTCTGCTTCAAACTTTGCTTTTCTTAACAAATGAACCAAGCATTTCTGAAACCATTTTCCAAACTCATCATACAAATAACTTTGAACCGCATTGCCGTTGACATCAGTTAAACCCACTATGCTTCCAAGTCCGTCATGGTAATAATAGTGCATTTGTCACTGCCGTATTTTATATTTTATAATTCTAAACAAATCTGTTATCTTTCCCTTCCGATAGATAATTTCAATAGCTCCAGGTTCTTTAAGTCTAACAAGATCTCTCATAGATGATTTTGTCACGATGACCACATTCTTAGGAAGAAGAAATAAGCTGTCAGGTAATACAAGATTATAACTTGGTTTTTCTATAGTCTTTTTTATAAGAAGTTTCTCTTTTTCATAAACTTCCCCTTTACTTATATCTGGTAGGAGAGTATTTTTATCGATTAAGACTTCAACTCTCCTTTTTTGTTCTCTATTATCCGTCCATTCTTTTTCTATAACATAGTATTCTTTTCCCTCAATAGTTTTTAAGGTATCAATAATTTTTTCTCTTATCCAAGTCTTTATCAGATTGCAAGAATACGGGAAAACAAAGGAAGGAACGAGTCCTTTGTCTAATTTAATCACGCAATTGTAGAGAGGTAAATATTCCCAATAGTGGTTTCCATCATAAATAAAACTTAATTTTGTTGTGCAATCTTTGCAAACTGTGAATATTTCATAACGGTATCTAGGGGGATTGCGAGTAGCCCAGATTTCTTCTAGTGAGTTAGTTCCTTTAGCAGGTTCCTCAGTCTTTCTGATGGTATAATAAGATGAAACATATTTGCTTTCTATAATTACAAGACGGTGCCTTGCTTGCTTTAGAAAAGTAATCAATAACAATACTAACAGTAGAAAAAAGGCGGAAACAGCATAAAATGTTTTCTTTTTAAATTTTTGTTTGTCTAATTCTTGCATTTTGTCCTCCTATTGCGGTTTATCAAATAAATTAGTAATATTACTGTGGATGAGCTATCACCCTACAATATGCTTCTGCTAATTCCTCAGGGACAAGATATGGTATCGTTGTTCTCAGCTGGGTTTGATATGTTCTTGTCTCGTCTACGGGTGTTCGAGATGTAACTACCTTATATGGAGGAAAATGTCGTGGTGTAATATCGCCGCAAGGGTCTGAACAAGTTATAGATTCCATGTAACCTCGGATCTCTTCTCCTCTTCGTCTTGCTATAACGGTTCGTTCCCAAATACACCCAGTAAGACCCAGTGGAGCAAGGAAATTTTGGTCAATCAGTTCTACGCCAATCAAGATCCATTCTCCATATCTTCTGATAGTATACCCAACAAATTCAGTAAAAGGAAGTCTAATAGTTGTGCATGTAGGTATCAGTCCCGAGATATCAGTAAGATTTATGGGGTCATTCAAGGCATATATATACAAATTAGATGATTGAGGAACAAATCTATCCCAATACCTATCCTCACTCCCAAACCTCCCCACCTGCGGGTAATATTCTCTTGCTCTCAGGTTATATCCGTTAAGCGGTGAAACATCGTATTCTTGGCCGGCATATAAATACGCATTAGGCACGACGCCATATGCAGACAGCAGATTACCAAACTCGTCGTAAATATAAGATTGCACTACATTTCCATTGGCATCGGTCATTCCTACAACTGAATCCAAACCGTCGTGGTGGTAATAATGTTTTTCACTAATAATGAGACCAGAAATCTTCTTTTATTTTTGTTGTTCCAAATGTTTTTCTGTGATTTCTATTATCTCTTTTGTATAATCCTCAAATTCGGTATTTGGACACTTTTTGACCGCCTGTCTTAAATAATCTGTCGCTCTTCTGTATTTCCCTTCACTTATCAGGCTATTCGCAACATTCAGCTGCAAGGAATATTTGATGTTATTCCATTCGTTCTCTTTTCTTAAAAGACCACCAAAGCTTCTTGCATAATTTGGCCAGAAATTTGGCATATTATTTTTGGTCCACTCTTCTATTCCTCCTTGAGAAAAAGACTCTTCGATACGCTTCACAGATTCTTCTGCTCTTTGGGTAAAGGTTCCAGTTCCATCATAGTTATTTAAAATTAGATATTCGATGCAGATGCAGAATAAAGCGTCATCAGCCCATTTGCTCGATGAGTCGTAGTGAATAACATGCTGAAAGCTATCTATAAGACATTTCCATTCTTCTTGCGTTTTTCTGACAAAGTCAATTCTTTTTTCGAGGTTTATCATAAAAGGGGTCGGTGCCTGTTCTACATTCTCCTTCTCTATAGGAACCCTGTTGTAATATCTGAACATTTTATCCAACCGTCGAACGGTTCTCTTAAACAATTGCTCTTCAACAGAGATAGAGCCAGATTTCATACAACCTAATGCGATAATTAGAACACAAATCTCTGTGAATGCGAGAAACCTGTTTTTCATAACTTTCCTCCTACTCCCACCATTGAGGTTTATCGCAGATAGGAATATATTGATGTCCTGGTCCGTAAGGATACCAGAAACCATAGGTTATAGTTTTATCCACCACTCGTCTATACTTTCTCTCTTCGGGGTCAAGATTTTCTATCCAGCATCGCCAGCACTCACAGCAAAGCCGTCGCCGTATCCTCGTCTTTTTCCCCGTTTCAACTTTATCCCAGTAGCAAAGTATTCTCAAACTCCCAACAATTACATAAGGATTCGGCGATGTAGACTTTAAAACCCATTCTCTTGAGTGGTAAGAATACTCCCATGGAGTAGGGAACCATGGAACACAAAATAGTCCCAATGGGTCTACATAATTCGTGGAATTGTTCATGACGTAAACATATCTGTTAGAACTTTGAGGATAAGCAACATTTTGAATAGCAGGATCTTCATTTGCAAACCGGCCTACTCTAGGCTCATACATCCTCGCTCTCAAGTTGTAGAAATTGCAAGGCGCCACATCCCACTCCTGACCGGTATATAAATACGCATTCGGCACAACACCGTAAGAACTTAGAAGATTTCCAAACTCATCATACAAATAACTCTGCACTACATTTCCATTTATGTTGGTTAAACCAACTGTACTCCTTAGTCTTTAGATTCTTATTCGCTTGCTTACCAGATAAGCCAGATAAGACATATTATAGCTATCAACAAGATAGGCAATGCAATTAGGACAAGATTTATTATCATCTCTCGTTTAAAGTGAGCCATTTTTATTTCCTTCGGAACATTTTAGATTTTTAAATAGCGTAAATCGAAAGAAACAGAGTGAAAATCCAAACATCATTTTTGCCTTGACCACAGAACCAGACTTCACTTCCAATATTTATATGTAGATAAAAAGATAATTATAACAAGAATTGACAATGCCGCAATACACATAAAACCAAAAAATGATTCAACCGTAACCAAAAGGAACGTTGGGATAAAACCCAAATGTCTAGTTTTCTTTTTAACTTTAACTCTGATTAAACCAATTACCAATGACATCAATGCAAGTAACGATACCGACGCCCAGACAACGCCTTGTTTATAAATCGGATTCAATCGGAGATAATTAGAATATACTGTCCCATCAAAAAACCAAATATGTCCAATAATAGAAAATGAAAAAAGTATAAAAGATATAATAATGAAAACGTCTATCTTTTTATTTGTTGTCATACTACAATACCTCATTTCTAAAAGGTTACCACCATATTTTTGACCAGGGATCCAGCCAATCAGTTATAGTTTTACAATCGTCTGTTTTACATTTAATGCCAATCCATGCATGTATTAGCAGCGATTTAAATTCTAATTGACAACAGCGCATTCTTGAACCTAGTTTCTTGTATATACATCCCATATATTCACTCACAAATTGGCCACATGAATGACCAGGCACACCAGTTGCCCAATTAGTGCACCATTTCACATTTTCCCAAGGCCCCCATCTCCATTTAATTTCATTATGACACTCGTAATACACACTTTTGATTAAACTCAGTTCACGACCAACCTCATCTCTACTACAACCGACTAATCCTAAAGGGTCCATAGAATTTACTGGATTATTCTCCACATAGAGGTAATAATTATAACTCTGCGGTGAAAATACGTTTCCTCTCACCGGATCCTCACTCCCAAACCTTCCCACCTGCGGATAATATTCTCTCGCTCGAAGGTTGTAGGCGTTAAGCGGTGAAACATCCCACTCCTGACCGGTATATAAATACGCATTAGGCACAACGCCATACGCAGACAGCAGATTACCAAACTCGTCGTAGATGTAGGACTGAACTACGGAACCATTAATATCGGTTAAACCTACTGTGCTTCCTAGTCCATCATGATGGTAGTAATGCTTTTCGCTTTCAGATTTCTGAAATCTTGGGAATTCTATTTGATAACTACTACTTTCCCAAGGATTACTCTCGTTAACAGAACAGACACTACTATTAGGGAGAAAGCTATTGGATTAAAGCCTTTTAGAAACTCCGTGATTATTATTGTTAAACTTAGGATAGCCAATAAAAGGCCAGTAACAACAAATCCCCAAAACGCACGATTGGAATTCTTTTTGAGGAGAAAGGCCAGAAGTAATTCTCCAAAACCCAGCATAAATGTGGGCACTGCTCCAATCATTGCAATCTGATGGACAGAAAGAACTCCAGATTCTCCCAAAAAATAGAGAGTTAGTATAGCAGGACTAAGAAAAATCGTTGCAGCAAGAACACCAAATCCAACTTTTTGTTGTGTGCTAACATTCATTGTCTTTTACTCCTGGTTTCAAGGATATCTTTCATAACATTCCTTTGCTTGTTGGGAATATGCAGTAATACAACTGGCAATCCCTATAGTTACTAAAGGATCAGCAGTAAATGAAGAAACTGAATGAATACACTGCCAAACTGCAGCAAGTCCTCCTCTCCAACAAGCTGTTGCACAAGCAACAGTTATTGCTGTCTCTAAACCGACATAGGTAAAGCTAATTATTAACAAACATTTTTTGAGATTTCTAGACGCTTCCTGCAAACAGTCTTGGCGGAGCTTGCTGTTTCCATTACATCCTGGCGGTGGTTTTGGTTCCGGAGGAACAGGCGGTTCTGGTTCTTCTGGTTTTTGCGTTGGGCAAACCGCTTGAAGCCCCGTAGGGTCAATAAAATTCACAGGGCTATTTCCAACATAAATATAGCGGTTGATAGATTGTGGCAAAGAAACAAGCCCCACTACCGGGTCCTCGCTCCCAAACCTTCCTATATTTGGACTATACATCCTTGCTCTGAGATTGTAGAAGTTACAAGGCGCCACATCCCACTCCTGTCCGGTATACAAATAACTGTTAGGCGCGGTGCCATACGCATTGGGCAAATTGCCAAACTCATCATAAACATACGATTGCACTACAGACCCGTTAACATCCGTCATCCCAACCACCGAACCGAGTCCGTCGTGATGGTAATAATGCTTCTCTCCTGTGGCAACATTGATGCGAGCGAGCAAAAGTCCGTTGGCATAGATGTATTTGTATCCGCCAGAGCCCTCGCTTTCCAAGACCGCATACATCCCATCATAGTGATAATATTGCATCGTAACCGAAACTCTCGGTGCACCAGGATAGGGCGGCATCTGCTCAGGAGGAGGCACAGGATAGGAATAGTAAATCACATTCCTCGAAACTGCATCTATTCCACCAGGAGCCACATCCGTCGCAGTTGACATACCATAGAGATTCAAGATATCCCCTTCGGGGATACTTCCATAGGGACTTTGCCCCTCTGGCGTTCCGCAAAGCTCCTCCTCGTCGCTTTGCTTCACTGTTACCCCTTGGGGGAAATCAGATTATTTCCCCCAAACCTCCTAATCCGCATCGGAATTTTGATTCTGCTCAGGCAAAGATTGAATTTCCGATGCTTAGACCCAGGTAAAGTCGTCATCACCACAAATCGCAAAGAATCTGGGTTGCCGATGAGTTCCTTGGGAATCTTGATTATCACTTTGGCATTCGGCCCCACCACCAGTGTAATTCACCGTCATCTTCTTTCCACCAATAGAAGGATTTGGATACTTCACATAGTTTTGGTCAAAGCGGCTTCAGCACTGATCTGCCATTGTCGTGGGTGTCACCGTGATTCTGTAAGCATCTGACCTCATATATCTTATGAGAAGAGAAATAAATATACCAACCAGTAAAATCAAAATAATATATCCATAAACTTTTTCAAAAATTGGGAAATAAGTAATAAAAAATAAGCACCATACAAAAATCGCAACAATCCATCCAAAACCTATGCCTCTTTGGTTATTACTTTTTGTAACCATAAATAGACCTATGAATAACGACAAAATTCCCAACCAATAAAAATACGTGATAGACTTCTGCAAAATGAGAAATATAAGTAAAGATTAGGGATGGAGAGAAGAAAAAGAGAGAGATTGGGGAGATAAGAGAAGAGATTTAATGAGCTTTGTGGATGAAGATAGGCTGTTTATTTAAA
>JBFLXN010000155.1:0-6545 GCA_040755715.1 Candidatus Edwardsiibacteriota bacterium
GGGACAGAAGGGGGTGAGGGTTTTAGTTTTCCCCGACATAAATGTCGGGGCTACTCATATTTCGACCTTAGGTCTTTTTTTCTTGACACCCTGATTGTCAAATATTTATGCGACAGACCACTAGCAGAAACCCCAGTAGCTCCATTGTCAGGTGAAACTAATGTAACAGCAGATGGCGGAGTGGTAGCGGTAGGTTTCTTACGGCAGCTACTCAATATGACTCCCACTGTGAAGATAGTTATGACGAGGAGAGATTTCTTTAGCATAGGGTTTGTTCAATACTATCATTTTATTACAGAGTATTTATTATTGTCAATAAAAAAGAAAGATAAAAAAGAAAGGACGATAGAGCACTATACTTCAAAAAAATGCAAAGAGAAAATCCAGACAGGGAGTATTTTTTCTCTTGCAACTTTATCAAGAATAGAGTATACTATTCTAGGTGAGGGGTATGGACTCTTATCGCCGTTTTCTTAAACCAGAAATTGTCGCCCGATTATCCGGGATAGATATTAAAGCCCGGTTAGTAGTTGAGGGATTTCTCGCCGGATTGCATCGTAGTCCTTATCACGGTTTCTCTGTAGAATTCGCCGAATACCGCCAATATATGCCAGGCGATGAAGTGAGACGAATTGACTGGAAGGTATATGGACGAACAGACCGCTATTATGTAAAAGAGTTTGAAGAAGAGACAAACCTGAAAGCTTATATCTTACTTGATGCCTCTGGTTCAATGGGCTATCACTCAAATGGAATAAGTAAAACTGAGTATGCCTCATATTTAGCCGCCTCTCTGATTTATCTTCTCATTAAACAACAAGACGCCGCAGGTTTACTTGTTTTTGACGAAAAAATCCGCACGTTTGTTCCACCTCGCTCTATAAAGATTCATCTCAATACGCTCCTAAGAGAACTTGATCTCATCAAACCGGGGGGGGAAACTAATCTCTCGGTGGTGTTTCACGAACTGGCAGAAAGAATAAAAAGAAGAGGATTGATTATTGTTATCTCTGACCTTTTTGATGAGCCACAAAAAATCCTTTTAGGATTGAAGCATTTTCGCCATAAGAAACATGAGGTTATTGTCTTTCATCTCTTAGATGAAGCGGAAACAAAATTTCCCTTCACAGAAGAAGTCACCTTCAGGGATATGGAAACAGGTGAAGAACTCACGGTTCAAGGCGCCGAGATTCGTGATGAATATCAAAAGAAATTGCAAGAAAGAATGAAATATTATAAATCCGAATGCCGGGAACATTTAATTGATTATTTTCCTCTGACTACTTCTACTCCATTTGATAAAGCCCTTCTGGCTTATTTAGGGAAGCGAAGCCGAATAGGATAGACATAAAATATCAAAATGCAAAAATCAAAATGCCCGCCTGCCATAG
Source organism: Candidatus Edwardsiibacteriota bacterium (assembly GCA_040755715.1). Taxonomy (GTDB): domain Bacteria; phylum Edwardsbacteria; class AC1; order JBFLXN01; family JBFLXN01; genus JBFLXN01. Next base: position 1,392 of record JBFLXN010000155.1, read on the forward strand.
AACAGAATGTTCAGCGGACAGGTAAAATGACATACCAAAATTCAAAAATTAGAAATAACCAATCACTAAATCAAATCTTGTTGGATATTGTAATTTATTTGGTGATTGATGCTTGCCCCGTTAGAAATCTTTTGGAGGCTTCAGGAAATGTCTGCCGAAGAAGGTGGCAGTGTTATAGTTTGAAAATTTCTAACGGGGCTTGGTTGTTGGTATTTTTACCATTTTGGTTTGTAATTTTGATTTTTGATATTTGATATTTGATTTTGTAATGCTATCTTCTCCTCAACCATTTTAGAGGGTCAACGGGTTTTCCATTCTGCCTGATTTCAAAATGGAGATAGACTCCTTCGCCCTGTAGGGATGTTTCATAAAACGCCCCTCCTAAACTGCCAATGGGCTGTTCCATTCTTATTTCGTCTCCCGGGTAAACAAAAATCTCCCCGAGCTGACTGTAGAGTGTATAGAACCCACCGTTGTGATCAAGGAGGACCATTTTTCCATACCCTAAGAAGCGGTCAGCATAAACGACTTTGGCAGAACCGATAGCACAGACTTTTGTTTGAGGTGGAGCCTCCAGGTCAATTCCGTTATTCATAATAGCAGTGCCATATTTTTGATGCTGTTTCTTGCCAAAGAAAGAAATGACTCTTCCCTCAAGTGGCCAGGGTAGACTTCCCTGATGAATTTCAAAATAGTGGGTTCCCTTTCTTGGGGGGGGTAAACCCTTCTTAGCCAAAGCCTCTTTGCGTTGTCGCTCTAATTCCTCAATCAATCTCTGAAGTTTCTTGGCCGCCTGTTCCAATTCTTTCACCATTTTTTCTTTTTCGGCGCGCTCGCTTCTTATTCTAACTAATAATTTGTCTTTTTCTTTTTTCTCCTGCTGGATATTTTCTTCCTCTCTTTCTTTTTCTGAGCGGACTTCCGAAAGGGCTTGGAGTTTTCTCTCCAAATCTTGCTTTTGAGTCTGAATTCTTTCTCTCTCACTTTTAATTTCTTCGTATAATAAGCGGTCAGCAGTAGCAATAAGTTTCAAGTATTTGTATCGCCGGGCAAAATCAGTAAAAGAACGAGCAATCAGAAGAATCTCAAAATCGTGTAATGAGCCGTGTTTGTAAATTTCTCTAAGTCTTTTTTCCATTATTTTTTCTCTTCTCCCCATCCGCTCGGTGGCTAAGGACAATTCATATTCCAAAAGATTTACCTCTGAGGTAAGTCTTTCTTCCTTGCCTTTAAGAAGTGAAACCATGCGGTGAGTTAGTTCAAGTTCCTTTTCAATTTCCTCAAGATTCTCCAAGAGACTGACTTCTTTACCTTTTAGTTCTCTCACTTCAGCTCGGGTAGCCTTTAATTGGTTTCTAATCTCCGCCAGTTCTTTTTCTTCTTTCTCAATCTGCGTGCTTATTTGTGCCTGGGCAAAAACAAAACTCACGCTATGAAACAAGACAATGAACACAAATTTTATCAAATTTTGCATAATACCTTGCAGTATTGAAATTTCAACAAATTTCTATGTATTTTTATTTCGTGGTCTTGTCTTCCTATAATCTTAGGAATCTCTTTAGAGAAATGTAGCTACCTAAAATTCCCACTAAAACTCCAAATCCTACTAAAAAGAGAATTTCCCGTTGACCTAAAAAGACCACCCCCCCCCATTTTTCCGAAAGAAAGTGATAACCCAGATAAAGAGAGCCTAAAGACATTCCGGCACCAATCACTCCTTGAATTATTCCCTCCAGCAAAAATGGACGGCGAATGAAATTATCAGTAGCCCCAACTAACTTCATAATCTCAATTGCTTCCCGGCGAGCAAAAATCGTCAGACGAATGGTATTGGAAACCACAAACAAAGAGGCAAAAACAAAAATAATTAAAAGTAGTCCATCTACAGAGAGAAGCACCACAATTACCTGATATAATTTTTCCACCCAGTCTTTACCATATTCTACTTCTTCCACTCCAGATAAAGAGGCAATCTGGGAAGACAGATAAGCCAAGTACTTAGGGTCTTTACAGTCTCTCAAAACTTTAACTTGAAATGAGGGGGGCAAAGGATTGGTTTCTAAGGCATCAAGCAAATCACCTTTTTCGGAGAGTTCTTGCCGAAAGCGTTTTAACGCCTCTTCTTTAGAAATATAATGCACTTCTTTGACGCCACCCATTTCCCGGATTTTTCCCTTCAATGTTTGCACGCTGTTAGAAGAAAGTTCGTCTTTGAGAAAAACAGTGATTTCCACTTTTTCTTGGGCTTGTTTAATCAGGCGGTGCAGGTTTACAGTGGCTATTAGAAAAATTCCTAAAATAAATAGAGAAATAGTGATGATAAAGATTGAAACCAAAGTCATAAGTCTTGCGCGTTTGAAACTTAAAAGCGCTTCCTTGAAACTATAAGAAATATTTAAGGCCATCTCTTTCTCCTAAAAGTGGCGAGTAGCAAGTAGAGAGTATCCGGTTAATTGGGTTTGTTAGGTTTATTGAGCTCATTGGGTTTTAGTAACCCGATAAACTCAACAAACTGTGTAAAACCAGTAAACTTATCCATTTCTCACTACTCTCTACTTACTTCTTCTCTCTCAGGCTGGTATCGCTTTTTATTTCGCCTTTTTCGATCTGCAGCCGGCGATAGGGGAGACGTTTGACCAATTCTAAGTCATGAGTAGCCATCAAGATAGCTGTGCCCTTGGTATTAATTTCACGCAGAAGTTGTAAGATTTCCGCAGCACCTTCGGGGTCAATGTTACCGGTGGGCTCGTCAGCCAGAAGGACAAAGGGCTCGTGAACTAAAGCTCTAGCGATAGAAATTTTTTGCTGTTCCCCACCAGAAAGTTGATAGGGATAGGCATCTCGTCGGTGGCTTAGGCGGACATCGGTTAAGGCTTTTAAAACCTTTTTTTGAGTCTCTGAACGACGAGTGCCTGTGACTTGTAAGGCAAAGGCAATATTGTCATAAGCATTTCGGTCAGGCAGGAGTTTAAAATCCTGAAAGACCACGCCAATTTTTCGCCGCAAGAGAGGAATTTCTCTTCTTCTTATTTTTGAAGCACGAAATCCTGCTACGATTACTTCACCACGGGTAGGGAACTCATCCATATAAATGAGTTTCATCAGAGTTGTTTTGCCTGAACCTGACGGTCCGACCAAAAAGACGAATTCACCTTTATTAATCTTGAGATTGATATTTTTTAGGGTAAACCAATCTTTTTCATATAATTTGTCAACATGGCGAAGCTCAATCATTCATTCCTCTACTTATTTAACGAATAGATACCAATAGAAACTGATAGAAATTTATTGAAATTCATTGAAATTTATGGAAACTCATTGGAATTCATCTTTTCACTTAATTTCTATCAGTTTCAATCTATTTCTATGAATTTCTTCTTATATTTCTACGAATTTCTATTAATTTCTGACTCTTAGATTTTCTCCATTTATGGTTTCATTCCGTGTGCATATCTTCACCGCTAATTTGATAGCGCTCATCATACCTTGTGGATTGGCTATTCCTTTACCAGCGATGTCTATTGCTGTGCCGTGAGCGGGTGAAGTGCGAATGAAGGGCAATCCTAAGGTTATATTTACCGCTTTTTGAAAATCTAAAAGTTTCACCGGAATCAATCCTTGGTCATGATACATCGCAATAACAGCATCATATTTTCCCTTTAAAGCTTGATAAAATAAACTGTCAGCTGGCAGAGGTCCAACTACTCTGAATCCCTGTCTCTGTGCCTCTTTGACCGCTGGGACTATTTTTTCTCTTTCTTCACTGCCCAAAAGTCCATTTTCTCCGGCGTGAGGATTAAAGGGGCAAATGGCCAAATGAGGGTTTTCGATGCCAAAATATTTTTTTAGTGCAATATCAGTAAGTTTAATCTTGGTAAGAATATTTTTTTTTGTAATTCTTTGAGAAATATTTTTTAAAGGAAGATGAGTAGTGAGTAAAGTTACTTTAAGTTTTGGACTGACAAACATCATGGCAAATTCTTGAGTGTTGGTGAGGGCGGCTAAAAATTCAGTATGTCCGGGGTACTTATATCCGGCTTTATTCAACGCAGATTTACTGATTGGAGCGGTAACTATTGCTTTGATTTCTCCTTGAAGGGCTAACTTTACCGCAGTCTTGATTGACTCAGCAGATATTTTTTCAGTCTCTTTAGTGATATTAAAAATTTCTATTTCTGAAAGTGGATAGGGATAAAGTATAGCTGCCTTAGCAAAAACATTAGCGGAGCCAATAAGGAGTGGGTGGCAGATTCTTTGTATTTTTGGATTGTTTACGGCTTGCACAACCACTTCTGGTCCGATACCAGCCGGGTCACCCATAGTAATCCCAATCCTTGGTTTGTTAGACACAAGTTAATTTTATCTCAAATTTTCTCTGGTGTCAAGAAAATTGTTAGGGGTGATTAAAAGTTTTTTATTGATTTCTGTATCTGAAATGCAGTATGATTACATCACTATCGCTCGCGGGAGACGCAGGATCGTTACACTCGCAGGAAACGCAGGAGCCGGATAAATGTAGACGGTGATTTTCAATCACCGATTGATTTGCCTGGCTTAAAAAGCCATGGCTACTTTTGCTTCAGGCGAGAGTCATGGTAGAACAGGTATCCTTGCCTGACACACCCCTGACCCCTCTTAATAAAGGGGAATTTAAAGAGGCAGGCGATAAATTCAAATCCGCTATCTCAATATTTGAGGAATTAAAACAGCCGTTTGAAATCGCCAAGGCGTATTATTATTATGCCCAATCAATTAAAACTGTAGGGACAGGGCTTGTCCCTGTCCAATTTGATGACACAGCAAATGAATACTTACAAAAGGCGAAGGAGATTTTTGAAAAGGTCGGAGCGAAAGCATGGCTAGCAAAAATACGAAAGATGTAATGGAGATTGCTGAAAAAGTTTTTTTCTGTCACCCTGAACTTGTTTCAGGGTCTCATAATCCTGAATCAAGTTCAGGATCGGTTTTTCAAGATGCTGAAATAAATTCAGCATGACAACTTACGCTGATTTAAGTTTTTTCAGCAACCTCTAGTGCTTTATGACATAAGTTCTTGACAAATTAAATTATTTATGATATACTACCTCCAAAAGGAGGTGGTATACTTGAAAATAAAAAATCAAGTTAAATTAAAACCAAATGAGCGAAAATTAT
>JBFLXN010000156.1:0-6520 GCA_040755715.1 Candidatus Edwardsiibacteriota bacterium
TGCCACTGGCAACTTTCGGAATTGTAACCCCTTAGTCCCGATTGAATCGGGACTAAGACCCCCCGCAGTGGTCTGTATCTTCGGGCCAACTTAATAGCGTTAATTTATGTTACAGACCACTAGATATGTTGATACGGTAACGGTAATATGGAATTTCCATATCCACCTATCATCATCTCACCATATCAGCATATCATCGTTGACAATACCAACAAAAACAAAAGGAGGAACATTATGTATAGAGGCTATGAAGAAAAGAGTTATACCCCCTGGGTGATTGGCATTGCCTCTTTTCTCGGAGGGGTATTAGTAGGAGTCCTCTTCATGGCTTTAATCTGGCCAAATTTAGCCGGGGTAGAGGTGCCAAATGTGGTAGGAATGAGATTAGAAGACGCCCAGGTAATGCTGGAAATGAGAGGATTTAAGGTCTACAAAAGAGAAGGAAAATTTGATAATGAAGTGAAACTTGGCTGCGTAGTTGTTCAAGAACCCGTTGGTGGAGCTTCTATACGAAGGGGAGGCATCATCTCACTGATTCCAAGTAAGGGACCAGAGGAAATTAAAGTGCCAGTGATGACCGGTATTCCTTTGATTCAAGCCAAGGCTCTCCTTGAGCAGGCGGGTTTAGCCTTGGGTAAGGTAGATTACGCTAGTTCTGATTCCATCCCAAAAGACGGAGTTATTTCCAGCTTTCCGCCTTTTGGCACAATAGCCAAAAAAGGTCAAATGATAGACTTAACAATTAGTTCAGGATTAGGAGAAGTTGCTGTCCCCAGCCTTCTCTGGAAAGGAAAAAGCAGAGCCAGTGAAGTGTTAAAGACAGCCGGTCTTATTTTAGGAGAAGTAAAATATGTTATCAGTGAAGAAACCGACCCAGGACTAATTGTTCGTCAAAAGCCAGAAGCAGGAACCAAAGTCTCCAAAGGTTCAACGGTAGATATCTGGATTAGCACTGAAGGAGAAGAAGAAGAGTATTAGCCCCGGAGGGGAAGAAGAGTGAAATTGAAAGAAACATTCAAGTGGATTGGTATTCTTTTTGCAATTTTTGTCTTCGGCTTTCTCTTCGCAAATTTCTTATTGATGCCTTTACTTACCCAACAGGGAAAGGAAATAGAAGTGCCTGATATCTGTGGTAAGGAACTAAAAGAGGCGGAGAGAGTTCTAAAAGAGAAAAAGCTTTCCCTGATGATTGAATCCTCTCGCTATGACCCTTCTATTCCTGAAGGATATATCATTTCTCAATCGCCGACATCGCCCTGGAGGGTCAAAGAGGGTAGAAAAATACTGGTTACTGTGAGTAAAGGACCAGAAAGAGTAGCTGTGCCTTGGTTAACGAAACTTTCACTTAGACAAGCAAGCAATCTATTAGAAAGAGCTGGCTTACAAATTGGCAAGACCGAAACAGCCAATTCTGATTCCATACCTAAAGATTATGTCATTGCCTCTATCCCAGTTACCGGGACAATTATAGAAAAAGGAAAGATGATTGACCTTCTGATTAGCCTTGGGCCAGAACTACCGGCTTCGGTGATGCCTGACCTGATTGGGAAAAAATTAGAAGAGACTCAAGCCCTCTTGATAAGCCAGGGACTAATTATCGGCGAAATTAAATATGTAAAAAGTTCAGGAGTGGAAAACGGGACTATCTTAATGCAAGCGCCTCAACCGGGTTTCACCATCAAAAAGGGAGATACGGTTCAATTGGCAGTGAGCGTTAAGGAGTAAAGTCCACTAAAAATGCAAAATGTAAAATGATTAAGATTGCACCCTCTCTTTTAGCCTGTAACTTTTCACGGCTAAAAGAAGAGATTCGTTCAGTGGAGATAGGGGGGGCTGACCTGCTCCATCTGGATGTGATGGATGGACATTTTGTGCCGAATATTACCTTTGGACCGATGATTGTGTCGGCTATCAATCGGTTAACAAAACTGCCTTTAGATGTTCACTTAATGATTGAAAATCCGGAGAAGTACTTAGAAAGATTTGTTGAAAGTGGAGCCGACTATTTGACTGTTCATGCAGAAACCTGCCCCAGCGTTCAGCCCCCGTTTCTCGGGGAAGGTCGGGGTCTTTCCGATAAAAACTTAAAAGATGTTATCTCAAAAATAAAAAGTTTAGGAGTCAAAGTGGGACTTTCACTTAATCCTTCTACTTCCTTAAATAAATTTGAAAAAATTCTTGGCGAAGTAGACCTTCTCCTTTTAATGACAGTCAATCCGGGTTTTGGCGGACAAAAATTCATCTTTAGTGTGATTTCCAAAATAAAAAGAGCAAAACTTGTGATTGCCGAAAATTCCTATAAAACAATGATTGAAGTTGATGGAGGAATAAATAGAATTACTGCTCCAAAAGTAATTAAAGCCGGCGCCGATATTTTGGTAGCGGGGATAGCTATCTTTTCAGCCAAAGACAGACGGAGAGAAATAGAGAGGTTGAGGGGAAAATTGGGTAGATAAATTTTATTTAAAAATTAGCAAGGCAAAATTATCAATTAACAATTATCAATGGAGAATATATAGAGAAATAATTTTGAAATGCTAATGGTTAATTTTGTCATGCCTTAGGCAGATCTGCCTTTGGCAGACATTCTACAATGAGTAATCATTTATTCACAACAATTTGTAATGAGCCAAAATCTGTGTAATCTTTGTTTAGAATCTGTGTAATCTGCGACAAAAAATGTTTGAGCAACTTTCAGCTAAATTCCAAATAATTTTTAGGAAACTTCAGGGTTACGGGAGGATTTCCTCAAATAATATCCGGGATTCCTTGCATCAGGTGAAATTAGCGCTTTTAGAAGCTGATGTCAACTATCAGGTAGTGAAGGAGTTTCTGCAGAATGTAGAGAAGAAGGCTATTGGGACAGAGGTCTTGGAAAGTGTAACTCCCGGACAACAGTTAATAAAAATTGTTTATGAGGAATTAGTCAAAATTTTAGGAGAAAGAGAAAGTGGGCTCCAATTCTTGCCAAAGGGACCAACTGTTCTTATGCTGGTTGGATTGCAAGGAACTGGCAAGACTACTACGGCAGTGAAATTAGGCAAACTCATTAAGAAAAAAGGAAAAGTCCCACTATTGATTGCCGCTGATACAAAGAGACCAGCGGCGGCAGAACAACTAAAGATTCTCAGTGAGAAGGCTGGACTGGATTTTTTCACTCCAGTAGGAGCAATTCGTGAATTGCCCCTACACCTCATACAAAAAGGTATTGAGAAAGCCGAAACTGATAATAATGATGTGATAATTCTGGATACCGCTGGGAGATTACATATTGACGAAGAGATGATGCAAGAATTGTCTGAGATAAAGAGAAAAACAAAGCCTTTGGAAATTTTGCTAATAGCTGATGCAATGACCGGACAGGATGCAGTGAATATAGCCAAAATATTTGACCAACAGTTAAATCTTACCGGTATTATCTTGGCTAAATTGGATGGAGATGCCCGTGGTGGAGCGGCTCTGTCCATCAGGGCCGTTACTGGAAAACCTATTAAATTTGTGGGAGTAGGCGAAAGAATTGACGATTTGGAACTATTCTACCCGGAGCGAATGGCAGAACGCATTTTAGGTTTTGGTGATATTCTAACCTTAGTGGAAAAAGCCCAAACAACATTTGACGAAAGAGAATCCAGAAAATTAGAAGAAAAGATTAGAAAGGAATCTTTGACTTTACAGGATTTTTTACAGCAAATAAGACAAATCAAGAAGATGGGTTCCTTAGAAGAAATCTTAGCGATGATACCAGATCTTTCATCAAGGCTTCCAACAGGATTCAAGATTGATGAGAAGGAACATATCTATTTTGAAGCGATAATTAATTCTATGACTCCGGAGGAGAGGCAAAAGCCGTGGATTATTGATGGTAGTCGGAGAAAGAGAATTGCCAGAGGGAGTGGGACTTCGGTTCAACAGGTGAATCAACTCTTAAGAAATTTTGAAATGACCCAGAAGATGATGAAGGAAATAATGAGCAGGGATATAACCAAACAGTGGAAAAAGTATCGGCGGGACTGAATGAGAGGGAGAAATCCGTAGCGGTAGGTGTGTGTACTTTTATCGTTTGTGGGCAGGCAATTTCACGGCTACAAAGAAGATGATTTTCTTACGATAATGTTCGCCCAATCAAATTACTAAAGGAGGTGAGAAAACAAAGTGCCCGTTAAAATCCGGTTGCGAAGAATTGGTAAGAAAAAGAAGCCTTTCTATCGAGTAGTAGTCACTGATTCGCGTGCACCTCGAGATACAAAATTCATTGAAATAGTTGGTTACTACAATCCCTTGACTAAACCAACTATCATCAATCTTGAAATGGAAAAGATAGAAGACTGGCTCAAGAAAGGAGCTCAACCGACAGAGACTGTCTTGAGACTTCTTAAGCAAGTAGAAAAGCAACCAGAAGCAAACGCCGCTTCTCTCCCCAAGGAAACAGCGGCCGAGAACGAAAACTCACTTAAGAGAAAGGAGGAAAGAGAATGAAAGAGCTAATCCAAAACATAGCCAAGGCTCTGGTCGACCATCCTGAGAAGGTCGCAGTGGCTGAAGTTGATGGCGAAAGAACCGTCGTTTATGAACTGCGTGTGGCGAAGGAAGATATGGGCAAAATCATCGGTAAAAACGGGCGCACCGCACAGGCAATTCGGACTTTGGTTACTGCCGCCGGGATGAAGAAAGGAAAAAGAGCCGTGTTGGAGATTTTAGAGTGAACCCCAACCGCCTCACGGTTGGCAAAATTACAAAGACGCAGGGGAAGCAGGGAGAAGTGACAGTTCAGCCACTCAGTGACTTCCCCGCGCGTCTCAAAAAATTAGAGGAAGTCTACTTGGTGGATTCCCAGAAAAATAGAGAACAACAAGTCAAAATCCAGAGGGTTAAACAAAAAGGAAATACTTTCATCTTTAAATTTGAAGGGATAGATTCAGTTGAAACGGCAAATCAATTCAAAAACTATACTTTGCAAATAAAAATAGAAGAAATATCTTCTTTAGTAGAGGACCAATATTATATTTTTCAACTTTTAGGATTAAAGGTTTTTGATTTGAATGGAGATTTTTTAGGCGAAATTGCCGAAATCTGGGAATTACCGGCAAACGATGTCTTTGTCATCCGAAAAGAAAAAAGAGAAATTCTTATCCCGGCAATTAAAGAAGTTGTTAAATCCGTTGACCTAGAACATAAAGAAATGATAATTCATCTTATGCCAGGACTTCAATAAAATAGTAGAGAGCGAGGCTTATCTTGTATGAAAATTGATGTTCTCACTATCTTTCCGCAGATTTTTTCAGGAACGCTCTCAGAGGGACCGATTAGAATTGCCCAGGAAAAAGGATTGTTGCAAATCAGTTTAGTGAACCTGCGCGATTTTACTTCAGACCGCCACAAGACTACTGATGACTATCCTTACGGTGGTGGTCCGGGAATGGTGATGAAACCAGAACCGATTTTTCTGGCGGTGAGGAAACTTAAACGGGAGAATCTTTCTAAAGTAATTTTGTTGACTCCCCAGGGAACTATCTATACTCAGGAGATTGCCAAAAACTTGGCCGAGAGGAAACATCTCATTCTGATTTGTGGAAGATATAAAGCCATTGACGAAAGAGTTAAAGACTCCTTAGTGGATGAAGAAATTTCTATTGGTGATTTTGTCCTTTCGGGTGGCGAAATTCCGGCTCTTTTAATTATTGACTCAATAGCGCGCCTTCTCCCCGGAGTCTTGAGCGATTTTGAATCGGCGGAAGGAGATTCTTTCCATAGTGATTTATTAGATGCCCCTTATTATACCCGACCAGAAGAATTTGAGGGAATGAAAGTTCCTAAAGTTTTACTTTCCGGAAATCACGAAAAAATTCGTTTTTGGAGAAAAAAGGAAGCATTGAAAAGGACACTCTCAAAAAGACCAGACCTTTTAGAAAAAATAGAATTAACTGAAGAAGATAGACGACTTTTAAATGAGATTGAAACCACGAATTAACTCTGGCCTGTCGCCAGGCTTGTCCTGACGAATGTCATGCCTAGGCACGAATAGACACTGTCCTAAATTAAAAATGACTTGTAGTTCAGCCCGTATCGTTAATCTTGAGAAAGTTTGCACAGTTTTTTGGGTTTACATAGTTTCTTGGGTTATAAAACTCAAGAAACTCAATGAACTCAATAAACCCAATAAACTTATTAACCGAAACGGGCCTCGTAACCGTATACCGATGGACGAGAGACCGAAATGTTAACTGGTGTGTATTCGTGCTAAATTGAATAGTCCGTAAAATTGGAGGTTTATAAAAATGAATCCCGTTAGACCTATAAGGTCTTATGGGATGAGTGTCCTAAAAAACAAAATAAACAATGAATTATATACTGGGACCACAAATAATCTTTCCCAAAAGATTGGAGTAGGACAGTAATTAGACTTCTGCAAAATGAGAAATATAAGTAAAGATTAGGGATGGAGAGAAGAAAAAGAGAGAGATTGGGGAGATAAGAGAAGAGATTTAATGAGCTTTGTGGATGAAGATAGGCTGTTTATTTA
>JBFLXN010000157.1:0-6468 GCA_040755715.1 Candidatus Edwardsiibacteriota bacterium
CTTTAACCTCCTCGGAAATTTTTTGACATTTAAATTATATCATAATTTCCGAGGATACTCAAGAAATAATCAGACTGGAAATCACTATTTTTTGTTGGAATAAATAATTTTTCACCAGTAACTATATATCAACAGATAATGAAATTTAACAAAAAGACCTTTAAGGAGAAAGCAAAGAGAAGAAGACAGACGGCCAGGCTACCCTTTGAAGAGAAACTAAAGATTGTTGAGGAGCTTAATGCTTTGATTAGAGATTTTGCAGAGATGAAAAGACCTTTGCTCACTTTTTTATTAGTAATTTCCTCCTTAAATCTTGGGGTTTGTCAGGAGCCACATCTACAACTTCAAAAGGATTTATTTGATTGGGGGAGAAGCAGAGAAGGAGCCGTTCTTGAAGACACAGTAAGGATTAAAAATACAGGAGATGATACCCTCAGGATTGAAAAATATGAATTTGACTGCCCGAGTTGTATGACCGCAGATTCTTCTATTAGAAAAATTCCACCCCGGGGAAAAGGAAAAATCAAAATTACTCTCAATACTCAAGGATATAAAGGTTCGGTCAGACATTTTTTATATTTGTTCACTAACGATAGTCTGACTCCAGTTAAAAAGATTACTTTCACTACTTATGTCCTAGGAAAGGAAGAAAAGTTGCCGCCACTTTTGAAGATTCTCACTCCTGTTCTTGATTTTGGAAGGATAAAACCGGGTGGAAAGAAACAGGCAGAACTTTTGCTGAAAAATACTGGTGAAGACACTTTGGAAATTTATCAGCTATCTTTTCTCTCCTTTCCGCCACAAAATGTACCAGCAGAAACTTTGAAACTTTTAGGGGGCACAACAGGAAAACTGACTGTCTTTTTGACAGGCCCGAATTATCAGGGTAAATTCAGAGATAGCTTAGTGATTATTTCCAATTATCCAGAGAAGCCGAGAATTTCGGTACCTGTCCGAGCAAAGGTGGAAAAGCGTTAAAATTATATGAGAAGAATTTTGTCATTACTCTCCAACTTTATTATCTTTTTGCTTGGAGCAGGAATATTCTTTTGGCTAAAATCCTTAAAAGACATCTTGGGTACCCTTTGGGGAAGCGCCCCTCTGGTAGAAGGACAGTTAATCTTTCTTCTATGTCTTGCTGGTGGCATCGGTTATGTCTTATATCCATCTTGGAAAGATAAAATTACACCAAGAGTAGTTACTTCTTTTTGGTTAATTTCTCTTCTCTTCTCTTCTCTTTCTCCTTTCCTATTTGCGGTTCTTTTGAAATTCTGCCCTATTTTTTTAACTATTCCTCTCATCCTTTTACTCATCTCTTTTCTCCCAATATTTTCCCTCCCATTCATTCTTTCTTCTCCTTCTGTTTCCGCACTTCGCTCTGATGTTGAATTGGCAGACATATCTCAAGGAGTGTTTTTTGTTTCAGGAATATTGAGCGGAGTGATTTCTAAGATATTATGTTTTGAGCCAATTTCTGGCGAGCCTTCAATACTTTTTTGGGGAATAACTAATGGAATACTCTCCTCTTTCTGTATATTTAGAAGAGAAAGATTTGAAAATAAAAGAGAAGAAAGATATGTTAATTTTGACACCGAGAAGAAAGCATTAGTCTGTTTTACTCTCTCTTTTGTTCTTTATCTGGTAGGGGTTCACAGACTTCTAAATATCTGGCAAACTGATGCTCCTTTAGAAATCTTATTTATTTGCCCGATTATCATTTCATATTTTCTATCACGATATGGCCGTGGTTTTTCCCCTTTGATGTCTATCAATGTCGTCTTTCCTACTCTGCTCGCTGGTTTTGGAAGCCTTTTCTCACTGCTATTTTTAAATTTAGAATTGACTTTACCACGGTGGGAAGAGCAGTTTAAGACAATACTTCTGTGTTTTATATTCTTTTCCTCTAATGTAGGCTTTTCTTCTTATTTTATTTGTCACGAAAATACCTTTGGCCTAATGTTTATCACAGGTGGAATTGGATTTTTATTTGGTTCCCTCTTTTTATTACCTCTTCTAGGATTGCGGTTTCTTTTATTCTTAGCAGGAATCTTAGGTATTTTAGGACTCTCTCTTTCAGTGATTAGAAAAAAAAGAAGATTTTATCTGATTGGGCTTCCTCTTTTAGTCTTTATTATAAGTATCTTTATTCCCTGGAGTCAAAAACTATTGATTGGTTTTAGGGTGGCCTATTTTAATCTAAAAAATTTTCCTCAGTTGACTCTGACAGAAGGTGTAGAGCAAATCTCGGCCCTTTTTGTGAGAGACGGTGTGAGTGCTACACTGGGGGTTTTAAAAAACAGAGGAGAAAAGTTTTTAATAGAGAATGGAAAGATAATTCTTAAAAGTGAGAAGGCACCATATTTTTCTTTTTTAGGCTATCTTCCTCTCTTTCTTTCTGATTCACCACAGAAAAAGACTTTACTCATTGGAGCGAGATGGGGAGGCACATTGAGGGCTGTGGAGAGTTATACCAAGGGACGGATTGATTGTGTAGAAATAGAACCCCTGTATCTCTCTGCGTCCGCCTATTTTGAAGATAAACTGAACCAAAAGAGGAAATTTTATTCATATCCCCCCTTCTATTTTTTGAGAGAGAGTAAAGAAAGATATGAGGTAATTATAGTAGATATTTATCCCACCCTAGATAAAAGGAATAATTATTTTCTAAGTAGGATTTTTTTGAAATTGATAAAGAGACACTTGACTGAAGAAGGAATAATTCTTTACAGGATTCTACTCTCAAATCATACCCTGGCTGAACAGAATAGATTGATAAAAGATTTTTCTTCGGTCTTTCCTTTAGTCTCTTTCTGGTCTTCCTTTTTGTTTCAAGATCTAATCTTAGTTGGAAAAGAGAAAGAATCAAAATTGGAATGGCAGGAAATAGATAGACTGTGGAAAAGAGAAATGGTTCCGCCAGAATGTCTTTCTTTGGGATTATCCTCTCCTGCCTCGCTTTTGGCACATTTATTATTACTGGATGAAGTTCCCTTTAAGATTTCTCAAACCTTTCATCCCGATTCGTTAGAAAAAGAGAAAAGAATAGAATACCTAATTCATCGGGGTGAAATTACGGCTTCCTGGATGAGGGCTACCGATTATTTTGACGAGGCAATTAGAGAAACCCCAAACTTTTATAAGCCATATTTCAAAAGGGCAAAGTATTATCTGAGATTGGAAGAAAAAGATTACTTCTGGTTTCTGAAAGGAAGGGCAGAGAGGGATCTGAGAAAGACTCTCTCCTTAAATCCTTTTAATGCTGAGGCCCATTTCCTTTTAGGGAATATATTATCTAAAGAGGGAGAGAATGAAGACGCCTATTTAGAACTATCTAAAGCAGTCAAAATAGAGCCCGGAAATAAAGATTACCATCTTTCTATGCTTCCACTAGAAATATCAGCAGGTAGAATAGAAGATGCGTTCAAGAGGGCTGAATTTATTAAATTTATTGCTGGTGAAGATGCGGTAGTCTTGGATTGGTTTGGTTATCTCTATTTCCTAAAAGGAGATATAAATTTAGCCTTAGATTATTTTAAAAGAGCAGAAAAAATTGATAGGGAATGTGAAAGGCCAATATATCACTTAGGAGAACTCTATTTTATGAGAAGTTCCTACCTAGAATCAGAGAGATATTTCTTAAAGATATTACAAATCAGTCCAGAAAATCTGAAGGCACGCTTATTCTTAGGGAAGATTGCTTTACAATTAGGAAAAAAGAAGAAAGCCAAAAGAATCTTTGAGAGGATATTAAGGTTTGAACCAAATAACCAAGTAGCTATTGAATACTTGAAAGAACTATAAAGGTCTAAAAACCACCCCAAAAGTGCAAATTTTGCACTTTTGATGCAAATTTTGCACTTTGCGTCTAATTCATTATAAATCAAAGACTTAGACCTATTTTACCTCAAATTTGAGGTGCAAATTTTGCACTTTTGGGGTTTGGAAGGATGGGCGATTCATGAATCGCCCCTACTAATTCTCTAATTAACTAATTAACTATTGTTTAATGACTTACAATCATATTTACAAGCTTTTTTCAAACTTTTTTGACTTTTAGTGAGTTCTGGCATAGAAATTGCTATAAAAAGATATAGAGGCTTGTTTTCTTCAATCAGAGTGTTGATTTAACCACAGAGAACACAGAGAATTCAATTCAAAATTAGCAATACAAAATTATCGATTTAAAATGCTAATTGCTAATTTTACATTTTATACTAAAGTTGTGTTCTTAGGGGCTGCAAGTATTTTTCACCAGCATGGATGAGAAAATCAGGGAAGCATAACTAACAGTATAGAAAGGGAAGGGGGTGAGAAGAACTCAACGAACCCAATAAACTAAATAAACCCAATAAACTCAATAAAACCCAACAAACACAGATTGGCACAGATGAGAAACAGATTGGTACAGATAAAACATATCTGCGCTCATCTGGGAAATATCTGTGTGAATCTATGGTTACAACAAAGGAGGAAAAAGAAATGAAGAGAATTTTAATTCTCTTAGGGGCGATAGGACTAACAGTGTTGTTTGCTAGTCAAGGCTGGGCTGTGCCTGCCTATCCCCGTCCTAAGATGCTCAAACAGCCTGATGGGACCCAGTTTATGGGAGTCTTAAAGGGTGATGAGCACTTTGGATTTGCTGAGGACGAGAATGGCTATTCTCTTGTCCACAACAGCGAAGGATACTGGGTCTATGCAAAGAGTGAGAAGGGGCTTTTGGTCCCCACCCAGTATGTAGTGGGTAAGATAGACCCTAGGGCGGTCTTACCCGGTTTAGGCATTAAAAGACACTTGAGACCTGAGGCAGAAGCAGTGGCGAGACTTCCCAAGAATATAGGAAAAGAAATTAATGTAACTCCTGAACAACGGCAAAAGATATTTGATCTGCAGAGGCAGAAAGCGGGAGACCCGAAAGCGCCAGCACCAGCAATAGGTGCACTCTATAGAGCGATTGTTCTTTTAGGGAATTTTACAGATTTGACA
Source organism: Candidatus Edwardsiibacteriota bacterium (assembly GCA_040755715.1). Lineage (GTDB taxonomy): Bacteria > Edwardsbacteria > AC1 > JBFLXN01 > JBFLXN01 > JBFLXN01. The sequence goes on from JBFLXN010000157.1 coordinate 4,984, forward strand.
TTTGGGCATGATGGTATTCCCTGGCCTGTGGGGTGTCACGATGCCCCATATCCATCTGGAGTTGGAGCAGATACGGGTCTTATAGCGAAGTTCTATCCGAGGATATACTATAAATGTTTTGGGGATAGCACTCCACCTTTTAGAACTTCTACTGATTCTTCGGGGAATGTAGCAGGTGATTCTACTGCGCCGGGGAATATGTTCAATTACTACTGGGAAGCCTCCTATGCCCAGACCAGGGTTAGAGGGTTGGTGGATACAGTGAGGAGTGCGGGGGTTACCCATGATGCTTCGGGTGATGAAGGCACAGGGACCACTACCTATGGGGATAACACTATTTCAGCGGCTAACCCAAGGATTAACTTTGCTCTTTTTGATGGCAACGGACTGGTGATAGTCCATCCCGGATATGGCGAAGAAGAGAGTGGCAATACAAATGACATCTGGTCCTTCTCTCAGTCCATATCTAAAACCTTGGATGGAAAGTCTTACACCAAGTGGTGTTTTGTGCCTGAGAATTTCCAGCCTGGGGTTATATGCCATGAGTTCTTCCACAATATGGGTGCACCCGACATGTATGACTATGGATATAGTGGAACACCTGTAGGTGATTGGTGTCTAATGGATGCAGGTTCTTGGCATGGAGACCCTGGTGGTTCTCGTCCTTCCCATATGTGCGCAGTGTTAAAAATGAAGGTAGACGGAAAACTGAATGGCGCAAATGATGGCTGGATTACTACAAAAGGAGTCAACTGGGATTCCTGCGGCAATAACTGCTCGTTTACAGTTACTTCTACCTGCAGTCTCCCCGGTTCTACACTTCCTGCGCCTCGGGTCTGGAAGGTAAGGAATAAGGCGATGATAGATTCCCAACAGGTATTTTTAGTGCAGAACAGGCAGAAGGTAGGCTATTATGAGTCTGCACTACCTCGCTCAGGGATTCTCATCGCCCATTATGATGAGAGGATGAACGATGGGACAAGATACAACAATGGGCCGCCTACTACAAAATATTATGCTTACTGGATTGAAACTCCCCAATTTAACCCGAATCCGAGATATACCTCAGGAGATTCATTCTTTGATAGACGGATGGATGATGCCGCTTACGCCGCTGACTATTACAGTCCTGTTACAGGACTGTCCCAAACTACCTTTGATTCTTTAAGCATTCCCAACTGCAAGACGAACAAAGACAATGCCTACGGACCTGACATCTACAATATAAGTTTTTCAGGTCATACGATGCAGTTTTCGGTGAAGAGACTGGCCACTGCCTGTCCGAATCCTGTAGTAGGTTATGTCGGTTCAAGGGTGGCAGACCCTCAGGTGGCAGGCACGAATAACAACAACAATCAGCTTCTCAATGCCTGGGAAACGGATTCACTGATTATAAGAGTAAGGAATACCGGTGCGGCAATCACTGCGGGTGCGGCTTGTTCACTTTATACTGCAGACCCTTATGTGACAATTATCAACCCCGGT
>JBFLXN010000158.1:0-6365 GCA_040755715.1 Candidatus Edwardsiibacteriota bacterium
TGTTTTTTGATGTAAGGTTTTTGTTTATAACGAGTTAAATTATATCAAAAGCTGGAGGAAAAGTCAAGAAAAATAATCAGATAACCTGCAAAATATCAGCAGGTTATGAATTTTACAGAAGTCTTTTAAATGATCAATAAAAGGAGGATTACAATTTTCGCGTAATCTGCGAATTAGCAAAGGGAGATAAAAAATGCTAGCTCAAGATTGCTTAATTGTTGCTTTAGATGTTCCTACTTTTCAGGAAGCAAAACAAGTTATTACTAAACTTAAAAATGTAGTGAACTTTTTCAAGGTAGGAAGCCAGCTTTATACTTCCGTGGGGCCTAAAATAGTTGAATTCATCAAAGACAAAGGTGCTAAGGTCTTTCTTGATTTGAAATTTCATGATATTCCCAATACGGTAGCTAAAGCCAGTGAGGCCGCAGTGAAACTCGGGGTTGACATGTTTAATTTACATACTTTAGGTGGATTTGAAATGATGGAATGTGCGGCAAAGACTGTCTGGAATATGGTGCAAAATCAAGAGAAGAGAAGGCATCCAATAGTTTTGGGAGTTACTATTTTGACCAGTGTTGATGATGTCACTCTGAAAGAAGTCATCGGGGTCTCAGAGCGAACTATTGAAGAAGAAGTCCTACTTTTAGCCGGTCTGGCTCAAAGCGCTGGACTTGATGGCGTAGTCGCTTCACCTCAAGAAATTGCCGGAATAAAGAAAAAATGCGGTCAGGAATTCATAGTCCTCACCCCTGGTATAAGACCATCAGGAATAGAACTAAATGACCAAAAAAGGGTAATGACTCCTGGAGAAGCAATTAAAGTTGGTGCCGACTATTTAGTCGTGGGCAGACCAATCACAAAAGCAAAAGACCCAATTGAAACGGTTCAATCAATATTAAAGGAAATAGAAAATGCTGAATCAGGAAGAAATTCGTAAGATTTTTGAGGAAAAAGGGGTTTTAAAAAACGGCCACTTTCTCCTTACTTCTGGCCGGCATAGCGCAGTGTATTTTGAAAAATTTCAGATTCTTCAATACCCCGGGATAACCAGCAGATTTTGTGCCGAAATTGCTGGACATTTTCTTCAAGAAGATATTTCTGCAGTAGCAGGGCCAACTACCGGAGGAATTATTATTGCTTTTGAAGTAGCAAAACATCTGGGTTGCCGAGCAGTATATGCTGAGAAAGTAGAGAAAGGAAGGGATTTCCTCAGAGGAATGGAGATAAAAAATAATGAGAGAATTCTTGTAGTAGATGATGTAATGACCACGGGGGGTTCAATTAAAGAGACATTAGAAGCAGTGAAGAAAAAAGGAGGACAAACAGTCGGCATCGGAGTCTTTGTTGATAGAAGTGAAGTTTCCGTGGATTTTGGAATTCCTTTAGTTTCTCTCCTTTGCGTTCCCACAGAGACTTTCTCTCCGGAAAAATGTCCTCTGTGTGCAAAGAATATACCACTTATAAAACCAGGTGGAAGCAAATAGATATCAAAGTAAACTTTGGCAAAAATCGCTTTTGTCCGTATTTTGATTGTTTGCCGGAGCCTCTTCATCTGCCGTTTAGAAAATAGAACAAAGTTGTTAAAGTTATAACTCTCCAGAACTCAACCCCTTTTGTTCCCTTCTCTTGGTAAGAGAAGGGAAGGGGCTTGTTTTAACAGCCTTTTAAGAGGGGATGAGTTCAACCCTAACCTAAATTTGCCAAAGTTTAAATCAAATATCAAATATTAAAATGCAAAAATCTCCGCCACTAAATCTTTGGCGGATCCGCCGATTATTTGGGCGGAGAAATGACATAGCAAAATTTGATTTTTGAGGAAAGGGGAGTGAAGACAAATGAAACTTAAATTCATAAATCTAGGAATTTTTCTTTTGCTATTAACTAGTTGTGGGGGCAAGAAGGAAACGGGGCTCAAAGAGAAGCAGGCGATACAAATAAAGGGGTCTGACACTATGATTAACCTGTGTCAAGCATGGGCTGAAGCCTTTATGAAGAAGTATCCAAAGGCGTTCGTGGCTGTCACCGGGGGGGGGTCAGGAACAGGCATCGCCGCTTTGATTGATGGAACTTGTGATATTGCTGAATCCTCCAGAAAAATGAAAGAAGGGGAAATCATACTCGCAAACCAAAGAAAAATCTTACCAGTAGAATTTACTGTAGCACTGGATGGAATAGTGGTGGTTGTTCATCCAGCGAATCCTATTAGTGAATTAACTATTGAGCAATTAGCCGGCATTTTTACCGGTAAAATTGCTAACTGGAAAGAAATAGGTGGTAAAGACGCCGAAATAGTGGCTCTTTCCAGAGAGGTAAATTCTGGAACCCATATCTATTTTAAGGAACATATCTTGAAAGGGAAAGAGGAATTTGCTCCTTCAGTTCTCTTGATGCCATCCTCACAGGCAATTGCTGACGAAATAACTCAGAATCAAAATGCTATTGGATATTATGGAATGGGTTACTTGAGTCCAAAGCAAAAGGCTATCGCCATAGCAAAAGATAATAAGGGTCCTTATGTCTTGCCTTTGATAGAAAATGTGGTTAATGGAACTTATCAGATTTCCCGTCCGCTCTTGATGTATACGAATGGTCAACCACAAGGATTGGTCAAAGAGTTTATTGACTTTGTTCTAGGCGATGAAGGACAAGGAATAGTAAAACAGCAAGACTTTGTTCCGATAACTCTGTCAGAAACAAAGAAAATTAAGAATTAAAGATTAATGGAAATTTGTAGAAATACGACAAATAGAAATTGATAGAAATTGCTTGAAAAATGAATTCCAATAAGTTTCCATAAATTTCCATAAATTTCTATCTTATATTTATGAATTTCTATCAGTTTCAACAAATTTCTGTTTGTATTCATTTGTCATAAATTGAGGATAAATCAGTGCTTCAAAAAAAACTTACCCCCAAAAGAATTTTTGCATTTTTCATTGAGAAAATCATTCGGTTAAGTGGAGTGATTTCTATCATCGTTGTTCTTTTGATTTTCTTCTTCCTGTTTAAGGAAGCTCTTTCACTCTTCAAAATAGTTAGTCTGAAAGAATTTCTTTTAGGAAAGAATTGGTATCCCATCTCTGAACCTCCTTCCTTTGGAATTCTGCCTCTGATATTAGGCTCATTTCTTGTAACGATAGGAGCGGCGGTAATTTCTGTACCTTTAGGCATAGCTTGTGCTATATATATTGGGGAGGTGGCTCCGGTTAGGTCAAGAGAGTTTCTAAAAATAGGTGTAGAATTGTTGGCGGCAATCCCCAGTGTAGTGATGGGATTCATTGGAATGATAGTCTTGGCTCCGCTAGTAAAGAAATTCTTTAATCTACCTACCGGTCTGAGTGCCTTAACAGGTTCAATAACATTGGCTTTTATGGCTATGCCTACTATTGTCAGTATCGCTGAAGACGCCATAACCGGCGTGCCCAAGAAATATAAGGAAGCGGCTCTGGCCCTAGGAGCTACTCATTGGCAAACGATATACCGAGTGATCATTCCTGCGGCTTCTTCAGGGATTGTGGCAGCCGTGATGTTAGGTATAGGCAGAGTAATTGGGGAGACAATGACCGTGATGATGGTTACCGGAAATTCTGCGGAAATTACTTTTAATATCTTAGAGCCCGTAAGAACCTTGACTGCTACTATTGCCGCAGAGATGGGTGAAACTGTTCGTGGGGGTGGCCACTATTTTGCCCTCTTCGCCATTGGACTGGTATTATTTATTATTGCTTTTCTTATTAACCTTACGGCTGATATTTTCATTAGAAAGGAAAAAGAAATACTTCAATGACCCATCATCAATCTCAAAAATTGGCATTTTTTCTTTTGTTTGTGGCGGCTTTGTTAGTAATCTTCCCAGTTGTGATAATTGTGTTCGTTATTGCAAAAAACGGAATCAGTGCTGTCAACTGGGAGTTTTTGACCACTGCACCCAGAATGGGAATGAGAGAAGGAGGAATATTCCCGGCGATTATAGGGACATTATGTTTAGTTTCCGGAGCTGTCCTTTTCGCTGTTCCTTTAGGAGTCCTCTCGGCAATTTATCTCAACGAATATGCCAAAGAAAATTTTCTGAAGAGGTTAGTTCAGTTAGCTATTATCAACTTGGCTGATATCCCTTCGGTTGTTTATGGACTGTTCGGTTTTGGACTTTTTGTTATCTTCTTCAAATTTGGAGCCTCCATTCTAGCCGGTTCACTTACTTTAGCCATTATGAATCTTCCACTAATCATTACTACCTCTACAGAAGCTTTAAAAAATGTGCCTCAATCTTTCAGAGAGGTAAGTTTAGCTTTGGGAGCTACAAAATGGCAGACAACCTGTCATGTGGTGTTACCCAATGCATTGTCTGGAATGCTTACTGGCATAATCTTAGCGATAAGCCGTGCGGCTGGAGAAACAGCTCCAATTCTCTTTACTGTGGCCGCATTTTATCTCCCGGGACTGCCTAAATCTATCTTTGACCAAGTGATGGCTCTTCCCTCTCATCTCTATGTAATCTCAACCCAGATACCTAACATTGGTTTGAATGTCCGATACGGAACCGCTCTGGTGCTACTGGTAGTTGTTTTGAGTCTTAACTTCTTCGCTATCTTTATACGATTTCAAATCAGAAGAAAAAGGAAATGGTGAAATTTCTATCTCAGAGTGCAGTAGCACAGGCATCCTTGCCTGTGACTTATGAACAAAAAATGATAAGATTCTCTATCACAGACCTAAGTGTGTGGTATGGCTCATTGTCCGCACTAAAGTCAATTAGTCTTGAGATTAAACAAAACGAAATTCTTACTATCATTGGCCCAGCAAATAGTGGAAAAACTTCATTGCTTCGGACACTTAATAGACTGAACGACCTAAATCCTAAATATAAAATCAACGGCAAGATTCTTTTGGACGGAGAAGATATCTACGAAGATATTGATATTGAAACATTGAGGAGAAGAGTCGGAATGATTTTTGCCCTTCCCTCGCCTTTGCCAATGTCGGTTTTTGAGAATGTCGCCTATGGTCCACAAAGGCATGGAATAAAGGATAGGACAAGATTGCAGGAGATTGTTGAGAAAAGTTTGAAGTCTGCCTATCTGTGGGAAGAAGTCAAAAACAGACTAAATGAACCGGCGATTAAACTTTCAGGCGGTCAACAACAGCGGCTTTGCATTGCTAGAACTCTGGCAGTTGAACCCGAGGTAATTCTCTTTGATGAATCCTGTTCAGGGCTTGACCCTATTTCTATGGCAAAGGTAGAAGAAGCAATGAGAGAGTTGAAAAAAGATTATACCGTTGTCTTGGTGACTAACAATACCAAACAAGCCGCTCGTGTTGGTGACCGAACAGCGTTTCTCTTGATGGGTGAACTTGTTGAAATAGATACTACCGATAAGATTTTTACCACTCCTAAAGATAAACGAACAGAAGAATATATCTCAGGGAGATTTGGATAATATCTATGGTGAGAATTGCTACTAAGAACTTAAATCTATATTATGGTGATTTTCAAGCACTTAAAGAAATCAATCTGAATGTAGAAGAAAAAAAAATTACTTCTATCATCGGTCCTTCTGGTTGTGGTAAATCTACTCTTCTGAGAGTGTTCAATCGTATGAACGACCTGATAGAAGGGGTTGAAACTAAAGGAGAGGTGTTGATTGATGGACAAAATATTTATGATTCAGACATTGATTTAGTTACTCTGCGGAAAAAAGTAGGGATGGTCTTCCAAAGACCGAATCCATTTCTTCTTTCCATCTTTGAAAATGTTGCCTTTAGTCCAAAAATACATAAATTTAAAGAAAAAAAATTATCTGAGATAGTTGAACAATCTTTAAAGGCAGTGTTTCTCTGGGATGAATTGAAGGACAAACTTAAAACCTCTGCTCTTAGTCTTTCCTTAGAACAACAACAACGACTCTGCATTGCCAGGCTTCTGGCGGTGAAGCCAGAAATACTGCTTATGGATGAACCTTGTTCTGCTTTGGACCCAGTGGCCACTCAAAGGATAGAAGAATTGATGTATGCCTTGAAGAAAGACTATACGATTGTAATTGTCACCCACAATATGCAGCAAGCGGCAAGAATTTCAGACGATACTGGTTTTATGCTCTTAGGAGAGTTAGTTGAATTTGGTAAGACAGAAAATATATTTACGAAACCAAAGGACAAACGAACAGAGGAATATATTTCAGGAAAATATGGATAAAAATCTCAAAATGGCGATAAAATAATACGGTGATAAGTTGATATGTAGTTACTGGTGAAGAATCAAGACTTCAATATAACTGGTTCCTGATAAGGGAAGCCAAAGTTTTTGCTCTTTGACATTTTCTATTCTTATTTTCTTTTTCCTTTGCGAGAACGATAAATTCCAAATT
>JBFLXN010000159.1:0-6282 GCA_040755715.1 Candidatus Edwardsiibacteriota bacterium
GCCCAAGCCCCGATAAATCGGGGCTTCAGGGCATCCTCAAAAGCACAAGAAAAGTGCCTCATAGGCTTATATTATTGTGCCAGAAGGCTTCCAGGCAGATTTTGAGCCAAAATTTAACAAAGCACTGCTGTGGTTTCAAGTTACAGAACCCTAAATTTACCAGGAGGTTTACTCTATGAAAAAGCTCAGTATCACCGACCTCAACCTTAAAAACAAACGGGTGCTTACCCGAGTTGATTTCAATGTGCCCTTAGATAAAAAGACAGGTGCTATTACTGACGATACGAGGATTCGTGCCACTCTCCCAACAATCAAATACATCTTGGATAAAGGCGGTAAGGCAATTTTGATGTCCCACCTCGGACGTCCGGACGGAAAAGTTGTGCCGAGTATGAGCTTAGCACCCTGTGCTAAAAGATTAAACGAACTTTTGGGAAAAGAAGTTGCCTTTGCCCCCTGCTGTCATGGCCCAGAAGTAAAAAAATTAGTGGAAAAAATGAAAGATGGAGATTGTCTGCTTCTAGAGAATCTTCGCTTTCATCCTGAAGAAGAGGCTAACGATGCCAATTTTGCCAAACAATTGGCAGAATTAGGCGATGTCTATGTCAATGATGCCTTTGGCACCGCTCACCGGGCACATGCCTCAGTAGAGGCAGTGACCAAGCATTTCAAAGAATGTGCTGCTGGATTCTTGATGCAAAAAGAGATAGAGTATCTTTCCAAAGCCCTGGAGAATCCTGAAAGACCCTTTGCCGCCATTTTGGGTGGAGCAAAAATTTCAGGCAAGATTGATGTGATTAAGAATCTCTTTGACAAAGTAGACCTACTCCTTATCGGGGGGGGGATGATGTTCACTTTCTATAAAGCCCAGGGATTAGAAGTGGGTAAATCATTGGTTGAGGCAGACAAAATTGACTTAGCTAAGGAGTTGCTGAAAGAGGCAAAAGAAAAAAATAAGCAGTTGCTTCTGCCGGTTGACTGTTTAATCGGCGAAAAATTGGAGGAAGGGGCGGAAAAGAAAGTAGTCAAGATTGAGGCAATCCCGTCTGAGTGGCAAGGTGGTGATATTGGTCCTGAAACAATTAAACTTTTTTCCGAACGATTGAAGGATGCAAGAACGGTAGTATGGAACGGTCCACTCGGTGTCTTTGAAGTAAAGGATTTTGCTAAAGGGACTGAAGCCATTGCTCACAGTTTGGCAGAGTCAACCTCAAAGAAAGCAACTACCATTATTGGTGGTGGTGATACGGCAGCTGCCGTAGCTAAATTTGGTCTGGAAGAAAAAATGTCGCATGTCTCTACTGGCGGTGGGGCTTCCTTGGAATTCTTGGAAGGCAAGACCCTGCCAGGTGTAGCCGCATTGACGGACAAATAGGAGACGGAAACAGCTTGTTTTCCTCTTTTCTCCTTGACTTTTGACCACGCCTTTTGATATAATAAATATTAGGTGATAGAAACAAATAAAAATCCGGAGGTAGAGATGTTAAAAATTCATAAGAAAATAGTCGTTGACGAGAGCCAAAGTCCTGTTGCTGTTCAAATACCGATAGAGGAATTTGAACTTTTCGAGAAGAGATAATAGAAAATTATGGATTATCAAATTAATGGATGGGGTAAAAGACTAGACTGCTGATTTGTCAACGATTGCCCCTCGTAAAATTTCACCTAACAAATCATTCCAGCGGATGGCGTAAATGCCGCCGCTCTCAATTCAGGCGTTAGGCGAAAAACAAAATATAAGGGAGGAAAGCAAAAATGCCTTCAACAACAACAGCAACAATAATAAAGATGATAGAATCATTGCCTGAAGACCAACAGGAGAAGGTGGCAGAACGCTTGCGGAAATATATTGCAGATTTGGATGATGAAATCAGATGGGATATTTCGTTCAAGAGCACACAATCAGAATTATTAGATATAGCAAAAGAAGTTAAAAAAGAGATAGCAGAAGGAAAAACGGAAGAATTTGATTACGAAAAATTATGAAATCAAAAACGGTGCCTTCTTTCTGGAAGGCGTATGAAACACTTGCTAAAAACGTTAAGGAAGAAGCAAAAAATCATACGAGATATGGAGAAGGAACCCATTTCATCCATCATTGCATTTTAAGTGTATTAACCAAGAAGAAAATGTATGGTCATTGAGAGTATCACGGGGTTATAGGGCATTATGTCTTTTTGAGAAAGATATTGCTGTCTGGTTTTGGATAGGTGGTCATGATGAATATGAGAGATTTGTCCGAAAGAAAATATGATTAATAGTATCACCTAACAAATCATTCTAGCAGATGGCGTAAATGCCGCCATTCTCAATTCAGGCGTTATGAAAATCGGCGAACCTCCCCTTTCAGCTTTTGTTTGTCTATATTTGTGTTGGTTGGCTAATTCAGGCTGGGCCATAAATGCGAAGAGTCAAGAAATTCCTAAGATCGGTCAGCCAGCTCCAACTTTCTTTTTGCCTCAACTGGACGGAAATAAATTTTATCTAAGCGATTACTGCGGCAGACAGGAAAATGAAGCCAAGCCTAAGCCGCGCAAGACAGTAGTATTGAATTTCCTGACCACCTACTGCAAATTCTGTAAACAAGAAATACCGGTGCTGAATAGTTTAGTTAATAAATTTCCCCAGGACTCCATAGTCTTGGCCTTTGTAGATGTGGGAGAAAAAAAGGATACAGTAGAGGCACATTTTAAAGATAAATCTTTCAACAGACCAGTTCTCATTGACCAATTTAGTGCGGTCGCTGATAAATACAAGGTAAAAAACTTTCCTACTACAGTAGTGATAGATACCTTAGGAATAGTTCGCTTTTATGGGTGCGGATATACTCATAAGAACATTATTAAAATAAAGAATATCTTGAATATTTTATTTAATAGGGCAAGAGCAATTAAAAAATAAGAGTTCAAAATAGTTCAAGATAGTTTAAGATGGTAGAAAATTTAAAGATAAACAACTGTTGAACTATTTGAACAAATTTGAACAACTTTAAACTATTTTGCACGATAAGGAGGTGAAACAATGAAAAGAACAATTATCCTCTTCTTAATAAGTGGAGGCTTAGCCAGCAATGTGTCCGCTCAGGTAAAGAAGCCAGCTATTGCAGTTCTGCCCTTTGACGGAAGAGGTATTTCCACTGATGATGCGATGGCTCTTTCCGACCGTTTGCGGGCAGAAGTAATCGCCACCGGAGCCTATGCCGTGATGGAACGGGCGGAGATGGAAAGAATCTTAAAAGAACAAGCTTTTCAGTTGACCGGTGCCTGTTCCGAAGTTTCTTGTATCCGTCAGGTTGGACAACTAATTGCAGTTACCAAAATGGTGGGTGGCAGTATCTCTAAGGTGGGAAATCTTTACACCATAGAAGCCAGATTAATAGATGTAGAGACTGGCACTATTGAAAAGAATGTGGTTGAAGATTTCGGTGGTCAGATTGAAGAATTCCTTACCAAGATTATGGGCAAGGTGGCAAGAAAATTGGCGGGGATTGAAGGGGCAGAAGTGTCCTTTTTTGGTGAGAATGCTGACCTCAATGTCAGGTCAGAGCCTTTGGGTGGAATGATAATTATTGATGACCAGCCTACTGGCTTGGTCACTCCAGCCACCATTAAAAAGTTGATGGCCAGCCTCCACAAAGTAAGGGTGGAAAAAGGTGATTTAGCCAAGGACACCACCATTACTCTAAAACCTAATCTGATGGGAACGGTAGATTTGAATTTGGTTAAAAGATGTGGCAAGTTAAAAATTGAAGGAGAGCCAGCCGGCGCTTGGATTGTAATGAATGACTCCATTAAAATGGGTTTCTTGCCGCTAAAGCCTAAAGAGATACCATTCGGCCAATACAAGTTAAAGATAAAAGCAAAAGGTTATGACCCCCAGTATTTTGAGTTGGCGATAGGAAAAGAAGCAACCTACAGTTTGACCGCTAATCTGAAACGAAAATCCAGGCTTGGTGCTGGCTTGCGCTCTTTGATTTTGCCAGGCTGGGGGCAGAGATATTCCGGCCGAAAAGGCATGGGATGGGTTTACCTTTGTCCATCAATGCTGGGCCTAGCTTCCACTACTGTAAGTTTCATTGGTTATAATTTTTCGATGAGTCAATATGAGAAGAGCAAGAGGAATTATGAGGCAGCGAAGACTACCCAAGAAGCGGTCAAACTTTGTGGAGAAATGAATTGGGATTATAAGAACGCTTTAGATTGGTATAACCAGTTAAGATATAGTGCTGTTGTCACGGCAGGTCTCTGGGGCTGGAATTTTTTGGATGCCCTAATTTTGTTTCCGGGCAAACCAAAGGTTAGATTAGAGTCAGACACCAAGGCCGAGGGGAACATCAAAACTTCAATTTCTTTAACTTTTAACTGGTGATTAGGGGATTAGAGAATTAGGGAATTAGTGGATTTTCTAATCTCTAATCAACTCTATAAAAAAGTGAGGGGTAAAATGAAGATTAAATTTAGATATATCTTGATGGCAGTGATGGTGGTCCTTTTGATTGGCTGCACCAAGCCAACTCCGCCGGAACATTCAAACCCTTGGGACCCTCTATATCCCGGAACACATCCCGATGGTTTCATAAAATGGCGCTATCAAGCTATCGGTTGGGTGAGATCTTCCCCGGCGATTGGTTCCGATGGCACAATCTATGTTGGGGCTAATGATAATTATCTCTATGCGCTCAATCCAGACAGCACTCTGAAATGGCGCTACCAAACTAGTGCTGGAGAGGTTTTTTCTTCGCCAGCAATCGGGTCTGACGGCATAATCTATGTCGGCTCTGATGATAATTATCTCTATGCGCTCAATCCAGACGGCACCCTGAAATGGCGCTACCAAACCGGCGGTTATGTGAAGTCTTCACCAGCAATTAGTTCTAACGGCACAATCTATGTCGGCTCTGATGATAATTATCTCTATGCGCTCAATCCAGACGGCACCCTGAAATGGCGCTACATAACTTGGGCTCCAGTGGGGTCTTCACCGGCGATAGGCTCAGATAGCACAATCTATGTCGGCTCTGATAATAATTATCTCTATGCGATAAATCCGGACGGCACCTTGAAATGGTGCTACCAAACAGGCGGTGCAGTGAACTCTTCCCCAGCGATAGGTGCCGATGGCACAATCTATGTAGGATCCGATGATGGTAGTCTCTATGCCTTTAATCCTGATAGCACATTGAAATGGAACTTTCAAACGGGCACATTGGGTATGAAATCACCGGTAGTTGGCTCTGATGGCACAATTTATTTCGGGGTCCAGCACAATCTCTATGCGATAAATCCAGACGGCACCGAGAAATGGCGCTACGAAGCTGTCGGTGATGTGAGGTCTTCACCAGCAATTGGTTCTAACGGCACAATCTATGTCGGAAGAAATGATCATACTGTCTACGCCATAAATTATGACGGCACACTTCAGTGGCAGTGCTCCATAAACGGGGGGGTGGAATCTTCCCCGGCAATCGGTCCTGATGGAACAATCTATGTCGGAACTAATGATGGTTACCTCTATGCTATCAAGAGTTCCACCCCTTTAGCTAATTCTTCCTGGCCTATGTTTCGGCATGACTTAAAACACACCGGTCGGATCGGCGGAGGGAGATGATTTAGGAGTAAGGGTCAGAATGTATAAAACAGCGAGAAGTTTCCAAGATTTAGAAGTTTATCAGAATCTTTATAGAGCAATGACTATTGTATTAACTAGTGGTCTGTAACATAAATTAACGCTATTAAGTTGGCCCGAAGATACAGACCACTGCGGGGGGTCTTAGTCCCGATTCAATCGGGACTAAGGGGTTACAATTCCGAAACTTGCCACTGGCAAGTTTCGGAATGTCATATCCCGATAGAATCGGGATGTGAAAGTGCTGTGTGACTCCCGAAAAAAGTTACGGAATTTATGTCACACAGCACTAGGATTGTCCCCAAATTACCAATGGAAGAAAAGTATGATTTAAGTAGCCAAATGAGGCGTGCCTGTAAATCACCAGTTGCTCTCATCGCCGAAGGTTACGCAAAGAAAAATCACCAGAAAGAGTGGAAAAAATACCTAGATGATGCTATAGGTGAGTGCAATGAAATGATTGTTCACTTAAGTTGTTGTAGAGATGTTTAGGCCAATTTTGTTGACACTGGACTTTGTCAAGAAGTTATGCACGACTTTGTTAAAATTTTGTCTAAAATTGGCACGATTTATCCTGAACGGAGTGAAGGAAAATCAACACTGACAAGCGTTTAAGCCTTCTGGGCTTGTTCTTCTCTTGTCCCCCGACAAGTCGGG
>JBFLXN010000016.1:0-26903 GCA_040755715.1 Candidatus Edwardsiibacteriota bacterium
TCCTTCAATTCTATTTTTTCTTTCTTGGACAATTTTCTGACAAAAATGGGATGCATGGTTACCGTCACCTCCGGTGACCATTATAGCATTTTTTGTCACAAAATGCAAGTAATATTTAGTTAACAAAGCAACATAAGGCTCATCACGGATTGTTGTGGGCAAACAGTTATGCATTGCAAAATGTAAAATTAACAATTAACATTTCAAAACTATTTCTTTTCTTTCGCGGTAATGATGCTCTTTGCAATGATTGCACACAATTCTTCACATTCTGAAATGAGGGGATTAAGATATTCAGGGCTAACCAATTTGGCACGATAAATAACCTTCATCCAGGACCTGGACTCTTTAAGCTCTTTAAGAACAACACCCAACTTGTGAATAAAATCGGCTCTAGACTCCGCGCCACGAGCCTCTTCATAATTGGACCCCGGAGAAGTTCCTGATCGTAAGAGTTGTCCCCCGATGTGTTTACCAACGACTGTCTTGGGGCAAAGCATTGACCAGCTTGATTATGCTTACGGCAAAATCAAGCAAACGCTCTGCCAGGTCATCACCTGTCTTTTTCTCTTTATTTCCCATTGATAATTGCTAATTTTGCAATGCTAATTTTGCGATGAAATTGGTCCAGCCACTATAGGAGAACCTATCCTCTTTCCCAAGTAACTCAGCACTTCTTCCTTTTTGTCTCCGAAAAGAATATAAAGTCCGCGGAAATTTTCTAATCGTGAAGGCTTGGTGAATGGGCTCAGGAGAACTCCTTGACGGTCAGGATAGAAATTTCTAATCTTTGACCAATCTCTTTTGATGGTATAAAATACCCTTTTTACTGTTACCCCTTGTTCATCCATTTGATAATGGGTGATGACAAAGAAAGGCCAAATAGCTCCGCTCAATAAAAGAATCGCCAAGATGAGCCAGAAGAGGCTATGAAACCAGAAGTAAATTAGAATCCAGATTAAAAGTGGAACAAGAATCGCTATCACTGCCCGCCATTTTGAAAGGCGGATAGGGTGAATACTCCATTTTAAGACCGAAGATATACTCTTATTGTCCATAAATTCTTTTATTTATCTCCTCCATTTCCTTAGAATATTTTGCCTTTTGGGAATGGACATTCCTTCCCTCAATTTTCGGTTCCAGTGGAGAGTGCTTCTTGATATATTCTATCAGTGCCTCTCTCAAAGTCAATCCTCCAAGATAAGCGTCTTTCTTGTCCGCCCCCCCGACTGCGGAGGATCTGGCGGGAGAGAGTTCCACCAAGATAGTGTACCCGATAGCACCCCTCGCCAAATAGTCGGAAGTGACAAAGGTATAGGTCTTATCTAAATTCAGTAGCTCATCCCCGACTCGCACTTCACACAGTCTCTTTCCCTCAGGGAAATTGGGATTCCACACAATCTTTACCCCCGACAGTTGCGTATCTCTCCTTTTTCCGGAGACGCCGACTTCTAATATTTCTTTCAGTTGTTTTCCGGTGACAGGGAATTTCACTAAAATATCACCAAATGGTAAAACCCGATAGACATCTTCTTCAGTAATATCACCTGCCTTAAGGTCAGCCCGAATGCCACCACGATTGATTAAAGCAACATCAGCTCCGCTCGCTTCACGCATTGCATCAGTAATTAAATTGCCCAAGGGTGATTCATAATCACCCCTACCAATATCCTTTTTGGCAAAACCTAGACAAGTCTGCATTCCCTCTTCTGCTTTTTTCACCTCAGAGGCGATTAACTCCTTCATTTCTAAATCAGAAGGAAACTCTTCCCAAAATAGTATAATCAATTTATATTTGTAAAAAGCAATCCCTTTTTTCTTTTTCTCAACTAACAAATCCATCCGACCGATAGAAGTCAAAGAACTGTATGCCTGCACTACAACGGCATGAGTTACTTCATCTTCATAAGGAGGTTCTATCCCTACATGAGTATGCCCACCAATAATGAGGTCAATCCCATCAATTAACCGAGCTATTTCCAAATCATCTAAAGAGAACCCCTTCTTTTCAGTAACAAAATTTATTAATCCTTCAGAATAAGGAGTTAATCCCTTTTCTGTCCCTTCCTTTAAAATTTCTTCTAAGACATTTATCCTCCCCTTTATTTCTCTTTTGTGTGGAAATCCCAAATGAGAAAGGACGATTATTAACTCACACCCTTGGTCTCGCAGTCTAGAAACATACTTTTTAAGAGTAATGGCGGCTGGCAAGACTTGTATTCCCTGAAGTTTATTTGATGCGACTAAAGAAGATAAATCATCGGTGATAACTCCGATAATCCCCACTTTTATTTCGCCGAAATTTTTAATCAGATAGGGCTTGAAACAATCTGATTCAATGTTGGCACAAAGGACAGGCATTTGAGAAATCCAGCAGAGATTTTTTAAGTTTTCTATTCCGTCATCAAAATCGTGATTGCCAGCATTCCAGGCATCGTAATGAAGACGATTGAAATATTTAATTACTGCAGAACCTTTTGTCTTATCCCCCACTGGTGTTCCTTGATAGATGTCACCAGCATCTAACAGGAGGAAATAATCATTATTTTTGAGGGATTCATTTCTTACTTGTTTAATGTATGTAGCGACGGAAGCAGCTCCGCCTAATTCTGGAGGGAAGTCAGGGTTAATCCAAGTAGCACCCTGTGGTTCTAAAGAGCCGTGAATGTCATTGGTGTGCAGGATAACTAATCTCTGAAATTCTTCGGCGGTGGAAAGGGAAAAGACAAATACCAGACCAAAGAAAAGAAGAGAGACGGTATGTCGTAAAGTATTAACCTTCTTCTTCCCGTATTTTCTTCCAAGCATTTTGAACATATTCATCTGACCACTTTAAACAATTTTTTTCTTCATCCCATAAAATTTTCTTTGCTTGTTTTATCATTCCTAAATGGCGAAGGGCGGTGGCTAAAGTGACCGCCTTATGTGAATCATTTTCAAACTCTTTCTTTAATTGAAAGTTCTTATCAGCCAATAATTTTATTACTTGAAGATTTTTCCCTTCTCTCAAATAAGATACTGCTTCAGAATGAATCAGCCCTTTTTCCTGCAACTTCCAGGACTTAATTGTCTGACGGGCCTTCTCATATTCACCCAAAAAATTATGAAGTATAGCTAAAGTATTTATTTGCTCTAAATTATCAAGAGAGAAAGAATTTAGATAATCTATTGCTTCTCTAACTAAGTTCTTTCTATTTAATATCTTTGCTAATACTCCAAAAGTAGTGGCACACTGAAACTCTTTAGAAACAAAAATATGGTTATATTCAATTGCTTCTTCAATCAAAACTTTATCTTGGCTCTCTTTCGCTAATACCCCGAAGGTATTAGCACATTGCGAGTTTTTTTCAACAAAAGCACGATTATATTCAATTCCTTCCTCAATCAAGGCTTTGTCTTCGGTCTCTTTTGCTAATACCCCGAAGGTATTAGCACATTGTGGGTCTTTTTGAGCAAATTTACGGTTATATTCAATTCCTTCCTCAATCAAGGCTTTATCTTCGGTCTCTTTTGCCAATACCCCGAAGGTATTAGCACATTGTGGCTCTTTTTGAGCAAACTTTCTAATATGTTTAATTGCCTCTTTAATCAAGGCTTCATCTTGGACCTCTTTCGCTAGGACCCCAAAGGTATTAGCACATTGTGGGTCTTTTTGAACGAACTTTCTGATATATTCAATTGCTTCTTCAATCAAGGTTTTATCTTCAGTCTCTTTTGCCAAGGTTCCAAAGGTATTAGCACAATATGGGATTTTTTGAGCAAATTTACGGTTATATTCAATTGCCTCCTCAATCAAGGTTTTATCTTCAGTCTCTTTTGCCAATACCCCAAAGGTATTAGCACATTGCGGGTCTTCTTCAACAAAAGCACGATTATATTTAATTCCCTCCTCAATCAAGGCTTTATCTTGGCTCTCTCTTGCCAGGATTCCAAAGGTATTAGCACATTGTGGGTCTTCTTGAACAAAAGCACGATTATATTTAATTCCCTCCTCAATCAAGGTTTTATCTTCGGTCTCTTTTGCCAATACTCCAAAGGTATTAGCACTGTCCGGTCTTCCCTTAGCAAACTTCTTGATATATTCAATTGCTTCTTCAATCAAGGTTTTATCTTGAATCTCTTTTGCTAAGACCCCAAAGGTATTAGCACATTGTGGCTCCTTTTGAGCGAAATGGCGATTATATTTAATCGCCTCCTCAATCAGGATTTTATCTTGGGTCTCTTTAGCTAATATCCCCAAAGTGTTAGCACTAGATGGTTCTTCTTTGGCAAACTTTCTGATATATTCAATTGCTTCCTCAATTAAGGTTTTGTCTTGAATTTCTTTTGCCAATACCCCAAAAGTATTGGCACAATATGGGTCTTTTTGAGCAAATTTTCTAATATATTCAATCGCTTCTTCAATAAGGGTTTTGTCCTGGGTTTCTTTTGCCAATACCCCAAAAGTATTGGCACAATATGAGCCTTTTTGAGCAAATTTTCTAATATATTCAATCGCTTCTTCAATAAGGGTTTTGTCCTGGGTTTCTTTTGCCAATACCCCAAAAGTATTAGCACTGTCTGATCTTTCCTTAGCAAACCTTCTAAGACATTCAAATCCATTCAAATTTGCTACCCATTTCCAGGGTTTACTCTTTTCTCTCTTATAGGTAATGGCGTAGGAATTGACAAAAAAGGGCTCATTCTCTTTTAAGAGTATAGCGGAGGCAAATATATAACGTCTTTGCAAAATAGATAGATTGAGTCTCTTTATAGAGTCCATAAATAAGCGAGGTTGATTATGAATATATTCAAATAAATCCAACACAGTCTGATAATGATTTCCTAAAATTGATTTCAATTCATTTCTAAGAGGTAAAGCCTCTTCAAGGAAAATATCTCTTTCATTTTTCATTTTACATTCGGTCCTTTTGATTTCTCAACTAACTTAGAGGTGATTCAAGATAATTAGCCACAGATTGACACAGATACGCTCGCCCCGTAGCAATTTGCAATGGGGCTCTCTACTATTTTATTCAAATTTCCGAAGCGGCAAGCTGATAAGCGGTATGCTATCTATTAGAAATCCAGCAAATAGAATGGAGATAACCCATATTTAGTTTATTATACCATTTTAAGTAGCCTCTGGTCAAATAAAAATTGAACCACTTTCCTCAAAAATTAACCCTAAAATTTTTTCAACATTTATGCATTTTTTTTATGCATTTTTTTCTTGACAAACTTTTTCAAATCCTATATACTATAAAAAGAAAAGCTGAAAGCCAAAAAGAAAGAAGGTGAATCAAAAAATGGCTGTAGCTTTCTTCAGAAAGTTTGATACCCCCCCCTGTGTCATTGGGAGCCGAATTACTTCTCAAAAACTCCTCAACTCCAGTCCAGAATTCTCCAACTTATCTTTTCTATCTGCTTTTTAGTTGTTTCAGTCCACCGGATACGAGACCCTTTGTAGTTTGCCCTGGCAGAGGTCAATTATCTCTGTCACCTCTGTCAGGGCATTTTGGTGGGAGCGGTCTTTTAACTGTGGGAACCCCGATTCCATTGGGGCGATTGTTATCAAGTCCAGAAAGGCTTTCCCACAAAGAGGGCACTCCTACAATTAAGAGGCAGAGACCTGTCCTCCCTTCTTTTTGAAGATACTTGGGGGATGAGAGGCTCACAACTTTTTCAGGTTTTTTTGCAGAATTTCTTATCCTAAAAATTCTGCAGAGAGGAGTAAGATGAAAAAGATAATTTTGATACTATGTGGACTGGCTTTATTTGCCAGTCCAGTTCTGGCAGTGACAGTTACGACAACAGACATTGATTGGGCGACCTACAATACCGAAGCCCGCAAGCTTTGCCGATTTCCCGGCACCAGTAATTTAGCTTTGGTCTACACCGATGGCTATGAGGGAAATTACAATTGCTATTATGTGGCCAGCAATGACCTGGGTTTCAACTGGTCAGGCAATGAACTCATAGCTAAGGGGCAATATCCTAGCTTATCAGTCCATCCTGGTCTTGGCTTTCAGTGGTATCTATACAGCCCCTGTTATTACAAAGAGTCACCTTACAAGTATTACCTCTGTGGTGCCTATGGTTTCAAGAAAGGAAGCGACCCCCTCCCGCCACTGAACTATTGGCAGGGCTATTTAGTTGATTCCGTGTCTGCAGGTTTAGAGAGGGTGGTATATATGTCCCCACCTGCAATAGCGATAAGTGGCGACCCTGACTTTGGAACCGAATATTTGCATTTGGTGTACGAGAAGAGATGGGGATATCCGAAGCTTCCACTACCTGTACCTGGCGGGTGGCTATGGATTGTGCACCAGCAGTTGGTCTACATCAAAACAAACGGCTTTTATGAAGTGGTTGAAGGGCCTGAGGTGATTTACGAGGTAGAGTGGAGTACCATTGAACTCCTTGTTCATCCTCTCTCGCCTTCTATAACGCTTGATTTCAATGATGTGCCACATGTAGCCTGGTCTTTGCGAGATACAGTCTGGTATTCCAGCAGAGAAGGTGGAGTATGGGGAAACTTAAAGAATATCTCCGAAGATACCGGTCCCGGAGCAGGTTCTGCCTGTATTGACTTCTACGGTGACCAAGTCTGGGTTACCTGGGAAGCCAGATGGGGAACAGAAACAGGTCCTTACGAAATCTGGTACAGGTCTAAAAACCTCACAGTAGTCCCACTAACATGGGGTCCGTATGACCGCATTTCCAGAACTCCAACTCAGGACTCCCGCTGGCCACAGATAAGAGGAGGCCAGTTTATAGAGTGGAGCGAGAATCTATCTGGGACTAACTGGGAAATTATGCTGAATGGAACGAATATTAGCAACAACACTACTCAATCCCGATATGGCCAGACGGAGTTCTGGCAGGATGCTGACGGGGCTCATCTTGCGATTGCCTGGACAGACCAGGTGGAGCCACCTTACGCTGATGGGGCATACCAGATACTCTTCTGGACCTCAACCTTTTCCGCTGCTAAATATTACAGTGTTGATGTAGGACTCACAGAAGCCTCTCCCTATACCTTATATAGGGATGGGTATATCACTTACCCTTCAGGCATTTCTATAGACTGGGCGAGTAACGAACTCGTCTATAGATTGCCTTACCTCTTTCCAGATTATGACTACACACTTGTCGTGGTGGGGTATCACGAGAGCAAAGGGAAATGGAACGCGCAGGTGAAACTTGATGGGAGAGAGGCGAGGGTTCTGAAAGTGGAATCAGGCGTCCCAGATACGGTGAGGATGGATATTCCTCTACCGTATTATCAGGATGACCATCAGGTTGAACTCCGAGTCCGCAGACTCACTGGTGATTTTGCTGGCGTCTGCGATGTGAGCCTCTATCAGTTTGAGAGAGGCTCAAAGGGAGGTGGAGGAGCGCAGACTGCAATCGCCAAATCCCAAATCCCAATTTCCAATTTCCAACTATTCCAGAACATTCCCAATCCAGTTAGCCAGACTACAGATATTAGATACCAGATACCTGTAGACAGCAGAGTTTCTCTAAAAATCTATAACATTACGGGACAACTGGTGAGAACATTAGTTGATGAACCTAAGAGTGCGGGAATCTATAAGGTAACCTGGGATGGCAGGGATGAAAAAGAGAATGCGATTTCAAACGGAATCTATTTCTATCATCTGACTGCTGGGGACAAGACTGAGGTAAAGAAGATGATTCTGATAAGATAATTGTAGGTTGGTGGGGGCAGGCCACAAAGGTTTGCCCCCATATTGGAGACACTAATGAAAAAAATTTTATTTCTTTTAGTCATCCTTCCTGCTATGTTTATAGGGTCAAGCACAAAGGAAGGAAATCCCAAAAGACCAAAGGCAATAAACTTCATTCAGGTAGCCCACTTCCCACATCCGAGGGATTTTTGGGAAATATTTTATGGAGATGCAAATCATAATGGGAAACCTGAATTAGTTCTTCGCGCTAGGGCGGGCAACGTCTTTGAGGAACACCAAGGTAACAATATCTATTTAGAGGTAGATAGTGCCTATAGTGATAGTGTGGGTACGCACAACTATGGTGTATATCCATCATTTATGGGACATGCAGACTTTGACAGTCTAACAGACCGGACTTCACCATACGATACCGTAACCGGAATGATATTCCGCCTAATGGAAAGTAATGCTGTAGATTCTTTTCCTAAAAGAGTAATGTTTATGCATACGCCAAACCCAGCTACGTCCCTTTATTCCACTTATTTTTATGATGCGGATAAAGATGGGAAAATGGACATAATCTGCTGTGGTAACAGGCTATCCGTGTATGAGTGTGTGGGAAACGACAGTTTTGAGAATGTGCTTAACGATGATTTTCGCTTTATGGGGGTTGATATAGCCATTGGAGATTTTGACCAGGACGGTAGGACAGAGTTTTGTTTTGGAAATAGCGCTGGCAATAATGGAGCTATGGTATATATCTACGAATGCCAAGGCGAGAATGTATATACTAAAATAGACAGCATGGATGTAGCCCTGCGTTACAATAATATCTATCAAGCTGCTCCTTTTGAGCCTGGTCGCCAAGTGGATATGGACAGCGACGGAAAACTGGAGTTTCTATGTAGTGGAATAAAGTTCTACGCAGGTGGCGGTAGCACCGCTTTTTTTAGCGTCTTTGAGTGCAATGGGAACAATACATTTACCGAGGTTTGGACAGACTCATTTCCACGGATGCCATTTTGGGGATACCACGATATCGGCGTAGGCGATTTGGACAGAGATGGAAAAGATGAGATGGTCTGTATAGATAGCCGGCGACTTTCTGTCTATAAGGCTTACGGAGATAACAACTATCAGGAAATCTTCAGAATGAATCCTGGAGATGGAGTGGGCCAATATGAGGATGTCCGACTATTGATCTATGATTTCAACAAAAACGGTTATGCTGAAATTGTAGCTAGTCTGGGCCAATCATTTGATTATGAAACTTATGTCTATGAGATAGACACATTAGGCCTCTCCCAGCAAGATGTAGGGGTTAGCGAGATTTATTCACCCGGCAAAATAATAGTAAATGAGACAAAGAGGAGGCAAAATTTAGACTCTGAGAATTTTCATCGCAGTGAATTTAAGCCAAATCTATCTTTGCAAAAAACTCAAAGAGACTCTTCTGAGAAAGCTCCTGTAGTTTTAGCTAGCACATCTATTGTGCCTTCTATCTATGTCTGCAACTACAGTTCAAAGACAGCGCCCACTTTTAATGTTAGTTTTATAATGGACTCTTTAGGGGTTAAGGTCTACCAAAGTATAAGGCAAGTAGATAGTCTTGTCCCTTTTGGTGGGATTAAGGTAAGTTTTGATCCCTGGACAGCAGGTCCTCCAGCCAACACTTATAACCTTTGTGCTTTTACATCTCTCATTAGCGACCAGAATCCCAAGAATGATACTTTGAAAGGAATCGCCTATACAATTACCCATCTTATAAGGTCTCCTTTTATCACTACTGCACCTATTATAGATGGTGTGATTAGTGCTGGCGAGTGGGATAAGGCTTTTAAGGTTGATGTATCCAATATGCTGGAGTGGGGTTATATAGACACTTCAATTTGGGGCAGTGCTTATTTATATGTGATGAACGATTCATCCAATCTTTATCTGGCATTAGACGGGATTTATGATACTCCTTCTGCAGGAACAAACGATATCAATGCCTTTGAGTTCTATTTTGATGACAATCATAATCATCAATACCCTCTCTGGCCTGATTCTAGTGAAAGCGGTTTCTGGCTCCAGCAGTGGAATGAGCCTTCCCAGAGGTTAAATTGTTTCTCTGTGGCGGCGGACAGTGCCGAGTTTGCGTATAGGGAGGTTTTCTTTCCCCATAAGATCAGTTATGGTAGTAACCATCCGCAGTTTGAGGTCGCCATTCCATTTGGGGCGAGAAACGAGTCTTTAGATGTAGTAGTTGGTGATACATTTGGTTTCTGGATGGCAGCGGCTGATTATTATGAGGTGGTAGCGGTCTACGGCTGGTGGCCACAGGATGCGGTACACACCCATGGGCAGGCGTATGCCCGATGCTTAAACCCTACATATTATGGTGATATAATTTTGGGGAGTAGTCCTGTTTCAGTTGAGGAGATAAAGTCTACAAGATATATGCCCCTATTAAAATTTAGCTTACACCAGAACTACCCGAATCCATTCAATCAGGCTACTGCTATCAAATATCAAATAGCAAAAGAGTGCAATGTCAGAATAAAAATATACAATGTCAATTGCCAACTGGTAAGGATACTTGCAGATGAGAAGAAGAAACCGGGTATTTATGAAGTCAAGTGGGATGGAAAAGATAATAAAGGCAAACCTGTGGCAAGTGGCACATATTACTATCAATTGAATGCCGGCGGCTTCGCCGAGACAAAGAAGATGGTAAAGGTGAGGTAACCCCCCGAAAGTAAGGTGAAAAACAATTCTGATGTTTTAATTCTAAAGTCCAATCTTACAGGTTTTTCAGCAAAATTTGCCAAAGTTGATATATCAGGTTAATTCGTAATGTCCCGATTCTTTGATATCCCTTCTACATCGTTCTGCTTATTGTCACTATTACTTTGATTAGTGACTCATCAATGGTTAGTGGGTCAGAGCTTGGACAAACCTCGGTGTTTTTGTAAGTTCTCCTACCATAAGCCACACCTAAATTAAGCCAACCACCAAACAATTCATACCCTGCCCCTAAGGAAACAAGTACCTGATTAATATCCCGATTGAGATATGACGGAATATAAGCAAATCCAAAGCGTAGTGGCAAGTGTAAGGGTTCAAAATTTTGACCCCCTACTGAAAAGAAATGCTCCACGCCAAGATGGAATTCATTTGTATTTTTGAATCTTAAGTCTTCTATTCGGCTATCTTTAAACTTTGACCAGAGATTCTGTATCCATTCTAACGAAATTCTCACCGGGATTTCGTTTCTCGGACGATATTCAAAACCTAACCCCAAAGAAGCCGGATAGGTATATTCTTTGTAAATATTAACAATAGCCCCGGAGTCTTTGAAGGTTTGATTTGGAAAAAGCACTACAGAAGGCGGCGGTACATTATTTTTAACAGTGTTAGTAAATATTGCCCCCCTGAATTTTCTGAGGCAATCCCCGTTTCACCCATACCGAGTGAGCGGGCAGAAAAGTCTCTAAGAGGGTCACCATACCCTGAAAGACCGAGCAGACTAAAGGCATAAGAAGAGCTGGGAAAATTGATAAAAAGTATTCCTACTACCCATGTTTTATTTGGTATCATTTTTCTCCTCGTTTTCTTGATCGCATAGGAAATTATACCACGGAATCACATTTTTTGTCTAATGTGTTATGTGAAATGTGTCATGTAATGGTTCGGCTTTGCTCACCATAATCGTCATGTTCTTCATTACACATCAAACATTTCACATTACACAATTAGTTCTGGTAAATTCTGTGCTTCCCTGCCCGACGGCAGGCGGGCGCGGCAAGGTTTTTTTCTTCTCACCCAATGCAATTCAGAGACTATAGAGACCCCGCCATAAGCGACAGACTTTAGAGAAAAGTCTAATGTTTAAAGTCTGAAGTCTTGTCTCTGAATTAATGTGGCTATTAATAATGGTAGAGGAAATTTTAGTTTGAAAGGCAAGGTCTATCGGGATGACTTAAATGGGCCCTCCGGGACTCGAACCCAGAACCAACGGATTATGAGTCCGCTGCTCTACCATTGAGCTAAGGGCCCAAGATAACCCTCACTTCGTTCCTGACCGTCAGTCTCGCCCGTAGGCTCGCCCGTTGGCCTCGCTCGTCCCGATAAATCGGGACGGCTGAGAGGCTATGCCCAAAGGGTTACGACCGAGGGCTTTGCATCTCGGAGCAACGGACAGGTCGAGTTTGATTACGGCGATAAAATCACTAACCGCTATCCGTCAACCGCTTACCGCTAAACAATATGCACATAGCGGAAAGCGATGTTTTTGTATTGCTGTCATCGTTCTTTTTACCCCGTTAGAAAGATACCTTTTTAGAGTTTTTAGACGTAGTTTATCCCAAAAGTTCGTCAATAAACTGAGCGAAGTTTGTGCCATTATTTTAGTTTTCTAACGGGGTGAATCGCTGAAATCAGTAGTTACTTCAAGTTTTCTATTTTCTCCCTTAACTTTTTATTCTTTGGGTCGATTTCTAAGGATTTTTGCCATTGCTCCTTGGCTTTTTGTAACTCACCCTTAGCCTGGAAAATATCTCCTAAATGCTCAATAATCACCGCATCATTCTTTACATAGTTCAAAGCTCTTTTAATTTCCTTCTGGGCTTCCTCAATTCGTCCGAGGCGAAAATAGACCCAACCTAAACTATCAATATAATAACCATTTTCCGGCTCAAATTCCAAAGCCTTCTGAATGAGAACTAAAGCTTCATTTAGATTTATCCCCTTATCTGCATAGAGATAGCCAATGTAATTGTAAGCCGAAGCCTCTTTCGGATTTAGTTCAATGAGTTTCCTAAAAGTCGCAATTGCCTCATCAAAAGCCCCGAGTTTATCATAAGCCACTCCTAGACCATAAAGACCTTTTTCATTCTTAGGATTTTTTTTCAAAATCTTAATATAGATTTCTCTAGCAGAATCATATCTTTCTGCTTGTGAATAGGCAGTGGCCAGAAGATAATCAAGCTCATTTTTGTTCCCCAATTTCACCGCTTTCTTAAAATAATCTTTGGCTTTGCCAATTTTTCCTTCCTGGACTGAGAGAAATCCGAGATAAAGCCAGGCCTCAGAAAATGTGGGAACTAATTTGATAGTCTGTAGTATTTCTTCTTTGGCTCTATCATATTTCTTCTGGTCATAGTAGATGCGTCCCAAATAGTAGTGAGCATCAGCATTTTGTGGTTCTTTTTGGAGAATTGTTTTGAATTCCTCTACTGCTTCGTCAAATTCATCCTCTTGATAATAGATTAAGGCTAAAATTCTTCTGACAGAATCGTTGTTTGGATTCTCCATTAAGATTGATTGACATTCCAAAATGGCATCATTTTCTCTTTTTAAGTCGAGATAAAATGATATGAGTCGTCGGCGCAGTGCTACATTTTCCGGCTGGACTTCAGAAGCCCTTTCATAAACCTTTACCGCTGAAGCAGTATCTTTTTTCATTTCATAAATAACACCGAGTCCCACTAAAGCCTCATAATTAGTGCTATCAACTTCAATCGCTTTTAAGAATGTCTCCTCGGCCAGGTCTAAAGAATCTAACCTGCCATAGGCATTACCCAATTTACTGAAGAGCTCTGAATCAGCCGGTTTGAGCTGAGTTATTTCCTTTAATTGTTCAACCATTCCTCGGTAATCTTTTTTGATTTCGTAAAGTTTGGTTAGAGTTAACCTTATGTCTATTCGGGAAGAACTTAAGCTTACTGCCTTTTCATATTCGGTAATTGCCAAGTTCAGTCGTTTTCCCTGAAGATAGCAGTTCCCCAGGACTAAATGGGCATCAGGTTCTTCGGGAGATAACTTAACAGCTTTTTGGGCATACAGAATAGCTTCATCTGGTTTACCGAGTTCATAATAGTTTTGGGCGAGCAGGAGGTGAAGTAAGGAAGAATTCGGGTCGTGGCGGAGTGCCTTCTTGAACTCAACAATTGCTTTTTCGGTCTGTCCCCTCTGCTCGTAAATACTGGCTAAGGAGAAGTTGGTATACTGCGTAACCAAGTCTGGTGGCTTGGGTTTAAACCACGAGAGGCAACCAGTAAAAAACAAGACCAAAAACCACAGATTACCCCAGATTAATACAGACTTTAAACAGCCCATTTTCCACTTCACAAACAATCCTCCTTTACACTATAAAGAATAAGGAATGATGATATTTACCAGATACAACAAAAATTATATCACAAAACTTTTTAGGATTTCAAGGATTTTTTATAATTGATGGCTGAATATTTCAATTCCATATTGGTGCGATTAAAAGGTGTCACAATGTTTGATTAGGGACAGATTCCAACGATTTTCAATTCCATATTGGTGCGATTAAAAGCGATTAAATTATATGGGTAAAGATAAACATCTTTACTTTTCAATTCCATATTGGTGCGATTAAAAGGAGGTTTCTTCTTGCTCACGCAACGGGAAATCGGTTTTCAATTCCATATTGGTGCGATTAAAAGAAGTTAATGAAGCGATTGAAAATAACCGCAAAATTAATTTCAATTCCATATTGGTGCGATTAAAAGCAACATAAAATACAAATAGAAATTTGACTTTTGTAGATTTCAATTCCATATTGGTGCGATTAAAAGGTAGTTAGAGTCGATTCTATGTGAACTTGTGTTGATTGATTTCAATTCCATATTGGTGCGATTAAAAGGAAAAAATGATAACGAGAGGTAGAGGGCGTATGGGATTTCAATTCCATATTGGTGCGATTAAAAGGTAGACCAAGTTTCTGCGGTCAAATCGCTCACGATAGATTTCAATTCCATATTGGTGCGATTAAAAGGAGGCATTAGATAAACAATTAACTTTAACCCTCTCCTATTTCAATTCCATATTGGTGCGATTAAAAGTCCAAAGGGTTTTTATTATTCAAACACCTTTCTTAGATTTCAATTCCATATTGGTGCGATTAAAAGGCAGGACAAGCAACTTGTGGAATTGTTGGGCTAATCTATTTCAATTCCATATTGGTGCGATTAAAAGTTCCCCGCCAAATGCGTGTTGATATATCGCCTTGAAATTTCAATTCCATATTGGTGCGATTAAAAGGCGTAGATTGTGCCAGTAATCCAAAATTATTTCCCCAATTTCAATTCCATATTGGTGCGATTAAAAGTTGGTTTTGTGGCAACATCGGTTTATGATTGTGTAAAAAATTTCAATTCCATATTGGTGCGATTAAAAGCCAATAAAATATGGGGGGGAAATTCAAGAAGATTTAATTTCAATTCCATATTGGTGCGATTAAAAGCTCTCATTCAAAAATTCTGCGGGTTCGGATGTCATCATTTCAATTCCATATTGGTGCGATTAAAAGTAGAATAGATAAAAAGATGTTTTATTCTGATTTTGAAATTTCAATTCCATATTGGTGCGATTAAAAGTCTGTATCATAATATTGTTTCGCTGCTTGATAGAGATTTCAATTCCATATTGGTGCGATTAAAAGGGATAGCCTAATAAAAAACCGAGATAAGCAATATCTATTTCAATTCCATATTGGTGCGATTAAAAGTTGCAGGGATTACAAAAAATTTCAGATATTCAAAAATTTCAATTCCATATTGGTGCGATTAAAAGCAATGATAATGGACCATTTCCCGCATTATTCGTGCAAATTTCAATTCCATATTGGTGCGATTAAAAGCTCATTGTAAAGTTAGTAAAAAATTGATTTCAAATTTATTTCAATTCCATATTGGTGCGATTAAAAGTCAGAACAGTCAAGCAGAAGATAGATGTCATAGAATATTTCAATTCCATATTGGTGCGATTAAAAGAAGGTAGCCGGCGCCTGCAAGTCCGGCAAAAACGAATTTCAATTCCATATTGGTGCGATTAAAAGCTTTAAGATCTAAAACAATATCTTTTTCTTTTTCTTATTTCAATTCCATATTGGTGCGATTAAAAGTAATAGTCCCTCTCTCGTGCTGAGTGATTCTACTGCATTTCAATTCCATATTGGTGCGATTAAAAGGCAAATTTTTGTATTAAAAAATAAAGGGGTTAAATTATCAAAGAGCATAAAATTGTCTGTCAACCATCAGTTATGCAAAAAACGGTAGAGCACGACGACTTTATAACTCCTTTGTCATAATAGATTGTCTGTTGGGTTCTTTTCTACCCCAATTATCTCACGCTCCGTGTATTTCAAACTACCAAGCTTGTAAACTATCACAGAATCTTCATCAGAATTCATACGTCTCTCCATTTCCATTTTCATCGCTTCAAATTTTCCTTCGGTAATCTCTCCTTCAAAAACTGAATTCTGCACCCAGTTAAGATAGCGTTTCAAGAGTTTATGCACCTTCTGAACCCTTTTCTCGCCGACATCGTAGACTAAAATGTAATACATAACTTAACCTCTATCCGGGTTAAACGGTTTAAACTGCTGCCACGGCTGAAACGGTTTGTTAATATATCACCACCAAGCTCTGAACGCCTTATACGGCTCAATATCGGTAATAGCCTTCTCAAGCTTGTAACACTCTAACCTTATTAAGTGTCTGTAAGATACATTTCTTTTAAGAGTCCTGTGTTTAATTGTAGTATTTAGCCTTTCATCATATTCCCTCAGAAATATCTTTCTGCCACTCTCTGAAAGATAGCAGAAATTTACCTCTCTTTCAAAATCCTTTTCTCCCAGCATCTTTGTGTTCATAAGCTTAAAGATAATGTGGTCAACAATAATAGGCTTGAAGACTTCTGAAATATCCAGACTTAATGAAAACCTTCTATTCCCTGGTTCGTGCAGAAAACTGATGGTTGGATTGAGCTGGGTATGATAAATCTCACCGAGACTCGTGGCATACAAAAGTGAATTGCCAAAAGATATAAGGGCGTTAATCATATTCTCCGGCGGTCTTTTTGTTCGCTTTGTAAATTCTTCCTCAAGGTCAAGAATAACATTAAAACTGTCATAATATCGCTCCCTTATATGTCCCTCCCAGGCCATAAGTTCCAGAGTGTCTCCTGCCTTTTCAAGTTCAGGCAATTTGGTTTCTATGTCTTGAATATAGTCTTGAAGCCCTGATTTTCTATTTTGGTAATATTTCAGATTACAGAGAATATTGTGTGTCGCACTATTTATTATTTCTCTGGCGATGGTTAGTCGTTTTTCTCTGTCTTTATAGCATTCCACCTGTTCCACCAGTAGAAAGCCTGAATGCAAGTGCTCTCTCGGATAATAAGAGCCTGAATAATACCCGTAATAGTTAAATATATGCAGTGGTATCTTTTGCTGGGCAAGGAAATTGAGTAGTTTCGTATTCAAATCCATCTCTCCCATAAGATACAGACCTTCCACATCTTCCACAGGGATTACTTTCTTCTCGCCCTCTTTAAACTCAATGTAAAGAGTGTTCTCTTCCCTTTTCAGCCTTCCGTTTTTTGTGATGTAATAATTTCGTTTCATATGATGCGTTGTCAATTACATAAGGGTGGCAATGTTAGCCGTTTTGAACTGTTAGTTCTACGCATAGCAGAAGTCTTCGTATCCGCATTTTTTACATATTCTTGAGTTCAGGACTTGTGGAGGCTGTTCCATTGTCTTTATTTCTTTAATCTTTTCAATCGTCTCTCTGATTTCGGACTCTTTATCTTCAGTAAGTTCCACTTCGGTTGTCCGTCTTTGTTTGGGATAATTAATAATTCCTTTTCTCACATCTACGCCTTTTTGTTTCAGGCAATAGATATAGTAGAGCAGTTGGCCGATATGTGCCTCTTCCATCTTATTTGACTTTTTTACTTCATGCACAGCTTCATCATCAAGGAAATCAATTTTTACTACTCCATCAATGAGTATTTCTTTTCTTTTCCTCGGATATGAATGTTCATCAATTACTTTTCCCAGGAACACAGCGTCGGATGTCTGTTCCATTTGTATGTCGTGGGAGAACAACCACAGCTTCCGGTGGCAGATGTGGTAATAGTTAAACTCCGTGCCGGTGAGGTCCATAAGCGCTAATCAAATTTAGTTTCTTTATAAGATCTCTTTATTTCATCCCTTCCATTAGTATTTCTTTTTGTGTTGTGGATATGGTTCTTGAGTTAGAAACTCCCATACTGGATTCGGTGAAAGCTGATGGACATAAAGCCAGAGCTTACGCTGATAGATGAAATAGGAGCATTAACTAAGTTACCAATAAGTTTCATTCAGAAATTCTTACGTAGTTTCCCCTGAAAAACCCATTTTAACCACGGATTATACGGATTTTAACTTCCAGAATTTCAAGGAGTTATAATTGTGTTAATCTGTGAAAATCCGTGTAATCTGTGGTTTCTCAGGAAGAACTAAATAATTTAGCCTTTTTCAAAGGTATTTGCGAGCGGATTAAAAATGTATAGTATATTAAATAAATACTCCTCTTCCATCACAGCTTTTTACAAGTTTGCTCGAATATCCCCAAACCCATACCTTATCCCTGTCGGAGTAGTCAGGAATTCTTACACAACCTTCTTCGATTATGACCCTATCTATAATTGTTTGAGTAAATAACCCCTTTTGATATAATTGCTCAAATGCGGAACGCAGAAAGGGAAAATTGGGGTAAAAAATGAAAGGGGGCTTAAATTTAATTGATAATCTATCTTTTTGGGGCATGGTAAAACCATCCACTTCTAAAATCAATGGTGGAATAAATTGAGAGTAGTATTCAAATCTTGCTTGAGATAATTTATCTAATTCTCTAACTCGTTTAAGGGCATTGTCACCAAAATAGAATTGCTTTACCTCATAATCTCTTATAGCTCTCAAAATATCATAAATGATTAGTATAGGAGTTTCGCTCCACTTTCCCAAAATAAAAGCAGAAACTCCATCTCTAACATTCAATACTCGCAAGGCATCCTTTTGCTCGGAAGAAAGCCTCTCATCAGGATTGTAAAGAGCTAAAATATTTTTAATAATCGAAGTGAACTCCGAGTTTGAATATAGATTTAGATAATTAAATCGATATTCATTCTGGATTAAAGAGTTGATAAATTCCCATCGAGATATTGTCTTGGAAAGTGAGAGGGTCTTCAATTGATTAAATATGTCAGGGTGTACAATGGCGCAAGCTGTGCCTGCCGAATGCCTTCCGACTCTCCCAAATCTCTGAAGGAAGGAAACGGTATTTTCAGCCTCCAAATAGATGAAGTCGACAATCTTATCAATACCGACTTCAATTGCAGAGGTCCCTACTATAATACCCTCAGAGATATTCTCTGGGAGATTATCTTTTAACATACCATTATAAAGATATACCTTTAATCCCTCATTTTTAAGCATTTGATATAAAATCATAGAATCCCGAATACTATTTACTACTGCCATTCCAAGTTTATTGGGAGCACTATTTCTTTTAAGCCATTGACAAGCTTGGTTCAGCTCGTCTTCAGAATGTAACTTTATAGTAATATCCACTGGGTAGGTTATCCTTACTCCACTCTCCAGAGGTATTTCTTTAAGTTCAATTCTTTCAAGGGAATTTATCGCATCCAATAATTCAAGTGTGCTGTAAGTAGGGGTTGCCGAGAAAAATGCCAAATGCGGCGAGAATTTAAGAAGAATGCGATATAAAACGCTCATCAATAAGACAGTGATATTTTTGTAGAAATGGAATTCGTCAAATATAAACCGAGCTGATTTCAGAATAGAGGCTAAGTCCCGAGTATATTTCTTAGAATATCTCATCGCAACTATATTAAACATTATGTCAATGTTTGTAAAAATGATGTTCCTTTCATGCTGAGTGATGATATTATAAAGAGCTTCCCCTTTGGTCTTGAACCCCTCCTTTAGCATAGATAGAAGTAATTCGTCCCCGGTCAGTTTTATTAAGTGAAAATTTACACCCCAATCTACCAGTCTCTGCCTAACTGACTGGAACTGCGTTTCTACAAGCGCATTAGACGGGAATACAAAAAAGGTCTTGTGGCAATCTTCAATAATAGATGGAATTATACCTGCGAAGGTCTTCCCGAATCCCGTAGGGACGAACATTGCATAGGGCTTTTCTTTTTCAATAGCTTGGATTTGGAAAGGGAAAAGTGGAAAATGCGACCATTTAGAATATATATCAGTGGGAAGATAGGCTGCATCAACGGTTATGTTAAGTTCGTCTGTCATATTTTAGTGAAGGAAATAAATTTAAAGTTGATTGGCTTATAGTAGGACATTCCTTGAATTCTATAAAAAATTATTTCTCCCTCAACCCCTCCAATAAATAAAGGCGAAGGGTTCATTCTGATTAGGGTGCCCCTTCCGTATTTTAAATTAGAATGCATTATCGGAGAGATTAATCCAACCGAGAAATTCCCCGCTTTCTCTTGTGACTCTACTTCTATCAGAGAGACCTTTATAGGTGTCCTTTTCTTTCCAAGCCTGATGTAAAAGTTCGAAGGTAAGATTATATCCGAGAAAACTGTGGTAGAAACCATGAAGGCTTTATATCCGAGCCAGAAATTCCATTTGGGGACATTATCCTTACTTTCTCGTTCGGGAATCGAACGAGTAGATGGAATAACATTTATACTCTCAGTTTTCTGGAATCCTCTTGTGATTACAGTAGGAAAGATGTAAACAGGGAAAAAAGGAAAAAACTCCTTTATATCTTCAATGTATTGAGGATCACTTGGAAGAATACGACTGCGAACATTCAATGCTTCAAAAAAGGCATATAGAAGCGCGAAATCATGAATATAAGGTGAAGATATGACGCCTCCACCACTTGGTTGTCTATCTGTTTTACTAAAGAATCCTCTACAATCAAGTAATGCATGATATACTTTCATGTTTCTCACCTTTAATATTTGCAGTTTTCTCTATGCTTTTTCTACTCTTACCCCCTCCTTTTCCAATGCTTTTCTTAATTCACCCAGGAGTCTGTCCTCTTTTAGCAGTGCCAAAAGATTCGTTTCTGTAAGTATTTTATAGTCGATGTCGCTTAGTTCTGGAACGATTTTCTTCAACTCTTGAAGATATTCGTCCACTTCAGGTTTCCAGTCTTCTATTTTATAATTGATTACAGTTTTATAGAGGTCGTAAGAGGTAACCACCTCGTATGGAACATCCACCACGGCTAATATCTTCGGTTCCACTAAGCCTTCTTGAGCAGTTCTTGCTCCGTATCTCTTGGTGTGCATAAAAATGGTTGCAAAAAGATTAACCAAATCGCCCGGTTTTTTCACTCCGCTTGAGACAATATCCAGCATAAAGGTCCCAATGAACCGTGTTCCTTGCGATACTTGAAATGGAGAGAAGAGTGCCCGTCCGATTTCAGCATGGCGTCCCTCCTTAACTCCTGTGTGGGTTTCGGATTCTATTGCTTCTTCTCCGCTTGACACTGCCAGAGCATCTGAAGGATGAACAAGGGAGCGTAATTGGAGGGTCCCGACATTAAATTTTACCTTTTTGCCTTTAGTAAGCTCTTTTTGAGTTCCGGCTGATGCATTAGTGCCACCAAACATTAAGCAGTCTATGCAGTAGCAACACATTGTTTCCGTTGGGAATTCACAGCCTTTGATCCATGGATCATCGGTCTGACGGGCATAAGTTCGCAGGGTATCTCGTAATGGTCGTATCATCTTACGGCTGATAATAGAGGGAACTTCTTTGTCTCCAACGCGCCTCGTTGCAACATCGTAAACACCTTCGGTTCTCAAAAATAGAGGCTGTTTTGCCTCATATTCGACTATAAAGATTACTTTTTTCATTTTTCCTCCTTTTGATTTATCATTCTAGCTAAACTTTGTCTCAACCAAGACCGCATCGGTCAGATATCTTACGAGAAGGATGAACTTTTTGAATCCGTTCTCCTTTAGATAGATAAACATCAACCTCGTGAGTCTCTCCACTTCGCTAAAGATTTCAGCTTTTATTTGTTCCACCGGGTCTTCTCCTTTTTTGATTTCCCTTCCAATCTCCTTGCTGGAAAGAGTTAAGACCCTATTAACAGCATAATCTATTATTGCTTCATCTTCGAAGCCTTCTCGTTTTACCCGCAGTATTGAGTCCGAAATCATTTGAACTGGCCGTGTTATTGCATAGCGACTATATCCCCTTCTTCTAAGTTTTTCGCTAACCGCAATTGCGGCTTTTAGTATTTCAGGTTCTTTCATAGGATACACCTCCTTTAAGACTGAAAACTTATTATTTAAATACGAACATCCACCCCGATTTTCTTCTTGAACAGTCCTCGAAGCATAATGAATCCAATTGTCGGGAAACTTTTTTACGAATTCAATGATATTCCCCATTTGTAACTTTCGCCAAGCTTCCGAAGGTAATAGATATTTACGATAAAACTTACCGGTAGGAATAGTGAAATCCTCTGCTGTAAAGTTCTGAGCAATGGGTGGAATCTCGAGTAAATAGTATAGGGGGGTAAATTCCATATTCTGTGCTAAATCAATTCTAACTGAACAATTGACCTGTCTTATTAACTGATAAAAAAACGGAAGTAAAAGAATAATTAATTCTCGCTGAGAAAATCTCTTTGGTGGAGACCAACCAAATATTGTATAAAAATGATTCGTACCAATTGCATATCTTAGATTAAATTTTTCTTCATCAGTGAATAAATTATTAACATAGCCAATATAATCTTGCCATTCTTTGGATGTAAGTATTGTACTTTCGTTAAGTTCCAGTATCGTTATGCGACTTGTAAATGCTTGTTCGATTTCCCAATACGGCGGTTTAGTAGTTGCTGGTTTCTCGATATAAAGAAATACAGTGTTAGAAATATCGGATGGTAACTTTGAATCTAAAAATTTTATTTCTGTTAAACAGAGATTACATAGTTTTATATTGGATATGTTTCTTGCCAAAGCTGGTCGCCGATTAGAGAATATTTTGGCAAATTTTACTTTCTGTGCTATTGCACTTTCAAAAGTAAATTCAGCGGGTTCACCACACAGAAAACAATACTCTTCTATGCCCCTTTGGCCAATTGCTTTCCTTTTCGCAATCTCAACATATCTCTGATAATGCGCTTCAGCAACCTCGCTTATATTCTTTGGAGATTCGCCCCAGAAAGTCAAGATATTTAATGTTTGGTCAACAACCGATTGACGAAGACCGGTTTTAAAAAGTTCTGGATAATTATTCTCCACTTCTCTGATGTGGCTATAGAGAGTTTCTCCTATTTTCTCAAGCTCCGCATAAGAAAGGCCATCAAATCTTTTATTATATATGGAATGCGGAAGCTTTCTAATTATCGGAGCTAATATTTCACTCGCGTTATATATTTTTTGAGAAGGTTTCTTTATTATCGTCTGATAGGTAACTGGTTTATTTTTTTGCTTCTTTTGGTGCCCTTTTAATCCCTCCTTTTCCCTTTGTATTGACTCTAAATACACGAATATTTCTGATATTGCTTTTTGAATCCAAAGATGCGCGCCTTCTCTTGTTCGTTCCCTTTTCGACCTAAGCTTAGTGTCGAATCTCTGCAAAAGCCGTTTCCATAAAAGAGGAAAGACCGAACTATTCAATTCTGAGATCGGCGATACAATAACTTGACGGGGATTGTTTTGAATGCCTATAAGGTCGCTACATATTTCGTCAACTACTAAAGCGATTGATTTCCTTAATTGCTCCCTGAAGCTTTCAATATCTACTGAATCCATTCCCTCTGGAAGGAGAAATATTGAACCATTATGATAGTAGATTCCTCGTCCACTTAACCCTGTAATTTGGTCGTCTACTATATCCATTATCTTTCCCGCTAAAATTCCTTCCCGAGAAATTGTATATGCAAAAATATTTAACGGTTTTACCAATTTTGCAATTTCATCAAGCTCTGCCATATTTAGATAGTCTATTGAAGCTATCCTATCAGATGCTCTCAAGTATCGCAGAATCATATCAATGTTAATGCTGGGTAGTGTCCATATCTTTGTCAATTCTTCAATATCCTTATCTGAAGTATAATGATGCCTTAAAATAATATGTGACACTATTTTTGCCTTCTCATCTGTTAAGCCCGGAAATTCTTTTTTAAGTTCACCAAAACAGGTTTCAAAATCAAGCTTATGCTGCCCTTTGAAACATTCTGTAAACTTCTTACCTATATCGTGGAATTGGGCTGATAATAATAATAATTCCTTATTTTCACTACCGAATCTCCTTAATTCTGCAATTATGTTAGCAATCTCTTTTGTAGTATATGAATGAGCATCCCAAGTCTGATCTCGGCTTAAATCGCCTTTAGCAAGTAATATTTTTCTATCGCCCATAAGTCATCTTACCGCTTTGCAAAAACGGTTTAAACCCTCTAAACGACTTCTTTTACCATCCCAAATCCCATGCTTCCCTTTTCTCCAAAACCTGCCTCATAGCCGATTTCAATAAGTTCTGGATTGCCTCTGACCTCAAAGGGTGCTATGAAACCTATAATGTCTGTGCCTTTGAAATTTATCTTCTTCGTAATTTTACCACTTCTCTTGCTCATATACTCGGTATCAATTGCTATCTTGAAGTCCGGGGAATGGATGTCTTTCTCATAAACGAGTTTGTATTTTTTAATGAGGTTATCCCTTATTGCCTCTGAAAAACCTTCTTCCCAAGGACGGAGATAATGACACTTTAAACCGTTCAAACCGCTTAAACTGTTTACTTTACTGACTGTGATCGGCGAAAGACAAGTAAAACGCATTGTCTCTTTGAATTCCAGTCTTGGCAGTGTTTCCACTTGTTCAATAATGAATGGCACTTCTTTGTCGGTGGGTCCTATCTTAATCTCATTTCCTTCAAAAAAGATTCCCGTAATTAAATGCTGGATAAAATCTCTCATCGGAGAGGATAAGAACCAGTGGATTGGACCTTTTTCAAAGATAATCTTATCGCTTTTAATACTGATAGCCTCGCCTATGAGCATAGAATAGGTAAAGAGTTTAAAGCCCTTCTTGCTCCCTCCGAGTCTATAACCTTTATGGTGGAGAAATTTAGAATAGTCTTTAGAGGAACTTTCAATGAAGCTATATATGAGGCTGGTCAGAAAATAGTTGTAATTCAAAGGCAGGGGAATTCTCGTGATAGTAGGAAACAGTGTAATTCTAACTCTCATTTTTTTCACTGACAAGCAAAATGGCTATGGGCTTCTTCTCACCTTTTGAGATAGACTGACCCTCTTTTGGTCTATCTCTATCTCTTCCTTCTCTGGATGTAGTCTTATACCATACAGTTGCATAAAATCATGGCCTGCTAATATGTCATAAGTTGGCTCCAAGATATTCTGGTCTACCACATAGGCTATCTGTCTACACCAGAAGTCCAAAAGTTTGATATGAATCAACAAGATTTCAGAGCTTTTGAAACCTCCACCCCCTAGTCCAGAAAATATCTCTGGTTCAGGAAGTGGAATTAGATTTCCAAGCCTTAGTCCAGCACTTTTATGGATGAAGGTGTAAGGAGAACCACTATCAAAATAGAAGATCAACCCCACTGCCTTTTTGCCAGAAGGATGTGCACTTACCAGCAACTCCTTCAAAATATCCATCTCTACTACCTCTTGATTTCTTCTATGAGTTAATATACCATAATTTCCCAAGGAATTGCAAGAAAAAAAGATTGCATTTTTTATGGGAAAAGAGATATACTATAAAGGACAATTACCAATAACCAAACAAAAAAATGACCAATGACCAATAACTCAATGACAGCCCCGCATTGGTAACAGGAGAAAGATGAGAAGCACAAATAATTACCACAAAAACACGAAATTTGGAAAGCGCGAAGTTTTAAAAAATTTCCGTGATGGAGTTTACCCCGATATTTCCGGGGTGCTTTCGTGGTTTATCTTGATTCTTGCAGTTCTCTGCCTCATTTCAAGTTGTTCTTTTTTTAAGAAAAAAGAAGAAAAGCCTGAACCTGAACGCAAACCCGTAGTAGCTGACACTATTTTGTTGAGGTCAATGTTGGCGGAAAGTCTAAGAGTGAAGAGACTTCCCAGTCCATCCCTGCCCGATACTACCAAACAGAAAAAAGTGGCAAAGTTTACCATTGAAATCTCAGGACCAGTAGAATTACACCTCTATGATGCTGTGGGAAATCACACCGGCCCAGCCACACCAGAAGAATACCTGCCCATGGTTGAGGCTTTGCTGAGCCAAAAGGACCTACACGAGCAAGAGCAGGAACATCTGCTAAATATTAAAGAAGAAATTATCCAGACTGGCAGTGCCGCCAGATTTGCTACTTTCAAAAATATTCCGGGGAGTTCTTATAATGTAAGTGGAGAAAAGAAGACAGCCACTCTTTTGGGTCAACGGACCTTTCAAATTAACCTATTGGCACAGGATGAAGGGTATTTCACTCTGTGGATAAAGATACAATATGATGATAGCACTTTTCAGAAAATCGGTTATGAAAATGTAGCCAGTACGGCCAAGACAAAAGGAGAAATGGAAATTTCTTTAGAGATGTCTGATTGGACTCTGATGTTAGACAAAGATGGCGATGGAGATTTTGAGACAGAAGTGGAACCAAGTAGTCGGAGTGCTACTTATAATTCAGACAGTAGATTATAGATTCAAGACTACAAACTTAGGGGAGAAAAATGATATGAAGAATTATGGAGAAAGAGTCAAGAAGGCTTGAGAATACTCCAAGGTTTGATTTCTTAGATAGAAAAGTCTGATGTCTGATGTCC
This sequence comes from Candidatus Edwardsiibacteriota bacterium, assembly GCA_040755715.1. GTDB lineage: Bacteria > Edwardsbacteria > AC1 > JBFLXN01 > JBFLXN01 > JBFLXN01. Next base: position 26,318 of record JBFLXN010000016.1, read on the forward strand.
AGTGTCTGAATCACTTGAACACTTGACAATTGAGAGAGGAATGTGTTAAACTAAAACTGATTAGCGGTTTAGTTAGCTAAACCCCTAAACCGCTAACCGGACGGTTGGCTCAGTCGGTGAGAGCGCCTCGCTTACACCGAGGAGGTCGTAGGTTCGAATCCTACACCGTCCATTATCTCCACAATCTAACGGGGCAAGCCGAGGAGGTCATCCCGTATGGCCTCGCTCGTCCCGATAAATCGGGACGGCTGAGAGGCTACGCCCAAGGGTTACAACCGAGGGTTTCACTCGTTCTTACGTAATGATTTTTCAAAAGCAATAAGCTTGCCGCTTCGGGATTTGAAAAATTAAACACGACTTTGTTAAAATTTTGTCTAAAATTGGCACGATTTATCCTGAACGGAGTGAAGGAAAATCAACACTGACAAGCGTTTAAGCCTTCTGGGCTTGTTCACCAAGAGAAAGACAGCCCAAGCCCCGATAAATCGGGGCTTCAGGGCATCCTCAAATGAAAGAAAATGCAAAATTTAAATATCAAAATGCAAAATTAAGGAATTTGTTTTTAATTTTTGATATGTCATTTTGA
>JBFLXN010000160.1:0-6281 GCA_040755715.1 Candidatus Edwardsiibacteriota bacterium
ACTTCTCTTCTCCTGCCTGTCTGGGCGGGGCTTCTGAAATAGCCCAAGCCCAGACAGGCAAACACATCAGCATACTCCTACCTATGAAAATCCTCCATATCTATCATACTATTTTTGACAGTACCTTTTATCCTAGAAAGCGCCTCGGGGGTGCTCTTTGGTGGAGGTCCTTCAAGCGGGGGAAGTTTCATGGAACTCGGCGGACTCTATCTCTTAGGCTATTCCCCGACCGGAGTGGAAGAGGAAGAGAGACTTCCAGAAGTGTCTCTGCCCTTACCAAAAACTTATTCTCTCTCCATTCCATATCCGAATCCATCAAGAGGAAACTTCCGATGTTCTTATGCAGTTCCGACTCCTGGAGGACGGATAGTGTTCAAACTCTACGATGTTACCGGAAGAATGATAACGGTTTTGAAGGATGGACAAGAAAACCCTGGCTACCACACTCTCAGTTTCAGCAGAGAGACTCTTGCCACTGGTGTCTATTTCTTGCGGATGTCCGCACCGGGAGGAGTCAGGTTCACCAAGAAGATGATTGTCCTTCGGTGACCTCACCCTGTCTCCCTCTCCTAAAGCGTTAGGAGAGGGAAGGGGAGAGGTCAGATGCACGAGGGTGTTTCACAACTATGTTTAATTGTGAGACGCCCTCTTTTTTGTCTTGCTTTAGTCTCTCCATTTTTGCTAAAATTACTTTTACGAATAAACAGATTTAGACAGATGAAAGCGGATGCACACAGATAAATTGACCTTTATGTTGCCGAGCGTAGCGCCACACAAGCAAGCCTGCTCTATCCAGCGAGGTGAGCAAGATTTTCACGAGAAAAAATTTTATATATTCTGTGTTAATCTGTGGCTAAATATCTTGTTATTCCGTGCTTCCGTGGTTAAATATCTTGCCGTGGAGTTTAAACAAAGATGAAGACGATGGTGCTGAATAAGATTTGCAAACTTGAGGAAAATCGGAATCCTTTAGAACTGGTAGATTTGCCAGCCCCTATCTTAGAAGAAGACAAAATCTCGCAGCCTACGATTTTCAATGAAGCCACAGAACTTCATAGAAAAAATACGGTCATGCCAAAGGCAGAGCCGCTGTGGCGGAAAAAATTCAGTGAAATTCTGTGTGATTCTGTGGCTAATATCTTAGTCAAGGTTTCAGCCTGCGGCATCTGCCATACCGAATTAGATGAAATTGAAGGTAGAACTCCTCCACCCAAATTTCCTATCATTTTGGGCCATCAAATTGTCGGAAGAATAGAAAAGATAGGCAGTAGGGTAACTAAATTCAAAATTGGAGATAGAGTTGGAATTGCCTGGATTCATTCTGCCTGCGGGAGATGCAAATTCTGCCTTGAAGGCAATGAAAATTTATGTGAAAAATTTCAGGCAACCGGCAGGGATGTAAATGGAGGCTATGCCCAATATACTACTGTTTCAGAAGATTTTGCCTTTAAAATTCCTGACCTGTTTTCTGATTCAGAAGCCGCACCACTTCTCTGTGCTGGTGCCATTGGCTATCGCTCTTTGAGATTAACCGGAATGAAAGGCGGAGAGAATCTGGGGCTTGTTGGATTTGGGGCCTCTGCACATCTTGTCATTCAGATGGTAAAATATAAATATCCAAACTCAAAGATTTTTGTCTTTGTTAGAAGTGAAGGTGAGAGAAATTTTGCTAAAGAACTCGGAGCCTTTTGGACTGGTGGAATTGAGGATGAATCGCCAGAAAGATTGAGTTGTGCGATTGACACGACACCCGTTTGGACTCCAATAGTTGAGGCCTTAAAAAACCTAGAAAGAGGTGGAAGACTAATTATAAATGCTATTCGGAAAGAGGAGGTGGACAAAGATTCTCTTTTGAAATTAGATTATCCTCATCACCTCTGGTTTGAAAAGGAGATAAAGAGTGTGGCCAATGTTACCAGAAGTGATGTCAGTGAATTTTTGCAATTAGCAGCGGAGATTCCAATTAGACCTGAGGTTCAGGAGTTCAAATTAGAAGAGGCGAACAAGGCTTTGGTTGAATTGAAGGAAAGAAAGATTCGCGGCGCAAAGGTTTTAAGGATTGAGTAAGATGAGGAGATTTTGGGAAAATTATGATTACTGAGAAGGATTTAAAATTCTTGATTGGTCAAGGAGAAGGATATAATTTAGAGTTTAAAGAATCCTTTTCTGATTCCTTAGCCAGAGACATTTGTGCCTTTGCAAATGCTAACGGTGGTAAAATCCTGCTTGGTGTGGCGGACAATGGCGAAGTGAAAGGCGTAAAAATAACAAACCGTCTAAAATCGCAAATCCATGATACTACAAGAAATTTTGACCCAAAGTTTAAAATCTCTTTAGAAGCGGTGAAGAATATTTTAATAACAAATGTTCCCGAGGGAATAAATAAACCGTATTCGGTAAATGGGAAATTTTATTTGCGGAACGGACCGAATTCACAACAACTTACGCGGGAGGAAATAAGGGACTTTTTTATCAGTGAAGGTTTAATTCACTTTGATGAGAAAATCGAACCTAAATTTAACCTGAAAAAGGATTTTAATGAAGAAGCGTATAGAAATTTTTTGCATATATCTAGAATAACTGAGTTGATTAGAAAAATAACCTTACTTGAGAATCTGTCTCTTATAGAAGATGATAAATTAAGAAATGCAGGAGTTTTGTTGTTCTGTAAAAGGGTAACGAAATTCTTTGCTCATGCTTCGGTGGTTTGCTTAACATTTCAAGGAAGGGAGAAAGTAAAAATTTTAGACAGAAAAGAATTTGACAATGATTTATATTCAAATTTTCAAAACGGCTTTAATTACTTAGAGAAGAAAAACTGGAGTTGCCTGAAGAAGCTTTGAGAGAAGCCTTGTTGAACGCAATCGGGCACAGAGATTATTTCGTAACTACCTCTATCTTTGTGGAAGTATATTCTGATCGCCTGGAAATTACAAATCCTGGTGGATTAGTTAAAGGATTGAATAAAAGAGACCTCGGGAAGAAAAGTTTACCACGGAACAATTTACTTTTTGGTTTAATGCAAAGAATGAATTTGGTCGAAAAGGCTGGGACTGGAATTAAAAGAATGCAGGAGGCGATGGAAAGCTACAAATTAGAACTACCGAAAATAGAAATTGATAAGAATTAGTTCACCATAATTTTCAAAAGACCTGCTCAAAGTTACGAGGAAAGATTTTCCATAAAAACCAGGGAGAAAATTAGGGAGAAAACTAGAGAGAAAATATTGCAATTGATAAGAGAAAAAAAAGAAACAACGATAAGAGAACTGTCTGAAAAGACAGGCATATCTGAAAAGGGCATCGAGTGGCAGATTAATAAATTAAAGAAGGAGGGCGTTTTAAGACGCATCGGCCCGGATAAGGGAGGATACTGGGAAGTTTTAGAGATATGAGTAATCAAAAATTCAAACACAGTTCAATTGTTGAAATTTCAGAAAAGAAGCAATCAGAAGATGGTGTAAAAATCACTAGCGGTCTGTAACATAAATTCGTGAGGTTTTGTAGTGTAGCTCTTTACCCTGCACATAATTTATGTGCGGGGTGAATGGGCGCAGATTTTATTTCTTCTCATCGCATCCATAGCCCAGACATTTATGTCTGGGGAATAATGGAAAATAATAAGCAGGCTTTTTAAAGGCCGTTAACGGCCTTTGAATTCTTTGCTCTATTTCTCTTTTTCCCAGTCCTGAAGGACTGGGCTATTGATTAGATTTCTTTTTTGTCTGGCGGGAGCTCCCTCGGGCGTCCCGATTTATCGGGACGGGCGAGCCTACACTATCACTAAAATTGTTAAACATTTATGTTACAGAGCACTAGGATCCGGGAAAATTTTGGGAATAAAGGACATTTGTACAACTCCGAACTTCAGACAAAATTAAACGGATTCATCCTGAACGGATTCACCGTGAACGGAGATTTCACAAGATGGAATTGACGAAAGAAAGAGCAAAGGAAAATCTGGCTAAATTAGTGGAAAAGTTTGAGCGAGAACTATCGGCTGACCAGATTAAGGAATACAAGGAAGAAGCCACGAAGACAGCATTTATCCAGCCGCTTTTGGAAGATGTGCTGGGCTGGGATGTAACTAATCGGGATGAAGTAAGCCCGGAAGAGACAGTTTCCCAGGGTAGGGTTGACTACGGACTAAAAGTTGAAGGCAAAATCAAAGTATTTGTTGAAGCAAAACCACCAAAGGCTGACCTCAAAAAACACATTGAACAGGCGGTTAGATATGGCTACAACCGAAAAGGCGTGCCTTTTGTTTTGTTGACAGATTTTGAAGAACTGAAACTATTTGATGTAACGGTTAAGCCAGATTCAAGAAATCCGCTTAAAGGCTTGAAAATTGATTTACGCTGGAATCAATATCTTCAACAGTTTGACAAGTTATGGTTACTTTCCAGGCAAGCGGTAATTCAAGGCGAACTTGACAAACTACTTCTCGTAAAACCAAAAGAAAGACTGCCGGTTGATAAGGCAATTCTTGATGACCTCAAGCGGTGGCGAGAAGCTTTAGCTAAAGATATTTTCAAAAATAATTCAAATCTATTTCATTCAGGAGATTCGGAAAAGGATGCCGATTATCTAAAAGAAATAACCCAGCGTATTTTAGACCGCATTATCTTCATCCGTTCCTGCGAAGACCGTGGTCTTGTTCACCGACGTCCGCTGAAAGAATTATTTGAAGAAAGAACCGAGAGTGTGGGAACGAATACGATGGTCTTTCTTAAAGAAGAATTCAAGCATTATAACAATTAAAAAGAGGATTTGTGGAAAGACCCGAAGATTACAGATGGTTGATTATTAAGGGCTGGCTTGAATGATGTATGGTAAAACAGGCAGGGATGCCTGTGCTACCGAATGCCACAGGCAGGGCAAGGTCAGGCAAGATGCCTGACTTACCAGCCTGTGCTACCCAATACTTTCTATGCCTTTAAATAATAATTATGAAATTGATTATGCAAAAATAATTCACATTCTGCTGAATCGGGACAGCGTTCTCAATCTAATTGGCAGAAATGAACCGGCATTGAAAGACATCAAAAACGGACTGAAAATAGCAAGGAGATTTCAAAGCCAAAGGGGTCAGGCAATTAGCTTCATCGGTATCAGCAAAGTTTATCTTGAGCAAGAGGAATATGTTGAAGCAAGAGAGTATATTAGTAATGCCGAAAAGATTGCAAATGAGATTGGTGAGAAAGAACTTATGCAAATGGTTGCGGTGTCGTTTGGGGAACTGGAAATAGCTCAACTGTGGGAGCACCTTCCTGGGTGCGATTTATCAAGCCTGGAAAGGCTTTCCCACAATTATGATGATGTAGCTTTGAAACTTGCCGAGGAATTGAAATCAAAATTGGGTAGAGCCGAGGCGCTATTACTTCAAGCAAGGATTATGGTAGAACAGGCATCCTTGCCTGTCGTGAACAGCAAATGGCAAACAGCGAACAGCAAATGGCAAACAGCAAACAGCAAGTTTCAAGAGGTAATTGTAATGTTTGAAGAACTGAAACAGCCATTTGAAGTGGCGAAAGCATATTATTACTATGGGGAAGCGTTAAAACACACACCCCGATGTTTCGTCGGGACACCCCTCTCAAGAGGGGAAACACACCCCTGCCCCTCTTAATAGAGGGGAATACACACCCACGACTTCTCTTAGTAGAGGGGAGTGTCTGCAAAAGGCAAAGGAGATTTTTGAGAAAATCGGTGCTAAGGCCTGGCTGGCGAAGATTGAGAAATTATCAGAGGGGCAGATAGGAGAGGAGTAGGGCAAGGGATATTCTCAGGTAAAAACACACTTTGATTCTTGAAGCCAAAAAAGGAGGGTCAAAATGACTCAAGTCAAAAAAATTACCAAGTCCAATGTGGCGGACCTCTACCACATCTGCTGTCCGCCACAGAAAGAATATGCTCGGGGTAAAAGAGAGTCATGCACTCATTTTATCCTCAAGCAGAGAAAAGGCTGGAGGGGTGTGGTTGTAGAAGAGAAGGGCAAAGTCGTAGGGCGTGCGGAGTTTCATCCGCTGGAAGAGAGTTTCACTGCTATTGCCTGCCCGCCCACCGTAGCCTCCCCGGCCGTTGTGTCGGGAAGCAGAGCAAAGGGGCAGGCAGGGGGCAGGCGGGAAGGGAAAAACCTCTATTTCCTGCCCTGCATCTAGTGCTGTGTGACATAAATTCCGTAACTTTTTTCGGGAGTCACACAGCACTTTCACATCCCGATTCTATCGGGATATGACATTCCGAAACTTGCCACTGGCAACTTTCGGAATTGTAACCCCT
>JBFLXN010000161.1:0-6052 GCA_040755715.1 Candidatus Edwardsiibacteriota bacterium
TTTAATAATTTTCGCTCATTTGGTTTTAATTTAACTTGATTTTTTATTTTCAAGTATACCACCTCCTTTTGGAGGTAGTATATCATAAATAATTTAATTTGTCAAGAACTTATGTCATAAAGCACTAAGAGTCTATTTATGTGAGAGTTTGTATCATAAAGCTGATTTATGCTTCATACTCCAGCGGATAGAAGAAGCGGAGGCTTTAAATAATGAAGCTTTGGAAATGGCAGAGAAAGTCAAGAGACAGGAAATCATTTTTGAGAGCAAGATTCTAAGGACTAAAATCATAGCTCAGAAGGACATTGTATTAGCCAGAGAACAGTTGAAGGATATGCTGAAAGAAAGCAAAGAAGAGACACAACTTGCTTCTCTGCATTATGAGCTCTTTAAACTGACAGGTGAGCAAGAGTCCAAAACCAAGGCACTGGAACTTTACCTTAGATTATATGAGAAAACGCCCAATATTCAGTATAAGGAGCGGATTGAAGAGCTGGAACAGGCGGAGTAAAAAAGGAAATGAATAAGAGAGGTTACAAATTACGAAAACTGTGGGTTGAAGTTAGTGAAGAAGGAGGGCGAAACAAGAAATATTATCCTCTCCAGGTGCATCAGAGGAAGGCGGAAGTCCTGCAGTTTATCGGCAGGTGGGATGAGGCAGAAGTAATTTATCGCAAAAATTTAGAATGGAGTTATGAAGTGAAAGATAAAAAAATGATTGCTGAATGTAAAAATAGCCTTGGACGGTTACTCTATCCCAAAGGCAATTATGGAGTGGCGTTTTCGCTATTTGAAGACACTTATAAGCTATATAACGAGTTGGGTGATAAATATGGTGTAACTACTACATTGGGTTGGATGGGACTTGTTTATTATGATCAAAGTGACTATCTTAAAGCTATGGAATGTTTCCAGAAAATGCTAAATTTTGCAGAAGAGTTGAATGATAAACAATGTATCAGTATTGCTGTAGGTCATATAGGACTAGTTTATTGGTATCAGGGTAACTCTACCAAGGCGATGGAATGCTATCAGAGAAAATTAAACATTGCCGAAGAATTGAATCATAAACATGCTATCAGCGATGCTATGGGTAATATCGGAAATCTTTACTGTGAGCAAGGCAACTATTCCAAAGCCATAGAATGCTACCGGAAACAAATGAAGATTATAGAAGAGTTAGGAGCTAAATATAGCCTTAGTCATGCAGTGGGCAATATGGGGGTGGTTTATTATTACCAGGGCAACTACACAAAGGCTATAGAATGCTATCAGCGATATTTTAATATTAGCGAAGAGTTAGGTGCCAAAGAAGATATGGGTATTGCCTTGAGTAATATCGGTGAAATTTATTATGAACAAGGTAATTATTTCGAAGCTATGGGATGCTACCAGAGAAAGCTAAATATTTCTGAGGAATTGAACGATAAACGTAACATTAGCATCGTTATGTGTAATCTTGGCAGTCTCTATGGGCGTTTAAAAAACTATGCAAGAGCAGAAGAATACTATAACAAAGCTATTTCTATAGGTAGAGAGTTACAAGTGAAATTTTTTCTGTGTGAATGTTTACATTCCAAGGCTGATTTATGTTTTATTCTACACAACATGGAAGAAGCAGAGACTCTAAATAACGAAGCCCTGCAGATAGCTGAAGAAATTAAAAGACCAGATATTATTTTTCAATGCAGAGTTTTAAGGGCCAAAATCATGGCTCAGAAGAATATCACCGAAGCCATAGACCAATTTAAAAACCTGTTAAAGGAAAGCACAGAGGATTCACAACTTGCTTCTCTACATTACGAGCTTTTTAGATTGACAGGTGAGCAAGACCATAGAACTAGGGCACTGGAGCTTTACCGAAAACTATATGAGAAGACACCGAAAATTCTATATAAGGAAAGGATTGAGGAGTTGGAGAAGGATGAGGTTCAATAGAAGTGTGCGGGTTATCAATATCTGGCAAAAGCAAAAGAACTCAAGAGTAGGAGAAATGATTGAAACCACGAATTAACACGAATAGACACTGTCCTAAATTAAAAGTGAGTTGTGCTTCGTTATGGGGCAACGAAGCCCGTATCGTTAATCGTCAAGGGGTAACGGTTTTTAAACCTCTAACCGTGGCCTTCAACCAAAACGGGCCTCGTAACCGTATACCGATTGACGAAAGACCGCAGTGTTAACTAGTGTGTATTCCTGGCTAAACAGGGAGGAAATAGATGGAATGTTGGCATTGTGAAAGGCCTGCACAAGGGACTTGTAAGTTTTGCGGTAGAGGTGTTTGTAAGGAACACGCTAAAACCCTACCAAATATTATCGCCCTTTATCAGGGTAAGGATGAAGTGCAGAAGGCTCTGGTAGTGGAAGATACTTTATACTGCGGTGTGTGTAAACCGAAGGAAGACCCGATTGAACTGCCGGAATTGAAGTAGTCAAACGTCCTTGGCTGTATTTTTTAGAGAAGTCTTACCATTTACAACAACATCTCAAGTTCTATTTCATCTCTAAGCAGAATTCCATTTAGACCAACCAAGGGAATTTCCGGCTTCAGCCGACGCGATTGTTCAAGAGCATTGCGATGCACCGCTACTAACGAGAAGCCTCTTTTCTGATAGAACCGCAAAGCATTCAAATTATCGTTAGTCGTGATAAGCCATAGACGCCTGCACTTGGCAGAGATAGCAGTTTTTTTGACAGCATCTAATAAGGCAGAACCAATTCCTATCCCTTCTAATAAACTGTCCAGAGTGATAATTTCATATTCTTCGCCCTCTATGCGGTAGGTAACCAACCCAACTGGCTTATTCTCTTGCCTCGCAACAAAACCAGGTAATATCTCAGCGTGATGGATTCTTCCACGAGTTACAATTCTTGTAGACCCCCAATGATTCTCAATCAAATGATTCGCCCAGTCTCGCCACTCTTGATTCAATGATTGAATCTGGAATGTGCTCATTCTATTTCTTCTTATCTCTCGGTTCTTCCCAGAGTCCTAAAATGTTGCCATCAGGGTCAGTAAAGAAGGCCATAGGTTCTCCAGCTGGGTTCTTGGGGACTGTGACTTTCCCGCCAAGTTGTTCAACTCTTTTCAAGGTTGCGTCAATATCATCCACCAGGATATATACGAACACACCGAGCGGTTTGTTCTCCGGCATTCGCCACATACCGCCACCTGGTTTTGTCCCTGTATCAATGAGCCAGTAGGCAAAGTCCTTATTATCCTTGCCGCTTATTTTCCAACCGAACAAAGCCTTGTAGAATTTCTTTGCCTTTTCCAAGTTCCGCACCCTTATTTCTACCCAATTGAAAATGTTAGCCATTTTACACCTCCTCTATTCTATTCCCATTGCTTTTTAATCCACGCTTCTACTCCAATTTTCTTAATCTTCTTGAGATTCTCTATCTTTGCTTGGTCAAAGGGCCATTTCCCCCAGATTTTGCAGGGGAATTCCTTGCATTCAAAACAGAATGAGAGCTTTTTGCTTTCACAGCATTTACGCACTGGACAGCCCTTCCAACCCGACCCAGTTTTACAGGTGTAGGTACAGAAACCGGATTTAGAGAGCCATTCCAACCCTTTGATGAAATTATCAGGGTTGCATTCTTCCTTTATCCACCCTTTGAGTTCAGGGCGCTTCTTTATCAATTGTAAGAGTTGTTCAGCAGGCTCCTTTATCCTTCCGGCATGCCAGTCACATTTGTGGCAATACTCGCCACAATAACTTACCGCCCTTCTCCTTTCGTCCTCATATTGTTGAGTAGACATTTTTCATAACCTCCTTTTAGCCATTTTTACTAACTTTAAATTTTCGCACAAAAAATTCGCCTGCCCTTAAATATTCAACTTCTTTAGGGCATATCTCTATCAAGGTATAGTCAGGGTCGTCCACACTTTTCCAATGTCTACTAAAAAAATCGCAATGTCTGGCTATTCTTGCTTTTGTTGTCTTATCTCTAATCAGCCTGGCCATTCCAATGATTCTTATATAAGAGTTTCCACCCTTTTTTCTCTCAAGAAACAAACATAGTTCTATCTTAGGATTCTTCTGTATCTGTTTGACCTTTGCGCTTCCAGTATTTGTCATAATCCAGAATCTCTTATCAAAATAAATCAGGGTTACAGGTCTAACTCTTGGTTGATTTCCTTCCACGGTGGCTAAAAATACACATTGGAAATCCTTAAAATTTGCCCAGACTTCTTTTTTAATATTGTCAATCTTATCACTCATCAAAGCACCTCCTCATTTTTTGTTCATCAAGCCATTGCTTGATTCCCTTTTCTTTAATTTTCATTAAATTTTCCACACCATGAAGTTTAATCACGGTAGGGTGGTTAATCAGCATTTTACAAGGGTATTCTTCGCATTCACTGCACAAATCAAGATTTTTGTTTGAACAACATTGCCTAATCTTACAAATATATCCTGCCTTGGGGTCATTAACTAATGCTTTACACCCCGGACATAACCATAATGCTTGTTTGGTCAGAATTTTAATAATATTCTCTCTGATATCCTTGTCTTCAAATAGTCTCTCAAATTCAGTTTCTTTTCTCTTTATTATATCCAAGGCCCTCTGAGCGGTTCTTTGCTTCTTTCCGGTAAACGAATCGCAATTACGACAATAGAATCCACAAAAGGATACATACTTTTGTTTCTCTTCTTCATAGTTAATCATCTACTTTCCTTAAGACAAGTTCCTAAAAGCATTACACGTCGTGATGTTCTTCATTCTCTTCAAGCCACTTTGTGCAATAACCAACCCAAAGTCGCTCGTGTTCTTCGGGTTCAACGATTCGGTTTCCCAGGTCGGCTACGGTCAGTATGCCAATTTTTGAACTTTCCCGGTGAATGTGTTCGTAAAGTGCCTTTGAACCTTCAATTTGGTCCAAATCTTCTACTACTGCTCTTATTTCAGAAAGCCCATTCTCCAAGGCGGCATAGGCTCTAGCGTGTCCATCAATCAGACTCAATTCTCCATCAATTCTTGTTACAAGCACCGGTGGGAGAAGTTCTTGCTCACCACGACGCCAGGCTTCGCGCACCTTATCCAATTTGGCTTTGTTGATGAACCAGTTGTTCGGCCTTAAATCCTTTATCTTCAGCAATTGCACTTCTTCTGTTTTCATCTTTACGCGCCAATCAGCAATGAAAACTTTCCTTTTATCCCTTATTATCTGCGATTTTGCTTAACTCATTACTACCTTCTCTTTCCATACTCAGTCTCAAAAATATGTTTTGCAATCTTCTTAATTTCTCCCGAATCAAGCGTAGTAAGTGGGAAATGATTAAAGGAACAAGGACACATTTCTTAAAGCATCTTTCATTTTTTCTCATTCTTTTTCTTTCGTCAGTTTTGAATTCTTTGAAAACTTTGGATAATCCTTACTGTCTATTTCATATATGAGGTGATAACCATACCATATCCCCGCTGTCTTTCTGAAGCCTGCCTTCTCATAAACCCTTATTGCTGGCAGATTATCTCTATGCGGTGGAACCAAAAGGATATCAGCCTTCGTCTCTGTAAAAACATATCGCACAATGGCTTTCATCGCCTCGGTTCCGTATCCTTTATTCCAGAAAGATTTCGCCAGTTTGATATCAGTCATCAGGACAAGTTTATCCTTTGGTGCTGAATAGTTCCGACATGACCAGTCTGGTTTCAATCTTCCTAATCTACTTTCACCAATTGTCTTCCCTTCCTTTAGTTTATGAACAAATTGTATCTCGGTATTGCCATATTTTGCCAATCTCTTCTTATATTTTTCATACCATTCTTTGATTTGTGTATCAGTCCAATTTTTGGCGAACCCCGCATATCGCATAATCTCAGGGTCATTCCAGAGTTTTAGAAGAAATTTTAAGTCTTTTTGAGTTGCCGGTTGAATCAAAAGCCGAGGTGTGCGGATGGTTATTTTGTTTTTCACAGTGCTTTGTTAAATTTTGGCTCAAAATCTGCCTGGAAGCCTTCTGGCACAATAATATAAGCCTATGAGGCACTTTTCTTGTGCTTTTGAGGATGCCCTGAAGCCCCGATTTATCGGGGCTTGGGC
>JBFLXN010000162.1:0-6040 GCA_040755715.1 Candidatus Edwardsiibacteriota bacterium
TACTCTATCAGATTAAATTTCAAAGAGCAAATTATAACTATTTTGCCAGTAATTTGGGACAGACGCACAATTGCTATATCTATCAAGACATTACATCCCAAATTTGCCAGTAAAGTGGGAAAGACCCGTTTTTTAAAGGCCGCGGGGGTTAAATTTTCTCCGCCATTCTTCTGGCCAAACCTTTGACCATATCGGTCAATGCTTCTTCTCCTCTGGCGGTAGCACTATCTTCATAAATTGTCTCTCCAGTTCTGCTCTTAAGCAATTTCAAATTTACGGCAATCGTTTCTTCTTCTCTACTGACGGTTCCTTTTAAGAGAAATTTTGTTTTGCTTTTTTCTGTCTGGTCTTGCAGACTAATTATAGGGTTGAATGTTTTCCTTTCTAATAAAGCATTTACTAAAATCTTTCTTATCTCTTCTCCCAAACCCTTAGCCAAGTCTGTCTCTTCAATAAAGGGTAAAATAGCTAACGAACTGCCCTTTTCCAACTCTTCGGCCTTTTTGGCTGATTCCATCTTACGATGGCGTAGTATTTCTAAGACTACAATTCCAGTGATGGCGGCGGCCATACCCACAGCCACAAGGGTCGTGGTATTCCTTTCTTTTGGTTGTTCGGGTTGCGGTGTTGGAGTCGGCGTAGCCGCTTTGACTTCCGGAGAGAAAAAAGCGAGAGAAATAAAAACGAGAACCAAGAAAGTGGCTATACATTTGACAAGAATTTTTTGATGCATATCTACCTCCTCAGGTAATGCCAAATTTGACCACGGAAACACGGAAATACAGAATTGTAAAGGATTCCAATTTTCTGTACTTCAGTTCTGGAGTTTACCCCGTCTTACAGGGTGTCTCAGTAGTTTTCATTATTTCTTTCAATTTTAAGGCATTTTTGACCGCATAGGCTCTAAAGTCATTATTGAAATAAATATAGACATCCAAACCATCACTTAAAATTTCTTTAATTTTTTTCGCCCACCATTTCAATTCTGAATCAGTGTAACAAGAAGCATACCAGGCTTTGGCTCCATGCAGGCGGATATAAACGAAGAGAGCAGTAATTTCCAATCTCGTTTCTAACTGCGGGGCACTGATAATGCAGTAAGCAACCATTTTCTCTTTCAAAAGATCAAATATTTCCGGGTTATTCCAGGAATCGTTCCGAAATTCAATGGTCGTTCTCAAACCGGACGGAAGTAAATTGAGAAAATTTATCAATCTATCTTTGTCTTTTTTAAAATTTGGTGGAAATTGAAAAAGAATTGGCCCAAGTTTTTCTCCTAAAGGTTTTACTCTATTCAAAAACATTCGCAAAAAATAGCCACTCTTCTCCAGTTTACCCCGGTGAGTAATATTTCTGCTAGCTTTCAGAGAAAAGACAAAATCAGGTGGTGTGATTTCTTTCCAATGAGCAATCGCCTTTTCTGAAGGGAGACGATAAAAAGAATAATTGACCTCAACCGTGTTAAAAAATTCTTGATAATACGCAAATTTTCCCTCTGAAGAAAGTCCAGTGGGATAGAACAAGCCATCCCAATGTTCATAAACCCAACCAGAAGTGCCGATGTAGATTTTTCCTTGATTCATTACAAAATGACCCTGATTCTATGAACTTCTACTAAAAGTAACTTCCCTTTGTAATGACTCATCTCAGGATGGAGTGATAAGTAATCTTTCAACCTTGTGGTAAGCTATAAAATAATTTCCGGATGGTTCCTAACTTGAAGGGCAATTATACCCTTATACTTTGCTGGAGGATAAGTTACTATATCGGCGAAATCCCCATTCAAAGAAACCAGAATAGAATCAAGTTCCTGTGCTTTTGCGATGACGATTGGATCCGGCGAATCTGTGGGAATGTGAGCCTTCAGCCGAAAAACTTTGTAGCCTACCTCTTGAAGCATTTGGATTATAAGATTGGAGATGCAATGGTCTGCAAAAAATCTCAAACTCATGAAGCGGCGACCTCAAATTCTGACAGCTCACGTGCATAATCCAAACAAGCGGCAATCTGCTCCCTTGTCAGATCGGGGAATTCCTTGATAATTTCCTCAGTCGTCTTACCCACAGCCAAATATCCGAGGATAAGGCTAACTGGAATTCTAGTTCCTTTGATTCGCGGCTTACCTTTGAGCACCTCAGGCGTGCTTACAATATGTTCTCTCCAATCTGCTTCCATTTTATTCTCCCTCTGCAATGACGCTTAATTAAAGCTCCTTAATAGACTGCTTTTCTTTCTTAAGTATAGCAAATCAGAGGAAGGTTTGTCAATTATCATCTTTGCATCTCTGCTTTTTGTAAAAAAGGTAAAAAAAACCGCACCTTTCCTCCTCGTTGCCTACACATCGTTTTAGGAAAGGTGCGGGGATAGCCTCTAAAATAAAAACCGCTTATTCCTCAATGTCCATTCATCGCGTCCATAGCCCAGACATTTCCCGCAGGGACTCTCGTCCCATCGGGACGGAGTATGTCTGGGAATAACTTCTGGCTATTTTTTATTCTTTAGCGCCAGCTCCCTTGAGTAAATTAACTATCCTATGGTGTTTTGTTAACTAAATATTACTTGCATTTTGTGACAAAAACTGCTATAATGGTTACCGGAGGTGACGGTAACCATGCATCCCATTTTTGTCAGAAAATTGTCCAAGAAAGAAAAAATAGAATTGAAGGAATTACTTCTGACATTTTGGTATTTGATTTTTGATATTTGAATTTCTCACGGATATATCTTTTCTAACATCCTCGGAAATGGGATGGTTTCTCTTAAATGGGGGATTCCACAAATCCAGGCAACAGTTCGCTCAATACCCAAACCAAATCCAGAATGAGGCACACTGCCATATCTTCTTAAATCTAAATACCACTGGTAAGCCTCTTGAGGCAAGTTCTGCTCTCGGATGCGCTCTAAGAGTAAATCTAAGTCATCTTCTCTTTGACTTCCACCAATAATTTCTCCATATCCTTCTGGCGCCAAAAGGTCAGCATTTAAAACAACTTTTGGATTTTTCGGGTCGGTTTTCATATAAAAGGGTTTGATTGCTTTAGGATAACATTCAACAAAGACAGGTTTGTCAAAACTTTTGGCAATGGCAGTCTCTTCATCCCCCCCAAAGTCTTCACCCCATTTTATAGAGAAACCCTTTTTGTTTAAGAAATCAATCGCTTCGGTATAAGTGATACGAGCGAATGGTGGTGTTACTTTTTTTAAATACGTAATATCTCTTTTAAGCAAAATCAATTCACTCTCCTTCTTTTCCAGAACTCTTTGCACCAGATAGGTAATGAACTCTTCCTGTAATTTTAAATTGTCGTTATGGTCATAAAAAGCCATTTCTGGTTCAATCATCCAGAATTCAGTAAGATGTCTTCTGGTCTTTGACTTCTCGGCTCTGAAGGTGGGACCAAAGCAATATACCTTACCAAAGGACATTGCCGCTGCTTCCATATATAACTGTCCACTCTGCGAGAGATATGCCTTTTCACCAAAGTAGTCTGTTTCAAAAAGGGTAGTAGTTCCTTCACAGGCAGAAGGCGTAAGTATGGGGGCATCAATGAGAATAAAATCTCTTTCATCAAAGAAGTCACGGATTGCTTTAATAATTTCGCTTCGCACTCTCAAGATAGCGTGTTGTCGGGTTGAGCGGAGCCAGAGATGGCGATGTTCCATCAAAAAGCCGATACCGTGTTCTTTGGGTGAGATGGGGTAATCTTTAGCAATCTGAAGAATCTGCAAGTCGTTGATGAGCAATTCATATCCCCCAGGGGCTCGCTTTTCTGAATGAACTTTTCCTTTAAGGATAAGCGAAGTTTCTTGCGTCAATGAATCGTATAGATTAAAGATTTCTGGTTTTGTTTCATCTTGACTCATTATACATTGAATGATACCGGTGCCATCCCGGATTAACAAGAAATGTATTTTCCCACTTGACCGCTTATTATACAGCCATCCTTTGAGGACTACTTCCTGCCCTTCAAATTTAGAAATCTCGCTAATGTAAATGTGAGTCATTTCTTATCCTCTGGTATTCACCGTACCAATGACAAACTATCTTAAATTCCTTATAAAGAAGTTTTCTCTGTATTTATCGTTCTTGCGAATAAAAGAAGTTCACCAGTAGGCCGATTAGGCGAAGTGAAATGGACCTTTTTTATCCGTTGTTATATGTTGTTTGACTAAATGCTTATTCAAAATCTACAATTGAATCAACTTCTCTTTTCCCCACAAGTATTGGCATATTTCTAATAACTCCTTGATTAGGTGTACAGACTAAGAATGTGTCAGATTCCAAAATTGCAATAACAGTCTCTCCTGTAACCCAGTCTTGTTGCCCAACTTCCGCTACATACTCTTTCCTCCTATGCTTAAATTTAATACTAAATATTTTTCTGTCAGTAACATTCCATCCTGTTGTTTTTTTAGCAAATTTCTTGATACTTTCAAGTATATCTTGTGCTTCTCGGTCATCTTTAGCGCCTGGAATAAAAAATTTCATCTTGCCCTCCTTGTATAATATGTTATCCAGCCCGAAGAACGAGTCTCAAGAAATCTTACGGTAGGGTTTGATTTGATGAGAATCATTTCTTTCCACTTTTTTGAATAACTTTCATTGTGATGTCAGATGGGTTTACTCTATATTTATCAAAATTGCTAATATTTTTCTCAGTTATCCCAATTTGATATTCAATTCCTCCTCTATGTTGGTGGCTTAAGTATTTATTTTTTTTCACCTCTTCATTAGAAAGTACCCAATAAACTATCTGATTAGTCCATACCCCTATAAAAATAAAGACATTAGAAATGTCTAACTTTATTTATTGAAAGTTCATCCAAAAAGGTTCGGGAGAACTATATGGTAGAGCCTTAGAAACTAAACTACCTCTTATCTTTGTATTAATAGCCCTGGCGGCTTTTACCTCTACTCTAACCTTCTCAATCCATAGGTCATATTGCCCATCGTAATCAGGGTCAATAGACTTATTAGGCTTTAGGAACCATTTGTCCAAATCCATGATATGTTCGTGTGCCCATATTTCGCCAAATATTCTTGGCGCAAGCCCATAAAGCTCAAGGTATCGGTTTGAAGAAACATAGTCATTTCTAAGCTTCTCATATTCTTCAAATTTTATAACTTCTCTGTCTAATAAGAACATAAGGATGAATTCATATTCATTGAATGGAAAGACTGATATTAAACTCTTAAGACGACCATTCAATAACTTTCTATCCTTGTTTTTCAACGATTCGGCAAGTGAATCAAGATAATCCTTAAGTCGCTTTATATCCATTTATGCTCTCCGGTATATTTTTCTACCTCAGGAAACGGATTTCGCCACTGCCACCCTGTTTTCCCAGTTTTTCTAAAATGTTCTAATCTTCTTATGGTAATCTCTGCAAACACTGGGTCAATATCAAATGTACATACTTTTCTTTTCAATCTTTCTCCAGCAATTAGAGTTGTTCCAGAATGAGCAAAGAAATCTACTACTAAATCTTTTTCGCTACTGCCCGATAAAATTATCCTTTCTATTGCCTTAAGAGGTTTTTGGGCATAACACCCTGGCACATTTTCTTCCATCCTGTAGAATACTTGCTGAATATCCACCCATACATTACCTGCTCTTATGTATTGGGATTTACTTCGTTCTAAATTTTCTGTAATTCTTCCATTAACTTCTTTATAGTACCCCCTCAGGATTTTAGGGATGTCTGTATACTCAGCGTTCACATTAAAGTCAGGATTACCCTTAACATAATAGAGGAGTTCCTGCCTCACCCACATCCAATTCTTTTGCGTTCCATAACCTCTCTGATTTCTCATCGTAATGATATTCTTAGGTTTCAATTCTCTAAAATTTCTCATTAGAATAATGAAATCAGGGAGAGGTTGAAGATTATCTCTGTAATCTGCACCTATCCATATATAGTTACTCCTGAAAAAGTCTAATTGTTCTTTGACAAATTAATAATAGAAGCTAATTGTTTTTGCTCCATCTTCTCTTTCTTCTTTTTCCTTAAGTTAGCCTCATTATTTTTAAGGTGGAGC
>JBFLXN010000163.1:0-6029 GCA_040755715.1 Candidatus Edwardsiibacteriota bacterium
TGAAGTTATTTCAAATTTCCAAATATTTAGGTGATAGTTTGCACCGAAATCGGAAAAGCTAACAAACATATTGATATTTCAGCGTCTTCCTTTAAAATTTGCACCGAAATCGGTGAAGCCCCAAAAAAACATCTTGACAAATGAGAATTTTAATGCTAAAATTATAGCAAAAGCAAAAAATAAAGTCAAGAAAATAATCGGAGAAAAGGATGAAAAAACTAAAACTACTCTCATTTTATATTTTCACACTATTTATATTTGTTTCTTCTGCCGGGGCTGCAAGAAAAGGGAATTCTTGCAACAGGTTGAGGAAACTTTCTGATAAGGAAAAAATTCAAATAGTCCTGAGTGAACTCCAACATTCTGCCCAACACCAAGAAAGAGAGAGATTTTTAATCCATTTTTCTAAGGATTATTCCGACGCTCAAAATAAGGGGCCGCAGTCCTTAAAATCAAAGGCAGAACATTTCTTTAGCAAATATCAGCCGAGAGAAAATAGACCTTTTGTTTACCTCTATGACCCAGAGATTAAAATTGATGGCAAAAATGCAGTAGTGAATTGTAAAGTCTTAGTTGACGCTTGTAGAACAGATAACGGTGAGGCTTTTATGAGGGTTACTAAGGAAAAGATAAAGTTTATAAAAGAAGGCGAGTATTGGAAGATTATTGGCACAGAAAGACTTTTAACAGTTCTGGGAGAAGAAGAATGAAGATATTGCATGTAGGGGCGACTTGGCAAGTCGCCCTAGTTCTGTTATTTCTTTTGGTAGGTTGTAGTAAAAAGAAGAATCCTGTTGATTCATCATCAGGTAGTGGTAGTGTCTATGGCAAGGCTGTCCTTCAAAATGAGACGAACAGTTCTGGAATAGAGGTCTTTCTCTCTGGAAAATATTTTTATTCTACCACTACTGATAGCACCGGGAGTTATCGGTTTTACGGGGTGAAACCCGATACCTATAAAGCAATGGCGATGAAGGCAGGATATTATTTGAATGCAGTAACTAAGAATATAATAGTGGAAGCAGGAAGAGTTACTTCGGTTTCAGATATTATTCTAGGAGATAGTATTCCTAAAGTTATTTTAACTTCTGTCCAGTCTGATTCGCCTTCAACGGATATTGAGATTTATTTCAATGCCTTAATGGACACAAATTCTGTGGAAAGTGCATTTTCTATAAGTTGCCCATCCTATCTACAGGTTTTTTACACGCTCGGGGTTATTCCTGAAAGGGATGGAATTTTGCTTCACTGGGCTACTGTCGGAGAAATAAATACTTCACGTTGGAATATTGAGCGGTCATTCTTTGCAGATTCTAATTATACCCTGCTTGTTACGATTCCTAGTCAAGGAACTTCTCCTGATACCTTTGAGTATCGTTGGACAGACCAGAACATAGTTCACGATGTCATCTATTTTTATCGTCTGGGTCAGGTTGACATAAGTGGAAACACAACTTACTATGGTCCAGTTTCAGCGATGCATTCCATCTGGAAAAACAAAGGTTCTCTGTTAAAGTTTCGGGCAACATTTTTGCCTCAAACGAGTTATACAGTTGTCATAACTTCAAGTGCCAAAGATATAACTGGGAAGAATCTGAAACCATATTCTTATGTAGTCAGCGGACCGTAGGAAAAAGGGGATTTCCTAATTAGAAGTCAAAAGAAAAATTTGCACATCTTTACTTCTTATCTATAACTGACGAAATTACGTCTATTTATGATGACAGGAAAATGCACTTTTTTAACGGAGAGCGCACATTTTTTTCTTGACGAGCATCGGGAGAAGACCCATTTTTACAAAGGCAAATTTTGGCATCTGCAAATTCATCCCCTAGAAATTGATAGAAAAATCAGCTTCGTTCCCCTTCTCTTTTAGAGACTGTGTCATAATAGAAGATGAAAGGGAAATAAAAGTCTTTGAATTAGGAATAAAAACAGGACATTCTCAAGTCTATTCTGCAAAATTGCTTGTTTTTGTTCCGCTAAAGTTCTAAAAATTTATATAAAATGGGAACCCTTTGATTCTTTAACTCATAAACTTGGCAATAAGTGATGAAGTCCCAATAATGCTTATCACTCGTGCGATATTAAAGCAACCGACCAGCAATGACATCTCTGCTTTAACTTCCTCAAGTTCCCTAAGTAGAAAGGCATTGACTCCTAAGTTTCGCTTTATATGTCCGATAGGAAGAAAACAATGGAGGATACTAATTTAGTAAAGGCACTTTTAGTGATTTGTGCCTTGCTTAATACTAAAGAGGCATTAAGCCAAGAAAGTTATTATGATAGGCTTAATAGAATTAAGAAAAATTCTGATAGTCTCCGTATTTCAGTGCCGGATACGAATAAACCAAGCAAATGTTTTTGGCTTGACTTAGGGACGGGACTAATATCTGAGTCTAAAGAGGGTTTTGTAATTGATATAAATTTAAATTATGCTGCAAAAAACCACATCCTTTCTGGGCAATTTGTGAATGCTGATGATTTCAGGATATTTGGAGGCGGTAAAGTAAGCTATGATTTTAGTTTCCTTTACGGAAGATATTATTCTAAGGAAAGGATATTTGCGTCAATTGCTACAGGACTAAGCTACGTTAAAGGATGGGCTTCTATTTGTGCAGCTACAGATTCAGGTGATGAGTTTAATGGGTTTGATTTTAGTTTAGGAGGTTCAATAAAAAGGCATTTTTCTACCATCGGGATACCTGTCAGAGCCCAAGTGATGATACGGTGGAAATATTTAGGTATAGGTCTCAGCGGCATCGTGAATATGAACTCTGAAAGGCCGTATCAGGGATTGCTTTTAAACATTTCACCTGGCAAACTAAAATAATAGGGAGGAGGGAACAATCAAGATCAATAGTTTAGTAAAGGCACTTTTAGTGATTTGTGCCTTGCTTTGGGCTAAAGAGGCATTAAGCCAGGAAAGCTATTGGGATAGAATTAGAAGAATAAAAGCAACTCCCGATAGTAATAAAATAAAAGCAATTACAGACACTACGTGTATATCAGACTCAAATGCTAGCAGACAAAAATATTATTGGGCAAATCTTGGGTTGTGGCTTTCAACAAAAACGCTAGAAGGTATATTTGATGTAAACATAAATTATGCAGTAAAAAACAATATCTTTACTGGTCAGTATGAAGTTGTTACAGGGTCCACGCCTGATATATTAGTTAGATATGCAGAAGAGAGCCGAACTTATGGTCTACTCTATGGCAGATATTATTCCAACGAATTAATGTTTGCGTCGTTATCTGGAGGATTTAGTCTCGTTTCTGTAGACGATGGAGTTAAAAAACGAACACATACAGTTGGCGTGCCGATAAAAGCGCAGTTGATGATTAGAGGAAAATATGTCGGATTTGGTATAAGCGGCCATGTAAATATGAACTCAAAAATGCCATACCAAAAAATTTGTTTGACTATTTCATTAGGTAAACTTGAATAAATTTATGAAGGAGGGAATTGAAAATGAAAGTAAAACTAATGGCACTCAAAATGGCGATTATTATTATTGCCTTGCTTGAGCCGGGAAAAGCTTCAAGCCAAGAACCCGAAATTATCAAGACAGGCTTTGATAGCACGGGTCGTGACATCTTTGGAAAATTGGATAGCAAAAATATCACCACAGGTATTCTGTATGATAAACAGATGGTTCCATTTTGCAAGATTCGAAATTTTGGCAATGTTGATACCCTATCCGATACCACTCAGATTAGCGATACAACTACTTTCACGATAGTGGATACAGTTACTGTGCAAAATTGGAAGCAAATGTATTATGAGATGTACAATAGTTTTTTGTCTACTCCTACCATACCGACGATTTTTAAACTGGATTCACTGGCAAAAACATACAAAAAGCAAAAGATTATTCCAATAGCCATTATGAACTTCAGATATAACGAAATAAAAGAAGATGCCCTAGAAAAAGGGTTATTGGAGATTAGAGATGGTCAGTTATATGAAACACCTTTGGCAAAAGCAGAATCACCTTATGTGGAAAGAACCGTATTTGCCGCCACTACTTTTCAAGACTACTCTTATTCCCTTAATGTCCAATTCATTCTGAATCAAGATTTCTTTCAGGGAAATAATGTTTATTCGGATGATAAAATATGGATTTGGTTTGACGATGGTTGTGGTTGGAGGAAGAACCTACAACTTAATCAAGTAATAAGCATTACCTACCCTAGTTATGGTAAGAAATGGATTATTGTTAAGGTATGGCGGCGTTTAATTGGATCTTCGTATTACTTGAGATTCATCTGTGTCTTTAAGTTTTGGGTAAGGGAAGCCTCAATTCCTTTAGAGAGCTTTGTCGTGCACAGAACATCTTCTATACCTTGGGGTGGAACTTATCCGACTTATGAAATGATTGGCGTATACAGACCTGGTGGCACATCATTAGAAAAGCCGATAATTGTGGTCAAAGGTTTTGACCCGGCAAACGACAATGATTATGAAGAAGTTTGGGAAATGATTGACCAACAAAATTTAGCGACCAAGATCAGACAATTACGATATGACCTTATTTTTTATAATTTTGACAGTGGCGCTGATTATATTCAGCGGAATGCGATGGGCCTTGTTGATTTGATAGAATGGGTGAATGCGAATAAAACCAGTAGCGAAGATATAGTGATAGTTGCTGGGAGTATGGGAGGGCTTATAACTCGGTATGCCCTCACTTATATGGAGCGATTCAATATTCCGCATCATTGCCGGTTATTTCTCTCGTTTGATAGTCCGCAACAAGATGCAAATGTTCCACTTGGCGACCAATGGTTTTGTTATTTCTTTAGTGATCGTTCGTATCTGGCTCAAAGTGCTTTCAATGATTTAAATACACCCGCTGCCAAACAAATGCTTGCATATCATTTTTATCCGTGGCCTAATAGCCTGTTTACCCAATTTAAAAATGATTTAGCTACCATAGGTAATTATCCCAATGCATCAGGTTTAAGAAAAGTTGCAGTTTCTAATGGGAATGGACAAAGCTGGGCGCAAATGGGCTATTATAGTAGAATGCAGCCAGGTTCACAAATCGTTAATTGGAATTGGGAGAATTGGGAAGATGTAACTGGAAATGTCTGGGCCGTACCAAATATATCACCCTTAACACGAATATTTGAGGGATGGATAGATTGGGGAGGGATCCCCATTAAAAGCTTAGATGTTTCTGTATACGGCACAAAACCTTATGACAATGCACCAGGCGGGTGGCGTAATTCACAAGAAGTGATAGCAAGCGGTTCTACTGATGGACACGGTGATATAACTACTAACTTTCCAAACCACTGTTTCATACCAACGGTAAGCGCTTTAGACTTAAGAGATGCCAATGGTAACCCATTAAATTTGTTCACATATCTACCTACCGCAACATATACAACACCATTTGACGCTATTTATTACGATATAAACCATGAAAACGAAGGACATATTGAAATTACACCAGGGATTGCTAATTTTGTTATTGGGCAATTGTGGCCAGACCTCCTTGACGACTTTGAATACACGGATTCACCACTTAGCCACCATTGGACGATTTACGCCGGTAGCGGGAATGTCACTACGATTTATGATGCCACTCTTAATAGTCGGGTGATGCAGACAACTACCAGTGTGGGGACAGGCTTTGGTATCGCCTTTCCCAAAGATTACGCTTCAAATCCACTTAACCTTGAGAAACGCTATTTTTCCTTTAAGATTAAGGATACGGACGACTTTATCTTCTCTGTCACAGTCTTATCGACTGGTGGCATCGAGTATTTCCTTGAATATCATCCTACCGAGAAACTCCTTGCTTATCCTAGCAGACGGGTTGCGGTTTTTAGTCTTGGGTCAAGTTACAAAGACAGCAATTGGCACACGGTAGAGCGAGACCTGGAAATAGACCTATATACTGCATTCAAGGTTCATTTCAAATCTGTCAAATGGTTCTGCATTCGGGGAGACTATTATCTTGACGATTTGAAACTGAGTAATACCCCACCTAAGAGAATTGTGGTGGCTGATTTTC
>JBFLXN010000164.1:0-5968 GCA_040755715.1 Candidatus Edwardsiibacteriota bacterium
TAAATAAACAGCCTATCTTCATCCATAAAGCTCCTTAAATCTCTTCTCTTATCTCCCCAATCTCTCTCTTTTTCTTCTCTTCATCCCTAATCTTTACTTATATTTCTCATTTTGCAGAAGTCTATTTACATTGTGCCTTTCATGAAATTCATAACCCCTTGTTTTAGACGAAGTTACAAATACACCTCCTTTCTTATTGCTCTCCTGCTATATAACTCCTTAATTTTAAGAAAGTTGCAAATCACAATTCACCATAGGCGGATAGGACATCTCTTTTAGCTCCCTAAGAGCTCTAACTGTTTGTAGAATGGATAACATTTTTTGTTCACGGTTTTGCACAATACCTGTGATGTATTTGTGCAATTCTTCCCTCTGTTGTCTCGAAATAAGGTTTTGTCTGCCTTCTACAGCAAAAACAATCTGAATATAAATCAGTGCTTTGTTAAATTTTGGCTCAAAATCTGCCTGGAAGCCTTCTGGCACAATAATATAAGCCTATGATGCACCTTTCTTGTGCTTTTGAGGATGCCCTGAAGCAATTTTGCCGAAACTCTGTGCGAAACTGTGGATAATTCTACAAACAGAACGCCTCTCCGAGGCTGAATTTTGTTACATTTTTTTTATTCTACTGTGTTTTTTCTGTGAAATTTCCGCCTTAGGCGGATCTGCCTTTGGCATGAATGTGGTTTTATTCAAATTTCTAGACCACTCTAGACCACTAAATATTTTTATATGCAATAATCGTGCCACAAACCAGTCAATTTCGGTAACTCATTGCAAATGTTAACATTATGTGAGTTTATTAAGAATATCTTTTAAGGCAAACCGTTTCACTTTTGTATAATAGATTATAAAAAACTATAATATTTTTCTTTTCTGAACTTTTAGACTATTAGGCTGTTAGGCTATTTCAAAAGAATCATCTTCTTTGTATCCGAAAAATCACCAGCACACAAGCGGTAAAAATAAACGCCTGAGGCTACTTTCTTTTGGTTTTCGTCCTTCCTATCCCAAGTTACCTTATAGGCTCCTGGACTCTTAGGCTCGTATGCTATCAATGCTGTTAGCATTCAGCTGGAATTGGACACTTTGACAATTTTGGAATAGAGACCTTAAAGGGTTAAATCAACCCATTGCTCTTCCAAATTATACCTTTTTCTCCTTTCCCGAGTCAACCTCTTTTTAAATGCTTGTCAGTATTGATTTCCATACAAAATTTTAACAAAGTCCTACTATATAATAAAAATATAGCAATTTCTATGCCACAATTAACCAGTTTAAGAGCCTAAGAGTCAAAAAGTCTAAAAATGTCATTGTAAGCCATTGGTAATTCAGAAAGTTAGTGAGTTCGGAAGTTCGGAAGTTTTGGAGTTGAAAATTCAAGCCTATCCATCTCATAAAAATAAAAAGTGCAAATTTTGCACTCCAAAGATTGGAAAAAATTACATAAGTTATTTATATTTTGTAACTTAAACCAAAGTGCAAATTTTGCATCAAAAGTGCAAAAATTGCACTTTTTCTCTCCAGGCTATTGATTTGAAAAGTTATAACTCGCTTTAAATTTTACTTGCTGATTTCAAGTTCTTTAATAAGTCGGGAGAGATAGGAGGACTGAATTTTTAAAGCTATTGCTGTCTGACGTTGATTCCAGTTATGAGCCATCAAAGTTTTGGTGAGATATTCTTTTTTGAAGTTTTTTTGAGCTTCCTCCCAGTCTAAGGTTGAGGAAAGGTGAAGATTGGTTTTTTCTTCCTTAGTAAAGGAAGGCAGGTGATTTATATTAATGGTTGGCCCTGATGCCAGAACCACAGCTCTTTCTATAACATTCTGCAGTTCACGAATATTGCCAGGCCAAGAGTAATCTTGAAACGCTCTTAAGACTTCGGGAGAGAATCCACTGATATTTTTTTTGGTCTCCCGGGTAAAGCGCTCTAAAAAGTGCTGTGCCAGAATGGGAATATCCTCCTGCCGTTGCCGTAAAGGAGGAAGAAAGATTTGAAAGACATTCAGCCGGTAATAGAGGTCCTCCCGGAAGGTATTGTCTTTTACTAACTGTAAAAGGTCGTGATTGGTAGCGGCAATGATTCTGACATCTACTTTGATGGTCTCTATACCGCCCAGCCTTTCAAATTCTCGCTCTTGGAGAACTCTCAAAATTTTGGCCTGGACAGCCATAGGCAAGTCCCCAACTTCATCCAGAAAAATAGTCCCTTGATGAGCTAATTCAAAACGACCTTTTCTGCGATTAATAGCGCCGGTAAAAGCTCCTTTTTCATGGCCAAACAATTCTGATTCAAGCAACTCCACCGGTATAGCCGCACAATTTACTGCTATAAAGGACTTTTCAGCCCTCGGACTTTTAGTATGGATGAATCTAGCTAAAAGTTCCTTGCCAGTGCCGTTTTCGCCTTGCACTAAAACCGTAGTATTTCCCCTGGCTACCTTTTGGGCAAGACCTAAAACATCCTGAATTGCTTGACTCTGACCGATAATAGTATAACGACTGGCGATTTCATCCCGAAGTTGAATATTTTCATCTTGAAGCTTCTGATATTTATTAGCGTTTTCTAACACTTGAGCGGCTAGACCGGCAACTTTCAACAAGAGTCCCTGGTCTCGCTCACCGAAAATTTCTCCTTCTTTCTTGTTGATAACCTCAATCACTCCGACTGTTTTGTCTCCCACTACCAGAGGAACACAGAGTAGAGACCTGGTGGTAAATTTGGTTCGTTCGTCAATACCCTTATACCACCTTTCATCTTTATTTACCTGGTTAACTATTTGGGGTTTCCTCTCCCGAGCCACCCAACCAGCGATTCCCTGACCCATTGGCACAGAAAGTCTTTTCAGCTCCTCTGACACCTGACCAGTAGTGTGAGCAAAATGCAGTCTTTGAGTCGTTTCATCCATCAGCAACAGTGAACTGGCTTCAGCCTGAGTAAGAGTTTTAGCCGCTTCTATGATAATATCTAACAGTTGGTGTTGGTCCAAAGTTGATGATAGAGCCTGGCTGAAGGAAAAGAGAAATTCTAACTCTTGGTAATATTCATTTTTTGCTGACATCATCACAAAACTTTTTTTGAAGTTTTGAACATTTGAATTTGTTTATCATGTCTTAGGCATCAGCCTCTGACGGTCTGATTCATGCCTATTCGTGTGAATTTGTGGTTTCTTCACTCATTATTTTAACAAAATTACAAGGAAAAGTCAAGTTTTTTTGCAAGATTTTTCCCTTGAAAACTTCTTCGGTTATTTGGTATAATGCAACTTAAAATCTGAAAGGGAGAAAGCTAAGAGCTGAAAAAATTAAGGAGGTTTAGATGCAAAAACTTTCTATAGCTCAAATGGTGTGTCAGCAACTACAGAAGGCGGCACAAATAATGGATTTATCCCAATCACTCTTGAAGATTCTCCAATGTCCGAAGAGAGTGCTGAGAGTAACATTTCCGGTTCAAAAAGATGATGGCAGTATTACCTGCTTCACCGGATTCCGCTGTCAATACAATGATGTGCGAGGACCAACTAAGGGCGGCGTAAGATACCATCCCGATGTTAGTGAGGATGAAGTCATTGCCTTGGCCGCCTGGATGACTTGGAAATGTGCGTTGGTTGATTTGCCTTACGGCGGAGCTAAAGGCGGGGTCATCTATAATCCTTCGGAGTTTTCTGAAAAAGAATTGGAGCGCCTCACCAGACGCTACACCACTGAAATTATGCCCGTCCTTGGTCCCGACAAAGATATTCCTGCCCCTGATGTCTTTACAACTTCAAAGACAATGGCCTGGATGATGGATACTTACAGTATGTTTACCGGTCATACTGAACCGGCAATAGTCACTGGCAAACCCGAAGCCCTCGGCGGTTCTAAAGGCAGAAAAGAAGCCACTGGAAGGGGTGTGGCAATTGTCACTAGAGAACTCTTTAAAGTTCTCAATAAGTCACTGAATGGCGCTACTGTGGCGATTCAAGGCTTTGGAAATGTTGGTGGGTATGCCGCTCTATTTCTTTCACAAATGGGAACAAAGATTGTAGCAGTATCTGATTCTTCCTCAGCATTTGTCAATTCTGAAGGTCTTAATGTTCCAGAATTAATGAACTGGGTAGAAGAGCACAAATGTCTAATAAAATACAAAGGGAAAAGTAAACAAATTGATAGAGAGGAATTGCTCTATCAGGATGTTGATGTCCTCATTCCGGCAGCTCTGGAGAATCAAATTCGTGTAGATAACGCAGAAAAGATTGAGGCAAAGATTATTTCTGAGGGAGCAAATGGACCAACTACTCCTGAAGCTGACGAGATTTTGAAAAAGAAAAATGTCTACCTCATCCCTGATATTTTAGCCAACTCTGGAGGCGTGATTGTCAGCCATTTTGAATGGGTCCAGGCACTTTCTGGATTATACTGGGAAGAGCAAGAAGTAAATGAACGTTTGGAAAAGAAATTAATTCACAGTTTTCAGACGGTCTGGCAATGTTCTTTAGAGAAGAAAGTATCTTTACGAACTGCCGCCTATATTATCGCTCTGGAGAAAATTGCTGAGGTTTATCGCTACCGAGGATTGTTTCCGTAAATCCTCTATTTTACAGTTTTACAGTATCGGAATTTGAATGTTGCCTGTAGCAAGATTTTCCTGTGGCAAGATTTTCCTTGACAATTTTTTTCTTTATCTATTATAATTACTTATAAAAAGTCAATCCACCTATTCTTCAAAAAAAAGGAGTTTTCTATGTTTAACAAAACCAAAATTGATGAAATCATTGAAAAGAACGGCGGCACCCAATCAGGATTGGTGGCAATGCTTCAAGATATTCAACAAGAATACAACTACATTCCCCAAGAAACCCTCGTCTATCTCTCAGAGAAGTTACATCTCCCCTTGATTCATCTCTATAGTTTAGCCACTTTTTATCGTGCGCTTAGATTAACAGAAACAGGACGGCACTTCATCAATGTCTGTCTGGGCACAGCTTGCCATGTCAGAGGGGCACCGAGAATCTTAGAAGAAATTCAGAGAAAATTAAATATTATGCCTGGTGAGACTACCAAAGATAAAATGTTCACCTTAGAGACCGTTAATTGTCTCGGAGCTTGTGCTCTCGGACCTATTGTCGTGGTTGATGGTGAATACTATGGTCAGGTCAGTCTGAGAAAGGTAGATACTATTCTAAAGAAATACGCAAAGGAAGAAAAACCGCCTGAGCAGCCACCACCCCAACAGCCTGAAGTTCCTCCATTGCCTCCAGAAAAACCTGCGGTTCCACTTCTTCCCATAGAAGAAATACCAAAGAAGCCCAAAGTAAAAAAGGAAAAACCTAAAGCAAAGAAACCTAAAAAGAAAGTAACAAAGAAAAAACCGAGAGTGAAGAAAGAAAAACCTAAGGCAAAGAAAGTCACAAAAAGACCAAGCCCAAAAAAGAAAAGACCAAAGAAGAGAAAGTAAAATATGCTTCTTAAAGAAATCTCCGAAATTCTAAAAGCAGAAGTCTTAGTCGGTGAAGATTCCTTGAATGTGGAGATTTGCGCTGCCGAGGCTTCTGACCTGATGAGTGATGTCTTATCCTTCACCAAACCAGGTGTCATTCTTTTGACCGGGCTGGCAAATTCCCATACTATTCG
Organism: Candidatus Edwardsiibacteriota bacterium; assembly: GCA_040755715.1. GTDB lineage: Bacteria > Edwardsbacteria > AC1 > JBFLXN01 > JBFLXN01 > JBFLXN01. Next base: position 5,618 of record JBFLXN010000164.1, read on the forward strand.
CACTGCCGAACTGGCTGACCTGGCCGCAATAATCTTTGTCCGCGGCAAAAAACCTAATCGCGAGACGCTCAATTTGGCAAAAGCAAAAAGGATACCACTACTTTCTACTTATCATCATATGTTTGAAGCCTGTGGTTTGTTAGCCAAAAAAGGATTAAAAGGGACTAACGAGACAAGCGTCTAAAAAATTAGTGGATGGATAAAATTCAATGCAAAATTAGCAATTAACGGTTGAATGCAAAATAAAAGTGAGCAGCTAATTTTTAAGTAATTCTTGAATTTTTTCTTTTGATTTTGAGTTGATTTCAAATAATAAATTTTTAATAATTTCAGATTTTTGTTCTTTCTCAA
>JBFLXN010000165.1:0-5920 GCA_040755715.1 Candidatus Edwardsiibacteriota bacterium
CCACCAGGTCTCTGAGGAAGCCTACCATAATTAATCAAACCTTCGTCAAGAGACCATTACGACCAATTCTATATTTCTAAATGACCAAAAATAACTCAGAATTTGCACCGAAATCGGTGAAGCCCCGAAAATGTAGAGAAGATTTTTATTGATATAGTAAAATGAAAAGTGATATTATTAAAGATGAAAACCAAAAATTATATCTTTTCTCCTTGTGTCTTTTGACTCTTTCGGCTTTCAGTTTTACCTTCTTTAAGAGCTTTTTCCACCATGTCAGAATTTCTCTTTATTCTTAATTTAAAACTAAAAGTCTTGTCCAAGAAATTAACCGAGTTCTCTTCCAGACAGTTGATTCAGAAGTTAAGTTTCACTCTCGTCATTTCTGCCTTTTTCTTTGGTGGCTATATTTTTTTCTTACATCTATTTTCTTATCTTTTGCCTTTAGAAGATATTGGTGTTGCTCTTACCTTCCGCCTTCTTTCCCTTTCATTTCTAACTTTTCTTTTGATGCTCTATCTTTCTAACTTGGTTACTTCTCTTTCTACCCTCTATCGCTCCACCGAAGTAGAATTTCTGATGGCTAAACCTGTGAAAAGTAGTAATGTCTTTGCAGTTAAATTTGTAGAAAGTGTTGTTTATAGTTCTTGGGCAACCCTTTTAGCCGGAATTCCTCTGATTTTCGCTTTCGGAGCTTCAAACAGAGTAGTCTGGTTATTTTATCCACTCTCGGCTCTTTTACTTTTTTTATTTGTTTTAGTTCCAGCCGGGGTAGGAATAATCACACTATTTTTGATGATAAAACTTTCCCCGAGAATAAAGAGTAGAGAGATTATTTTCTTTCTAATAATTCTGTTGGGGATGTTTCTCTTTCTTTTCTTAAGATTTGGTCAGCCGGCCGGAATTAGTATTAGCGAAATCAAAACTATTGATGAATTAGCCGAGTATTTAAAAAATCTCGGGGTAATAACTTCTCCTTTTCTGCCGAGCAGTTGGATGAGTGAAGGATTGAAAACCTTTAGCCGTAGTCGGATTTTTCTTACAGATTTTATTTTTTATTTCCTTCTTTTATTAAGCACAGCCTTAGTTTCTTTAAGTTTTGCCTTTTTGATGGCAGACAGTAATTATTACAAAAGCTGGACTAACTTTGGCGAAAGTTCCCAGAAGATAAAGAAAAGTCTAGGGGGAAGGTACCTTTTTACTTTAATGAAATCTTTGTTCGTGGAAAAGGATCTGAAAATATTCTTTCGCACTCCAACCCAATGGGCTCAGGGTGTGATTTTTTTAGCGCTTCTTTTAGTCTATCTCGGCAGTTTGCGCCACTATCATTTTTATTTCACTTTTCCCCTTTGGAAGATTTTGATTTCGTTTGCCAATTTTGGTTTTACTGCATATATTTTAGCTACTCTTTGTGTTCGTTTTATCTTCCCGACTTTGAGTCTTGAAGGATCCACTTTCTGGCTTTTGCGTTCAGCCCCCATTTCTGTAAAACAAATTATTTTTGAAAAGACCCTCACTAATTTCTTGCCGGCGCTTGTTTTAACTGAAGGTTTGACTTTTTTTTCTAACCGACTTCTGGGAGTAGAACCACTAATAATGGTCATTTCTTTGATAGCGGTGGGTTTGATGAGTCTCGCTCTGGTTAGTCTTTCAGTAGGTTTGGGTGCGATTTTTCCTGATTTCAAAGAGCATAACCCCGGAAAGATTGCTTCCGGGGCTGGAGGTATTATTACCGCGGTATTGAGTTTAGCTTATGTAGCACTTTCAGTAAGCATTTTAGCCTGGCCTACTTATCAATATTCGTCATATGTGCTTAAGACCTCTTCCTTTCCAAAGTTTCCCATCATTTTTTCTATTCTTTTCTTCCTAACTCTTACCCTGACCGCTATTCTTTTGCCTCTTCATCTGGCGATAAGAAACCTACAAAAGAGGGATTTCTAATATTCGCAAATTGCACAAGATAAGCTTCGCTTACGCTCGGCAAGTAGAGAGTATTGGGTTAATTAAGTTTGTTGAGTTTTTGGGGTTCATTGGGTTTTGATAACCCGAGATAAACTCAATAAACCGAGAAAACCCCGTAGACCCAATTCTCTCTACTATTTTATTCAAATTCCTAGGCCTCAGAGATATCGCAGAGAACGCAAGGGAAAAAACCGTTCTTTTCATGCTTGACTTTCTTTTGAAAACCTCCGCAGGGTTATTTCTCATAACATCAGAATTTTTCAAGTCACAGTGCTTATAAACAAGATCTGAAGTCGTGGAGTTTTTGTCTTTTACTTCAGCTCTTTTCCTACAGACAATTACCAGAAGAACTAAACAAATTTTACTGTCATTTCAGACTGAATCTGTACGGAACACTCATCCAGACTCGGACTGGCTTTTCTCCTTGCATAGCAGGTGTAAAGAGGGATTGTCTGCCGGCTTCTAAGGCGGCTTCATCTAAAGCACTGTTGCCGGAACTCTTGGCAATTTCTGCTTTCATTACATGACCATCAAAATCTAAAAGTAACCAAACCACTACCGTTCCCCCAATTTCAGCCCTTTTGACAATTTCCGGATAGACAGGTCTAACGAATTTAATTGGCACTGGTTGCTTCTCTAGCGGGATGAATACACCTTTCTCGGGCAGGATGTCTTCTGGGTTTACTACGATGCCTCCACCTACTCCGGCTTCACTGGCTGCACCAGCAGTCAAGGCCCCCAATTCAGTCTGGCTGGCACCGCTTTCCACCGTAGCTTCAGCATCAGGCACAGGTTTAGGAATACCCACAGTAGGAGCAGCAGCGGCAGTGGCGACCGCAGTAGGCACAACTTCCTCACCAGTAAGGGAAGGGGGAGCTCCTAACTCGGCATAACTGATTCTTACTACCGGAACTTCTGGTCTGGAACGATGCGCCTCAATATAGCCGGAAACAGCGAAATAGGCTACCCCGGCTAACATCAAAAAGAGCATCAGAGCTAAAGAAATCATCAAAGACCTCTTTAGATGCATTGGCATAAGGATTTTCGCTTCCTTAACACCAAATCCAGCTACCTGCACTCTTTTAGACTGCAAGGCCGTAAAGAGCAGGGAGATTAAAATTCCCACGAATGTTCCGGCTAAAGGATAAAAGAGATCACTGGTCATACCTTTCCTCCTTTTTTGATTTAAAAACCTTTCACCACAGAGGAACTCATTGCAAAATTATCAATGCAAAATTATCCCCGATATTTATCGGGACTAATTGTTAATTTTGCAATTTGCGATGAGTTTTATCTTTTCGCTCCTGGTTTTTTCTTGTTGGCAGTTCCTTGTTCTTCTACAAGCTCCACTATACTGAAACGAGGCATCTGGCTATAGGTAATCTGGTCCATCACTTCCACTACTTTTTCATAGCGACTCTTCCGGTGAACCTTAACCAAAATCGTTAATCGGCAAATCTTCTCCCGCATTACCTTTTCAAGACTATCTCTTTCTGTCTTTGCTTCTTTGGGTAATGAGGTAATGAGTTTGAGAATTTCTTGACCTGAAGGATAATGAACGCCAGTCTTGGCATCAATATGGTCTGGTTGACTTTCTACATTTTCCCGCATCTTTTTTTCAAAGAGGCTCCCCAGGGAATCCACTACAATTGGTTGGGGTTCCTCCTCACCAATGTTTTGTAAGATAGTTCCTTCTTCAGAAATCTGGATGATTAGAACATTGCTCATTGCTGTCTTTATTTCAGTGGTCGTGGGTGGTAGAGTAATTTCAATTGCTTGTGGTTCCCGGAAAATGGTGGTACACATAAAGAAGATGAGAAGAAGAAAACCAATATCTACCATTGGCGTCATATCCAATTTGATTCCAGCTCTATGTTTGGGTCTTTTTAACCCAAAACCTTTCTTTGGCCTTTCTCTAGCCGGCATACCTTCAACTGCACCCATATTATCTCCTTTCAATTTGGCTTGGTTTTCGCTGGTCGGTATACGGTAGCTAAATGTCTTCCCTCATATATATTTACCCTGCAGTGACAACTTTATTCCCTATTCAGGGATTAAATTTTTTTCGTATTTGAGAGTGGTAACCAGGGAAAATCTCAGCATATTTACCTTTGGGTCCTGTAAGATTTTCATCAGGTCAAGCATTGTTCCTGATTGGCACTGACGGTCAACTTTAACCACCAATTTCAGACGTGGATTATAAGTTCGCTGTTCGCGGATAATCTGGGGGATATCTAACATTGTCATCGGTTGGGCGGCGTCACGGCCGAGATTCCACCAGAGAAGGAGGCTATCTATTCTAACTTTTTTCTGGAGTGTATCCATTGTTTGCCACTCAGAGACTGCTTGGTTGATAATCGTCTGAGTTCTGGGATTGTTTTTATCTTCCCAGACTTCTTTAATGATTTTATCAATAGCCAGCCCTAACCGAGCGGTGGGATTAAGTCTCTTTATCTCTTCATACTCTTGAGCGACCATTGAGCGGAGGAGACTGGGATTAATACTTTCGGCCAAAGCCACCGCTTTTTCTGGATTCAAGACAGTGATAATCATTACATCGGATTCTGGCACTTTGAATGGAGAGCGGGATTCTGGAATATCCACATGCACTGTCTCTGGTGGACGAGCGTGATAGGTGCACATAAAGAAGATGACCAGCAGAAAAGCGATATCAACCATTGGGGTCATGTCAAGTCTGATGCCAACTCTATGTTTGACTTTCTTTGGCATTTTATTTTGTGCCTCCAATCATAGTTAAGATTTGGGTCATTTCGTAGACTGCTTCATCAGTCTGGTAGTTAAATTGGTCAACTCGATTCATAAAGTAATTATTGGAAACAATCCCGCCAATTCCATTAACTAAACCCCCAGCGGTATTAATCAAAGCTTCGGAGATTCCTCTGGCCAATTCAATGGCATCTGGAGCACCCACATGAGCCATCGCCTGGAAGGCTCTAATCATCCCGATGGTCGTTCCTAAGAGTCCGACCATTGTGCCGATAGAAGCAATAGTGGTGAGGACTACTAAATTGCGTTCCAAAAGTGGTGTTTCCAGCATATTTGCCTCTTCTACCGCTCTCTGCACTTCGGCAATTTTCTTTTCCCAAGGTGATTTTTCTTCGGCAATAGTCAGATACCTCTCCAAACCTGCTCTCAAAACATTGGCGCAGGAGCCACCCTGGGCATTGCAAGTGGAGATAGCTCCGGTAACATTTCCTTCACACAGTTGGTCCCGGAATTCTTTCAGGAAGACAGTAAATGGTTTGGTCCCTCTCGCTCGCTTTATAGTCAAAATTCTTTCAAGAATGTAGGTAATTAGAAGAATGACTAAGAGGATAAGGACAATTACTAATGGACCACCCTTTTGGATAAAATCTGGAAGAGTGGAAAAGATTACTGTTGATACAACTAAACCCAAGATATAGAGAAGCAGGGTGAGAATTCCTATTTTTCTAGTGTAAGCTAAAGCGATTCCCAGCGCAATGGCCAGAATCAGTGGGATGACGCCCATAATGAGGACTTTCATCCCAACAGACAATTGTCCCAGTCCTGGTATAATAGCCACTTTTTAACCTCCTTAGGTTTAATAGTTAATTGATTGGTGAATTAGTTGATTGTTAAATTATTTTTCTCATGATTTCATCTCATATTTTTTCCTCCTGAAAGTCAATTGTTCTGTTCAATACAAGTCTTTTTATTTCATACTGATTTCTAATTTTCTATTCTGTGCTTCAGTAATTCTCACAGAACCTTAAAAAGTTTTGGGGTTCCTGTTTTTAGGTAATTTTATAAATTTTATCAATTTATATTAAGTATTGTCAAGAAAATTCTTTGCACTGTCATTTAAAATTCAAAAGTGAACTCTTTTTAGCGAATTTAAAGTTCAAAAGTGAACTCTTAAACTGCTATAATCTAACCCAAAAAAGGAGGGTTTGGATTATGGCAAAACAGTTGCATAAGA
>JBFLXN010000166.1:0-5916 GCA_040755715.1 Candidatus Edwardsiibacteriota bacterium
GCCCAAGCCCCGATAAATCGGGGCTTCAGGGCCTCCTCAAAAGCACAAGAAAAGTGCCTCATAGGCTTATATTATTGTGCCAGAAGGCTTCCAGGCAGATTTTGAGCCAAAATTTAACAAAGCACTGCACATGGATTAGACGGATTTGAAATCCGTGTTAATTCCTGCCCCGATGTTACATCGGGGTAAATGTAATCTGTGGTTCCATATGTTCATTAGGACAATGAAACCACGTTTTGCGATATGCATTGACAATTCGGAATATCCAGCATCTCTCGAAGTGCACAAGATTTATCGAGTGTTACCTGATGAAGACGCCGAGCGCGATGGAGATTTGCGCGTCATTGACGAGAGTGGCGAAGACTATCTCTATCCTGCCGCGAACTTTGTTCTGATTGAAGTGCCAGAAGAAGCTGAGCCCATTCTGATAGATTCCTTCGCGTGTGGTCTTCAACCTGCTTGAAGGGGCTTGCTTTAGGGTGGAGGGCTGGCTAACAAGCGGCTGGAGCGGACAGCTGATAGCCACCGCTAAATTCAATCGTTAAGTGGATTATGGGTTAGTGGTAGTGTTATTGTCAGCCTTAGGAGGATTGGAGGTCATTATGAGTAAAGTAGCAGAACTCAACGAAGAAAAAATATTCACTGATTTTGGAAAACTCTCAAAAGAACGGAAAAAAGAGGTTGCCGATTTCATTACCTATCTTAAGACAAAGGAAGAGTTAGAGGCGACAAAAGATATCCTCAGAGACAAAGATTTTCTAAAGAGTATTATAAGGGGTGACGAGGATTTTAAAGTAGGTAGATTCAAAAAGTGGTCTGAGGTTAGGGAAGATGTATGAGGTTTTAATTTCTCATGAGGCGGAAAAATATTATAAAAAGATGGACAAAGATACAAAGCGACGAATAAATAAATGTATTGAGATTCTCGGACGGAATCCTTTCGCCGGAGGACATATAAAACGACTTCATGGTGAGCTTGAGGGAAAATACAGATATGCAGTTGGTGACCTCAGGATAGTTTATGAGATTAACACAAAGAAACAAACTGTTGAAATAAGAGCAATTAAAAGTCGTGGAGATGTTTATAAATAGGTAGCTCACAATTCCGGATTATTAGAAGAAGAAAAAAGTATGGCACGGATTGTAGTTAATTTAAAGGTTTCTAACTTTGCAGATATACTCATAAATCAGAAAGAAGTCAGGTCCATAGAGATTAAGAATGCCTTGGTTGATACGGGGGCGGCTATGATTAGTCTCCATATAGACCAGATTAATAGATTAGGCTTGAAGTTTTTAAGAAGGATAAAGGTAAAGACTGCTAATGGTTCGCCTGAAAGAAATCTTTTCGGGGTAGCAAGGGTAGAAATACAAGGGCGGGAGGGAAAATTTGATGTCTTAGAGGTGCCAGATGATGTGCCAGTGTTAGTAGGATATATAGTTTTGGAGCAATTAGACCTTGTAGCTGACACTTCCAGAGGCAAACTTATTCCCAATCCCAGCCATAATGGCGAATATGCCTTGGATTTGTATTAAAGACGGAAGTGATAGACTTCAGACCAGAGACTTGGAAAAGTAAAAGGTTGAGAATGAGGTTCTAATGCCAATAAAGAGAACGAAGATTATTACCCTCTTACGGAGAATTTTCAAGGATTATCCAGAAATTTTAGCCGCTTATCTCTTTGGTTCAGCCACTGAAACTCTCTACCGAGAAGGAAGCGATATTGATGTGGCTGTCCTTCTGGATGAGAAGTTGAATAAGTTAGAAAGTTTTTCCTTGGAACTTAAGTTGGGCGAGGAGATTGAAAGAGAATTAAAGAAAAAAGTTGACCTGGTCATCCTTAATCGGGTCCCCTTAGCCTTACTCTTTCAGGTTATAAGGGGTGTTCTTGTCTTTGAAAGAAATTCCACTCAAAGAGCGATTTTTGAAGCTAAAATGCTTCCCCAATGCTACGAAAATGAGCGATTTTTTAAAATGCACGCCAAAGCCCTTTACCAAAGGGCGAGGAGAGGAAGACTCGGAATCCTTGGATAAGAAAGTCATCTACCGAAGGTTAAATAAACTGGAGAAGGAGCTAGTAAATATTGAAAGACACACTTCGGTGAGCCTGAAAGACTATCTCAGAGATGAAGATCTTCAAGCACTTATTGAGAGAAGACTTCAATTGGCAGCCCAGATTTCCATTGACATTGATTGTCTACCATCACTTTCAAACCAATCTCAGCGATTTCAGAAGATTTGCTAAAGAAATCGTAGGTTCTGTCGGAAAACCCTAAAAAAGAGGAGGCTCAAGATGGCACTCATTGAAGGATATAATCTGCCCGATGAACTTTATTATCACAAAGAGCACGCTTGGGCAAAGGTGGAAGGCGACAAAGTCAGAGTAGGGATGAACGACTTCTATCAAAAATTAGCCGGCGATACTACCTATGTAGACCTTCCCTTTGAAGGAGACGCCGTAACTCAGGGTGAAACCTGTGGTAAGATTCAAAGTAGCAAATGGGTAGGAAAATTCATCTCGCCTGTTTCAGGTGAAATCTTGGAAGTCAACCGGGATTTGGAAGATGATTGCACTCTTATCAACAAAGACCCCTATGACAAAGGCTGGATTATCTTAGTGAAGCCTTCAAATCTTGAAGGCGACTTGAAAAATTTGATTCACGGCGCTGCCGTGGCAGAATTCATCAAGAGTGAAAAGGAAAGAATTGAGAAAGAGAAAAAGTAAACGCGATGAGAAGATACGATTACAGCGATAGAGACATGATAACTAACAAAATCTGCCATCGCCGTCATTGTCAAAATTATCGCTGAAATCATATTATCCGAGGATTTTATGGCGAAACTATTGGAAGGTATTTATGAAAATGGGAAGTTCACTCTCAAAAAGTTACCCAAAGGGAGATATAAAGCAGTGGTGATGCTTCAGGATGAGGAGATTCCCGAGAATATCCTTAAGAGAAAGTGGACGGTGAGGTGGCTACTTTCATTGAAACCGGGTATTCTCTCAAATCTTAATCTTCCTGGTCAGGGGGGGGGAGATTTTGACGATGAAGATATTGATTGATACACGCATTATCTCACTGGCATTGAAGCATCCGTTTCTGACACCTCTTGACCCTGAATATGAACTATCCGTGCGGGCAAGCGGTTTTGTGAGAAAAATAGTAGAAAATCACTCGTTGCTTGTTTCTTCCCAACTCGGAGCAGAAATTTATCATGTGCTGACGATGCGGGGAAAACGCCTGCCAAAAGAAAAAGCCAAAGAACTTATGGAGGACCTACTTTCCCAAAATTTTGTCTCCTATAGGGAGATTACCAAAAGGATATTGCAGAAAGCAATTAAGCTAAGCACTGCTACTGGAATTCATATCTGGGATTTCTTGGTAGTCGTTCCTTTTGAGGGAGAAGCCCAAAAAATTTACACTATGGATCCCCATTTTCTTAACAAGGAGTTTTCAAGGCTCGCAGAGGTAGAAAATCCTATCGGTGTGTGGAAGGTTGAAGGCGAGAAGTAATGAGATAATAACCAAACAAATTCCAATAACCAATAATCAAGTACCAAACAAAGTTTGATTCTTGGATATTGCCCATTTTGGTCATTGGTAATTATTTGGAATTTAATTTGGTGCGTTATCTAAACAGAAAAATAAAAATTTAGATGGAGGTAAAAATGGCAAAAGATTTGGATAGGATAAGACAGAGATTAGGAGAGGAAAGCTATAAAAAATTGACAAAGATTGACAATCCCGCTCTTCACCAATTCATTGCCCAGTTTATAGAACTTTGTAATCCGGGGAAAGTGTTTGTGTTTACCGGTTCACCGGAGGAAATTAACTACATCAGAGAGGCGACTATAAGAGATGGAGAAGAAAGCAAAGTGGCGATGGAAGGACACACGATTCATTTTGATAACTATTATGACCAGGGGAGGGATAAGAAGAATACCGGGATTCTTCTTCCGAAAGGCGTTAAGTTTGATGAAGCAATTGAAACCAAAGAGCGTGATACAGCCTTGAAAGATATCAATGAGATTCTCAAAGATATTATGAAAGGCAAGGAGATGTATGTCTGTTTCTTCTGCTTAGGTCCCACTCATTCTGAATTTTCTATACCCGCTGTGCAAATTACCGATTCAAGTTATGTTGCTCACAGTGACACAATTCTCTATCGCCCTGGTTATGAAGAGTTTGTGACCGAAGGTCCGAAGGCGCGCTTTTTTAAATTTGTCCATTCTCAAGGCGAATTGGATGAGCGAAAGACTTGCAAGAATCTGGCCAAACGCAGAATATTCATTGACCTGGAAGAGAATATTGTCTACAGCACAAATACTCAATACGGTGGGAACACGATTGGTCTTAAGAAACTGGCCATGCGGCTGGCCATAAACAGAGGCTCAAAAGAAGGTTGGTTGACCGAACATATGCTGGTTATGGGCATCCACGGACCTAAAAATAGGGTTACTTATTTCTTAGGTGCATTTCCTTCACTCTGCGGAAAAACCTCTACCGCAATGTTAGATGGTGAAACTATAGTTGGGGATGATATTGCCTACTTGAGAAAAAAAGACGGAGAGGTTAGAGCAGTCAATGTAGAAAAGGGGATGTTCGGAATAATCCAGGGCGTGAACTCCAAAGACGACCCTTCTCAGTGGAACGCACTTCATAAGCCAGGTGAGATAATATTTTCAAATGTCCTGGTGACAGAAGACAAGAAAGTCCACTGGATTGGTAGAGATGGAGAAATCCCACCTAAGGGACATAACCATTCAGGTGAGTGGTGGATTGGGAAAAAGGATGCCGATGGAAAGGAAATCAAATGTTCACACCCCAATGCACGATTTACCATTGCTTTGACGAATTTTGACAATCTGGACCCAAAACTGAATGACCCCGAAGGTGTAGTGGTGGGAGGAATCGTTTATGGTGGCAGAGATTCAGACACCTGGCTACCAATTGAAGAATCATTTGATTGGGAACACGGCATTATCACCAAAGGTGCTTCACTGGAGTCCGAGACTACTGCCGCTACCTTGGGCAAAGAAGGCGTGAGAGAATTCAATCCAATGTCTAATTTGGATTTCCTTTCCATTCCTATTGGCAGATATATTCAGAGCAATCTTGACTTCGGAAAGAATTTGAAAAAACCGCCGCTCATCTTTGGCGTCAACTATTTCTTAAAAGATAAGGGGGGGAACTTTTTGAACGAGAAGACCGACAAGAAGGTCTGGTATAAATGGGCGGAACTGCGAGTGCATAAAGAAGTTGGTGGGATTGAAACACCCACTGGTCGGATTCCTAAATATGAAGATTTGAAGAGACTGTTCAAAGAGGTGCTGAACAAAGACTACGCAAAAGAGGATTACCACAAACAATTTATGATTAGGATTCCGGAAAACCTATCAAAGATTGAACGGATAAAAAAGATTTACGAAACCCAGGTTAAAGACACACCTAAAATAGTATTTGAAGTGTTAGAGAAGCAGAGGCAGAGACTAAACAAGGCTAAAGAGAAATTCGGCGATTATATTACGCCGGATAGACTTTAGAGAACAGATGTGGTCAAAAAGATTGTCAATCGGTTAGGGTAACGAAGCCCGTATCGTTCCCAAAAAGGGAATCGTCAATGGACAAAAGGTTGCGATGCTCGTATCGTTTGTCGTCCAGGGGGTTGCGGAAAAAAATCACGAACAACGTAACCTTTATTAACGAAACGAGTCCGCCTTAGGCGGATTACCATAACCTTTTTACCGTTTTCCTTTTCAGACAAAAACGAGCTTCGTGACCGTAGCCCTTAGTGCTCTGTGACGTAAATTTGTGAGGTTTTGTAGTGTAGCCCTTTATGGGCGTAATTACGGGAACAAGCCCCCTCGGGCGTAGCCTCTCAGCCGTCCCGATTTATCGGGACGAGCGAGGCCTACG
>JBFLXN010000167.1:0-5844 GCA_040755715.1 Candidatus Edwardsiibacteriota bacterium
CAAGCCCCGATAAATCGGGGCTTCAGGGCCTCCTCAAAAGCACAAGAAAAGTGCCTCATAGGCTTATATTATTGTGCCAGAAGGCTTCCAGGCAGATTTTGAGCCAAAATTTAACAAAGCACTGTAAAAACTTCAAACTGACAAAGGAGGGTAAAAATTGGCTAGAATTGCTGGGGTTGATTTGCCCCGTGAAAAAAGAGTAGAAATAGGTCTTACCTATATTTATGGTATCGGAAGACCATCAGCTAACAAGATTTTGGCAACAGCCGGGGTTAATCCTGATAAGAGAATCAAGGACCTTAGTGAGGAAGAAATAACTAAACTGCGCTCAGTCATTGAATCTGAATACAAAGTAGAAGGGACTAGACGCAGTGAAGTGGCGATGGATATCAAGCGGCTTATAGAAATCGGCTGTTATCGAGGATTGCGTCATCGCCGCGGGCTGCCAGTGCGAGGACAGAGGACAAGAACAAATGCCCGAACGAGAAAAGGTCCGAGAAAAGGAGGTATGGTTAAGGTCAAGAAAAAAGTAACGGTGCCTTTGGAAAAAGAGAAAAAAACATAAATCCACCTAAATAACGGCGGAGATTCGCTGTGTTTTCCTGACCGTGTGCTTCGCATCTCAGCGCAGCGGACAGGTTGGCGAAGAGGAGAAAAAATCAATGGCTATGGAGATAAGAAAGAGAGAGAAAAAAATAGAGTCTTTGGGAATTGCTCATATTCAGGCGACTTTCAATAATACCATTGTGACAATTACAGATTTGAATGGCAATGTAATTGCTTGGTCAAGTACTGGCAAAGTCGGTTTTAAGGGTTCAAAGAAGAGCACACCTTTCGCCGCTCAAGTGGCGGCTGAAGCCTGTGCCAAGATGGCTTTAGGCTATGGGATGAAAAGAGTGGAAGCTTGGGTAAAAGGACCGGGTGCGGGACGGGAATCCGCTATTCGTTCACTTCAGGCAGCAGGATTAGACATTGTTGCTATAAGAGATGTCACACCAGTACCTCATAACGGTTGCCGTCCACCTAAACGACGGAGAGTATAAGAAGGAGAAAAAATGGGCAGGTATCGTGGACCAAGTTGCAGACTTTGCCGAAGGGAAGGCACAAAATTGTTTCTCAAAGGAGAGAAATGTTCCTCGGCAAAATGTCCGTTTGAAAAAAGGGGATACCCTCCAGGGGAGCACGGTTCAGAAAGTCAGACGAAACTTTCTGGATATGCCGTACATCTGAGAGAAAAACAAAAAGTTCGTCACATTTACGGAATCCTAGAAAGACAATTCCGGAATTATTTTGAAAAAGCCGCCAGGATGAGAGGGGTGACTGGCGAAAATCTTTTGCGCCTCTTAGAGTGTCGTCTTGACAATGTCGTCTTTAGACTCGGCTTTGCTTACTCCCGGGCTCAGGCCAGACAATTAGTGCGGCACAGACATTTTTCGGTAAATGAAAAACCAGTAGATATTCCTTCCTATCAAGTTAAAGCCGGGGATACCATCACCATAAGAGAGAAAAGTAAGGAAATAGAGGTTGTCAAAAATTCGTTAGACCAAAGAGGAAAACAAGGGCTTCTTCCCTGGCTTTCTTTGGATTCGGGAAAAATGGTTGGTAAAGTTCTAAAAATGCCTTCCCGAGAGGATATTCCTCTACCTGTGAAAGAACAATTAATTATAGAACTTTACTCCAAATAAAGGACCTCTCCATTTTTTCCCTCTCCCAGTTCTGACCGCGCCCTGACCGAGTGTCTCGCCCGTAGGTCTACGACCGAGGGCTTCGCTTCCTGCACAACGGACAGGTTTAGCTCTCTCTGCATCCTTGCTCAATCGTTCAGACGCCGTTCTTCGGGGTGGATAGGTTAGGAGAAAGGAAGGGATGAGGTCTGTTATCGCCGTAATCATATTACTCGGGGGGATAAAGAATGAGATGGAAAAGTTTTCAGATGCCTAAAGGCGTAGAAATAGATAAAACAACTTTTTCTGAGCAATATGGTAAATTTGTAATTGAACCGCTTGAAAGAGGTTTTGGTTTGACCTTGGGAAATGCCTTGCGGAGGACATTGTTTTCCGCAATTCAAGGAGCCGCCATTGTTGGTGTAAAAATTGAAGGGATCCAACATGAATTTTCAACAATCCCCGGCGTAGTAGAAGATGTTACCGAAATTATCCTCAATCTTAAAGAACTCCGTCTTAAACTTCATTCTGAACATGCCAAGACCCTCCATTTTAAGAGGCAAAAGAAAGGTGAAATTAAAGGAATTGATTTGGCCATTGACCCTGAGGTAGAGATTCTTACTCCCGAATTACACATTGCTACACTTTCTGACGAAGGTTCATTAGATATGGAAATCTATCTTGACCATGGGAGAGGATATGTGCCCGCAGAAGTCTTGCGAAAACCACATGCACCCATTGGCTATATTGCGATTGATGGAATTTTTAGTCCAGTAGTCAAGGCAAATTTTCAGGTAGAGAATTGTCGGGTGGGAGAAAAGACAGACTATGAGCGCTTGGTGCTGGAAGTTTGGACTAATAAAAGTATTAAGCCAGATGAAGCTTTAACTCAGGGCGCCAAAATTCTCAAGGACCATTTAGCTTTCTTCTTGAATTTTGAGGAAGTTCATAGACCTGAAGTGGAGGAAACACCTGACCAAGAGGCCGCCCGTATGCGTGAACTTCTGTATAAACCAATAGGAGAGTTAGAACTTTCAGTAAGAGCAAACAATTGCTTTAAGAGGGAAAAAATTAAAACCCTGGGAGACCTGGTGCAACGAACAGAAAAGGAAATGCTGGCCTGTCGTAATTTCGGTAGGAAATCTTTAGGAGAACTAACCGAAATTTTGAAAGGAATGGGACTCTCTTTTGGTATGGATGTTAGCCCCTCTTATCCTAAAAGAAGGAAAACGAAAATCAAAGCAAAGAAAAACAAGTAAGAAGTCAAAGAAGAGGTAAGGAATGCGACACCGTAAAGTTGGAAGAAAACTTAACCGCACAAGTAGTCACCGAAAAGCAATGCTACGGAATTTGGTAACTGCACTCTTTCTTCACGAAAGGATAAAGACCACTCTGGCCAAAGCTAAAGAAACCAGAAGAGTAGCAGAAAAACTAATTACCTTTGCCAAACAGGGAAACCTTGCCTCAAGAAGGCAGGTAGCTAAGTGGGTTGCCGACCAACAAGTTCTCCGCAAACTCTTTGAAACGATTGGTCCCCGTTTTGCCGATAGACCAGGTGGATATACCCGCATCATTAAGTTTGCTCCACGCCTAGGCGACACCGCCCTTCTGGCGAACTTAGAACTAATTGGCGCACCACCGCCAACAGCTAAATCCAAAGAAGAGAAAAAAGGAAAAAAAGAGAAGAAATAGCTATGGGCCTTATGAAACTAATTGATTTACTGATTTGGTGATTTAGTAATTTCGTGATTTAGGTACAATCAACAAATCTACAATCACTAAATCGTCAACTTTCTAAAAGAGGAGGTGTCCATCTTGAAAAGAGAATTTTTGATAGTATTTTTGAGTCTTCTTTACTTCTCCTGCCGTCCCGGCGAAAAAACGGAGATAAAAATTGGACATGTAGCCCCTTTGACTGGCGATGTTAAAACATTTGGGGAGTCCACCAAGAACGGTTTTCTTCTGGCTATTGAAGAAACCGAGGCTAAAGGTGGAATCCTCGGAAAGAAAATCAAAGTATTTATTGCCGATGACAAGAACGACCCTACCGAGGCAGCGAATGCCGGCAGTAAACTCATCAATCAGGATGGAGTGAAACTAATAGTCGGCTCAGTTTCGTCTAAATGCTCTATTCCACTTTCAGAGATTGCTCAAGCGGCCGGGGTGATGATGATTTCTCCAACTTCAACCAACCCCAAAGTTACAGTGAGAGAAAACGGTACCAGGAAAGACTTTATATTCAGAGCTTGCTTTATTGACCCGTTTCAGGGAACGGTAGCGGCGAAGTTTGCCATTGATGACTTAAAAGCAAAGAAAGCTGCTATCCTTTATGATGTCGGGAATGACTATGTCAAGGGTCTGGCAGAATTTTTCAAGGAAGCTTTTGTGCGAGGTGGCGGGGAAATTGTTGCTTATGAGTCTTATAGCAAAGATGATGTAGATTTCTCTGCTTTGCTGACAAAAGTCAAGTCAGTCAATCCTGATGTCCTCTTCCTTCCAGATTACTACAACAAGGTGGGACTCATCGCCAAACAGACAAGACAAATAGGCCTCAAAGCGACTTTACTTGGTGGTGATGGTTGGGATTCCCCTGAAATGGCAAAGATTGCTGGTGACGCTATTGAGAACGGATGTTTTACCAATCACTATTCACCTAACGACCCCAGACTAGAAGTTGTGGAATGGGTGAGAAAGTATCAGACAAAATATGGAATAACCCCAGATGCTTTAGCTACACTAGCTTATGATGCTACTAATCTCTTATTAGAAGCAATCCGAAGAGCCGGGACTGACAACCCCATCAAGGTAAAGGAAGCAATGTCTTTGATAAAAGACTTCAAGACCGTTTCGGGAAATATCAGTTTTGATGCCCAGGGGAATCCGGTAAAGAGTGCAGTCATTCTGAAATACAAGGGCGGAGCCCAAGAGTATGTGACTACGGTAAACCCGTGAAAAAGTAAATTATTATGGAAGACAAAAAATTAGCAGACTTCATTGAGAGGTTAAAAAAAGGATTTCCCGAGGATTTGTGGGGTGTAATTCTTTTTGGTTCAAGAGCCCGAAGCGAGGCAGAATTGAATAGCGACTATGATGTTTTTGTAATCATAAATAATTATCTCCCTCATAAGCCAATTGAACGCCAAGAATTCATAATGGATAAACTGAGGAAAAAGTGGGGTATGAATATTATTGCCAAGACCAAACAAGAATTTGAAAGTTCATTTCCTTCTTTGTATCTTGATTTAGCCTTAGATGGTATTATTTTGTTTGATAGAGATAACTACACCGAGAAAAAATTAGCCCAGATAACGAAATTGATGGAAGAAGCTGGATTGGTGAGAGAAAAGCGACCTTATGGGTTTAATTGGAGATGGAAGACAAAGCCATCATTACCTTGGCGTATAGATTGGACTGGCGTATATGGAATCGTCCGACACTAAATATCGGCTGAAACTTGCTCTGGGTTTCTTAAGTGAGGCAAAGGAACAATTCAAACACAAACTCTTTAGAGCGGTGGTTGATGATGCTCAATTGAGTGTGGAAAATTCGATAAAGGCAGTAATTGCTCTTTTCAAACCTGTGCCGAAGATTCATGAGATTGACGAAACAATAGAAGACCTTTTAGAAGAAGTTGAATTTAGCGAGAACGAGAGACAGAAATTGAAAAGGTTACAAGAATTGGCTGAAATATTAGGATTTGAAACTCATCTAAGAACCGATTACGGGGATGAATTACAGCAGGTTACCCCTTGGGAATTGTATGATGAAGACGAGGCTCAGAAGGCGCTAAGTTTTGCTGAAGAAAGTTTCAATATTGCTGATGAGTTATTAAGAAATAGACTAAACGGGGCGGGCAAAGGGAAATCCCCTTGCCTTTGACTATGTTCTCACAGCACATAACATATTGTAGTTGCCAAATTCATTGGGCACTATATGTTGCGCCTGATAAATCAGGCAACTACATCATGACACACCCTCCACGGGCAGACTGTGTCATAATTACGTTTTGGTGAGAATAAATTTTGTAAGGAGCGGTCATTAAAAAATAAGTAGCAAAATACTCTTTCGATATGCTATAATTAAGGGAACATTAAAGAAAGGAGAAAAAATGGCATATCGCTATGGTGATCGTTGTCAAATGGAATTACTTCCACCAAGCATTGAAGAATATGTAGCACAG
>JBFLXN010000168.1:0-5825 GCA_040755715.1 Candidatus Edwardsiibacteriota bacterium
CGACTTGTCGGGGGACAAGAGAAGAACAAGCCCAGAAGGCTTAAACGCTTGTCAGTGTTGATTTTCCTTCACTCCGTTCAGGATAAATCGTGCCAATTTTAGACAAAATTTTAACAAAGTCGTGCATTTAATTGAAAAAGTGCTATGCTTTCTAAAATTATTTCTAGCGCGGTCTTAGGGATTGATGCTTACCTAGTAGAAGTGGAAACGAACATTGGCACACAACTACCTTCTTTTACCACTGTTGGTCTGCCTGATGGAGCAGTGAAGGAATCAAAGGAGAGGGTAGAGGCGGCCATCAAAAATTCGGGATTCACTTTCCCTTTGAAGCGGATTACTATCAACCTTGCTCCAGCAGACATTCGCAAAGAGGGCTCAGCCTTTGATTTGCCAATTGCGATGGGTATTCTGACCGCAACCGAACAAGTTATCTCAGAGCAGTGCCATAAATTTGTAATCTTGGGCGAACTTTCTCTTGATGGTTCACTTCGTCCAATTCATGGAGCCCTACCCATTGCCGTCGGTGTCAGAGAAGCAGAAATAAAGGGGATTATTCTTCCAGAGGAAAATGCTAAGGAGGCGGCTATAGTAGAAGATGTAGAAGTATATCCGGTGACGAACCTCAAAGAGGCAGTAGATTTTTTGAACGGAAATAAAAATATTGGACCATTCAAGGTTGACTTGAATGAAGTCTTCTCTGAAGCTTCGGTCTACCCTTGTGATTTTGCTGAAGTAAAAGGGCAGGGGCAGGTAAAGAGAGCCTTGGAAGTGGCAGCTGCTGGTGGCCACAATATTATTATGATTGGACCACCTGGTTCGGGTAAAACAATGTTAGCCCGCCGTCTCCCGACAATTTTGCCAAAGATGACTTTGGCAGAGGCTCTGGAGACTACGAAGATTCACAGTGTGGCTGGACTTTTGCCGCCCCATTCTGCCTTAGTGGCTACACGACCATTCCGTTCTCCCCATCACACGATTTCTGATGCGGGATTGATTGGCGGTGGAGCCCATCCCAGGCCTGGAGAGGTTAGCTTGGCTCATCACGGCGTCCTCTTTTTAGATGAATTGCCTGAATTCGGCAAGAATGTGTTAGAGGTAATGCGCCAGCCATTGGAAGATGGAAGGGTAACTATTTCCCGAGCGGCGATGTCTTTAACTTATCCCGCCTCATTTATGTTAGCCGCCGCGATGAATCCTTGCCCCTGTGGCTACTTTACTGACCCTAACCATGAGTGTAGCTGCACTCCTGCTATGATTCAAAAATATATGGCAAAAATCTCCGGGCCGCTTCTTGACCGGATTGATATTCATATTGAAGTGCCGGCACTAAAATATAAAGAACTATCAACAAAAGACCCTGGGGAACCTTCAGCCGCTATTCAGGAAAGAGTGAATAAAGCCAGAAAAATTCAGCTTGAACGATTCAAGGGCCGCAAGCACATCTTCTGCAATGCCCATATGCAACCTAAAGATATTCGTAAATATTGTGAAATAGACAATCGTTCTGAAGAACTCTTGCGCACGGCCATTTCTCGCTTTGGGCTCTCTGCCAGAGCCTATGACCGAATCTTGAAAGTCTCAAGGACGATTGCTGACTTAGAAGGGACAGAACAAATTCAACCGACGCATATCTCCGAGGCCATTCAATATCGCAGTTTAGACCGCAATATGTGGATGTAAAATGACTCACAAAATTCGTTTAGGTGTTCTTGCCTCAGGAAGAGGTAGTAATCTTCAAGCCATCATTGATAATATTGAGTCTGGAAAATTGGAGGCGGAAATCGCTGTAGTCATCAGTGATGTAGAAAACGCTCAGGCTCTGGAAAGAGCCA
Organism: Candidatus Edwardsiibacteriota bacterium; assembly: GCA_040755715.1. Taxonomy (GTDB): domain Bacteria; phylum Edwardsbacteria; class AC1; order JBFLXN01; family JBFLXN01; genus JBFLXN01. Next base: position 1,833 of record JBFLXN010000168.1, read on the forward strand.
GAAAGCATAATATCCCGGCCATATATATTCCCCCGGGAAAATTTAAGACGAAATTGGAACCAGAAATTGAAAAAGAATATGTGGATTGCTTTAACAAATATCAAGTAGAACTTGTCTGTCTCGCTGGTTTTATGCGCATCTTGAAAGAAACTATTCTCAATGCCTTTAAAGGAAGAATGATAAATATTCATCCGTCACTCTTGCCAGCATTTCCCGGATTAGAGGCGCAAAAGCAAGCCTTGGCCTACGGAGTAAAGTTTTCCGGTTGTACTGTCCATTTTGTCACCGAAGGTATTGATACCGGTCCCATTATTATTCAAGCGGTTGTGCCGGTGCTGGATACGGATACTCCAGAAAGTTTATCTGAAAGAATCTTAAAAGAAGAACACAAAATTTATTCTGAAGCCATTAGACTTTATGCTGAAGGGAAAATCAAAATTGAAGAAAGAAGAGTAATCATAAAGGAGTAGAAAAATGCGAAGCAAAAAAAACTTAGAAACTGAAGGACGCAGGAACTCAAGAACAAAAGCCACAGAATTACACAGAACAACATGGAAAATCTTAATGGTTTTTAAAGAAAAATCTGTGAAAATCTGTGGAAATCTGTGGCTAAATATCTTGGTTCTTTCGTTCTTCAGTGGTGTTTTTGCCAAAAACGAATACTTTTATCGGATAAACCAGGAATGGCATAGTTCTGAGGTTTTCACTTACTGTGTCTTGCCAGGGCAAAAAGTTGAAATAGAAATTATAAATTTGCCTTCCGATAAAGAAATGTTGAAACAAATGAAAGATAGACGAGTGGCCTATCATAAAGAAAACCGAGCAACGGAAGAGATTTCGTTTTTGCCAATAGAATGGACTGCTCCTCAAGAACCAGGGCTCTATCCGTTAGGTGCTTTGGATTTTCTTCCACAAAATACTAATTTAACTAGTCGGCGCCTTTTAAACATAATTGTGATGATTCCGCCAGAGAAAGTAAAAAACGGAAGATTGAATGGCTTTCTCATAGGCCATTACCCAAAGAACAAAATGCCGCTTGGTTTTATTGAAGTAACCGAAGAAAACAAAGATACCTATATTTCAGAACACTTTCAATTGAAGGATTTTCTTTGCCCTCAAAATAGTGGATTTCCTCAATACCTCGTTTTGGATATGAAACTAGTGGAAAAATTGGAGATTCTCATCAAAAAACTCAATAGCGAAGGGTATCCTTGTAGTAAATTTGCTATATTGAGTGGTTATCGGACGCCTTATTATAATCGCTCAAGGCCAGGAAGGGCTCGTGAGAGCCGACATATGTATGGAGAGGCGGCCGATATCTTTGTTGATGACCTTCCCAAGGACGGAATGATGGATGACTTAAATGGAGATGGTCAAGTGAATATGAAGGACGCTGAAATCATTGCCAAGGCGACTAAGGAACTAAATGATTTAGGGATTTTACCTGGTGGCTACGCCGCTTATCCCGCCACCAAACAACACGGTCCATTTGTTCAAGTAGATACCCGAGGATATTCGGTTACCTGGAGGACAACAAGAAGAAAAACCTACTCTCATTTAAAAGGAAAAAGAAAATGAAAGAAGAAAAAAATAAAATTAGTATTTTCTTTCTTTTCTTTTCCTGTTTAATTTTAGTCTTTATCGGTGTCAGTTTTTACCGTTTTTCCGAAAAGAAAAATCACTTAAGGAAGGAAATAGAGAAGAAGACTTTAATGATTGATTCATTATCTTTAGTCAATAGACTTCTAAAAATAGAAAATGAGGCATTAAAGACAGACCAGTTCTATTTGGTTGTCAATTCCCGTAACGGTCGGTTTTATCTGAAAAAGCGTGACAAAGTAGTCTATGAGGGCCCTTGTGGAGTCGGTCTCGGAAAAAAAAAATTTCCGGATGAGAAAGCCCAATTAAAAGAATGGGATTTTGAAACCCCTTTAGGAGAACGTATAGTAAAAGAAGTGATTAAAGACCCTTACTGGATTAGACCAAACTGGTTCTGGTTAGAACAGGGATTAACTGTCCCCCCCCCAGATTCAATGATTATTATCCCGGATTATCTTACTTTTGAAGAAGCCATCTTGGCTTATGAAGAACTGACTCCCGAAGAAAGACTATTGGTCAAAAATGTACCGGGCTATCTGGGTAAATACAAAATAGATTTGGGAAATGGCTATTTTGTTCATTTCGGTGAAATAAGTAAAGAGTTTAGAGTCAGTCATGGTTGTATCAGGGTTTCTAAAGAAGATCTGGAAATTCTTCAACAAGTATTAAAAAAAGGAAGTTCAGTTTTTATTTTTTAAACCCCTAGGAAATTATACCACGGAAACACGGAAGGATGGAGACACGGAATAATTTTTAAGATTCTGTGCTTCCTAAATTCCGTGCTTCCGTGGTAAGGTTTTTCCTCGACCAATGGAAAGCATAGACCCCAAAATCTTCAAAGCTTATGATATTCGTGGAATCTTTCCAGGGGAACTCCAGGAAAAAATTGCCTATCTGGTGGGCAGAAGTTTTGTTGAGTACTTGAGAATGAATGATTCAGGGAGACAAATATTCAAGGTGGCCGTGGGTCAAGATATGCGTCTTTCTTCACCGGTGCTTTTCAAGAATCTGGCGGAAGGACTACAACAACAAGGTGCTACCGTGATAGATATTGGATTGGTGAGCACTGATGCCTTATATTTTGCCGTAGGAAAACTTGGCTTTGACGGCGGCATTATGATTACTGCTTCACATAATCCCCCCGAATATAATGGCTTCAAGATGTGTCAAAAAGAAGCCATTCCCCTTTCAGCTGACGAGGGAATCTTTGAAATTCGCGATTTGGTGCTAAAAGATAATTTCTGCCAAAGAGATAGGGGCTCCTCTCAGGAATTTGATATCGCTTCCGCCTACACCGAACATCTTCTGTCTTTTATTAATCCTGATAAAATTAAGCCATTTAAAATTGTAGTAGATGCTGGAAATGGAATGGCGGGGAAAATTGTGCCTTCTGTCTTTTCTCACCTTCCCTGTCAATTAGTGCCGATGTATTTTGAATTAGATGGCTCTTTTCCTCACCATATACCAAATCCAATTGAACCTAAAAATGTAGCAGAGTTAAAAGAAAGAGTTCTGTTAGAAAAAGTTGATTTGGGTGTAGCTTTTGATGGCGATGCTGACCGAATGTTCTTAGTTGATGAGAACGCCACTTCCTTAGGAGGCGATATAGTTACAGCATTGATAGCCAAGCATCTTTTGAGTAGAGAAAATAAAGCCACGGTAGTCTACAATCTCATTTGCTCAAGAATTGTGCCAGAGATTATTGAAAGATACCGTGGTAAATCCATCAAAAGTAGAGTGGGGCATGCCTTTATTAAACCTTTAATGCGCAAGCATAACGCCATCTTTGGTGGTGAGCATTCAGGACATTTCTATTTTCGTGGACACTGGTATGCTGATTCAGGAATGCTAGCCCTTTTGGTAGTTTTAGAACTTCTTTCCGAAGAAGAGACAAGTCTCTCTGAATTAGTGAAAGAGATTGACCGTTACTTTCGCTCAGGAGAAATCAATGTTCGTTTAGAAAACATACCCGAGAAATTGAAAGAGTTAGAAACAAAATATGCCAAAGAGTCGGCTAAAGAAATCAGTCGGCTTGATGGTCTTACGGTAGAATTTGATGACTGGTGGTTTAATGCCCGTCCTTCTAATACCGAACCATTACTGCGGATTAACTTGGAGGCAAGAACGAAAGAATTATTAGAGGAAAAACAAAAAGAAGTCTTGGAGTTAATCGGAAATGAAACCACGAATAAACACTAATAAACACGAAATCCGTCTTAGACGGGCAAAGAACTTTGTTACAAAATAATTCGCGTAAATTTGTGTTAATTCGTGGACACACTATGTCAAGCTCTTTTTAACTTGTTTGACAAATTAATCGAAATTGACTGTCTGGCAAAATTAGCGAGCAAGAAATTTTCGTCGTAAGTGAGATTGTTTTTCCACATAGCAAAG
>JBFLXN010000169.1:0-5729 GCA_040755715.1 Candidatus Edwardsiibacteriota bacterium
ATGACGGAGAAATAGAGCCGCTGCCAGGAATATCTGGGGTATATTCAATTGGGAATATGCCTAAAAGAAAAGGAGCAGTCCAGCCGCCTGCGGTATATCTACTGAAATAAATTTCTGCTTCGTTCAAACTTATCTTCTTTGACCAGATTGTATTTGGATTTTCATCTTTATCCAGCGCAATCGCTGGAAATTCCCCTTCACCTATCGCAGTATCAGGTGACCAGGTAGTTCCGCCATCAGTAGATTTTGTATACCAAATCTTTCCTGTTGATTGATAGACTAAATGAATATTTATTCCAGTAGAATCGCAAGCTAACTTACGGCCATTGTTGAAGGCCGTAGCAAGGCCAGAGGTGGAAAGCCAGGGGATATGTTGAACAGTTATACTCGCGGTGTGCGAAGGAGGACCTTCAACTGCGCTGGAATCAACTCCGGTGATGTAATATGAATAGGTATTTCCTTCATAGGTATTGGTATCAACATAGAAGGTATCGGTAACTAAAGTGGTGTTGATTTTTTGATAGAGTGTATCACCCGGACCCAAACGATAGACATTGTAGCCCGCGGCTATTCCTTGGAGAGGGGCCTTATATGGCCACAAGCCGCTCGCCCACTTAATGATTATATCCCAAAGATTAGGTTTCTGCTCAAGAGAGATAGCTCTCGTGGGGACAGAATTCGGAGAATAAATCCTATGATGAATCATAATATTATCTTTGGCAATATTATGGTTATACTTGTAGTTTTCCCAACCCTCTAAGAAATCCCAGATTGTGTAGCAATAATGACCTTTTGTTTGGTAATTATCAGAGATATTCCATACTGGAGAGAATCCTCCGTCAAGACTATCAGCAAGTCCGGTATCGGGAAACCCTGCAGTGGGATATGAAGGATAAGGGATTTCATCCATCAAATCATAAATATCCCATAACGCACCAGCAACAGAACCAATAGTCCAGGGACTTGCTTCAAGGGAATCGGGCATCGGATAGTATTCCCATGGATTTTCTATATTCTCCCAAGCCAAAACAGTATCCCCTCCAATTCCGCCTCCAGTGTTCACAGAATATATACTATCCGTCACAACTGAAGGGAACATATCAGGCCATCCTTCTGTATATGCCAGGTTTTTATCTCCGGGATAACTGTGCCACCAATCATAATATGTGGTAGTGCAAGGAGGAATTTGGGCACATTTATTCATTATATGGTGACCAAATTCGTGGAGTAAAACCATATCATCCCATTCATCAGTATTCTTGGATACTAACAATGTATCGCCGTCTACCCAAATTGTGTCATTGTTATAACTACTTCCTCCCACATTGTACCCTGGTTCCCACAACGCCCTCACTTTACCTAAAATAGCACCAGAGGTATAAGTCGGCACAAGATAGTTATAGCCTTGAAGTAAAGTCTGATAGATGTTCACTGCTCCGCTTCTTGGTTGCCTGTAAGCAGGAAAGGTGTCTACCACGGTTGTTCCAACATGATGGTCTATACCTGGTGTAACATTCTGCAAAATGCTGTCACAGGTAAAATGGTAAATGGTAGTATCTTCTGGAACTTTCCAACCTAAATACGGACCCGAAGGGTCACTCACCTTTATCGCACAATCCAAAGCATTGGTAGAATTCGCTCCCATCGGATATAAAGCAGCCCATACCCGCCACAGATAGCCAGACTCCAAATCCACATAGGTTGAAAAATATCCATTTGCATCTGTAAAACACCTACCTCTAATAGTCTTTGGACCACCACTCTGATTCCAAGCCCAAATCGCTACTACTGCCTTGTCCACTCCTTTTTCATCAGCCGCTACTAAAAGTCCTTGATCCTTGTTATATCCGTGTTTGCGAAAAAGATATGTGCCATCCACAAAAGTAGCAGTAAGAACACCTTTCCCTTCAAAAGGTATCGTTTTCTCATTCAGCAGATAACCTTCTTTGCCATTTTTTAGAGTCTTCTTTTTCAAAAGTCCATTCTTTATAACCCACTGCATTCTCTCATCGCTATTTAATAAAACCTTCCCACTCCCAAACTCTTTTCTATGCTTTTCCAACCAGCCTCTCTTTAATAGCTCTCTTGCTACCTCTTGTTCAGTCAGCTTCTCTGTTCTTGGAGTCCAGCAGACATCGTGCCATAGATAAAGTGCTTCCCAGTCCGTAAGGGTAGAATTTACCTCCTTCATCTCTTAAATTGATAATCTCTGCATTCCTGAAATATAGACCAGCGCGCACATTTTCTACATCTCTATCAGATGTAACCTTCCAAGTAAATGTTACTAGCTCTCCCCATTTAGGATTTTGTGGAGAATAACTTACTTCTACTCTATAATAGAAAGTAGGCTGATGCAAATTTGGTTTCGAAGCCTCTACTACCGACCCAATTAGAACCAGAGAGACAATCACTGCCGGAATGAGTATGCTCTTTCTATCAACCATTTCTCCTAACCTCCTGCTTAAAGAGTTGATGATTTTTGTTTCTCTTAATTGGCTCAAGGCTAAAACTACCAAGCCGAGCCCGACTCCGCCACACTGACGGCGGACAGGTGTGTTTCTGTTTATCCCGAACATTTTGAACCTCCTTTGCCTCCAAGGGCAAGTTATTAGTCATTGGTCATTAGTTATTGGTCATTGGTTTACTTCACCAAATCTAATCCCGTTTCAAGCGAGACAGGATTTGAGGAAGTAGTTTTATACTGTTCCGTCAATAAAAGTAGAAATAAAAAACTCTGATTTGGATTCACCTCCCCATTTCCCTTGTTCTTTTTCATAAATTCCCTTAGCCACTTCTCTTTCTCTACGGCTCCACTTCTCTGTGCCTTAAGCTAGCCTGCCTCAAGAAGTTTCTTTATTCTCTCATCATCAGTTGCGGTAGGATTGCCAATGGCCTTGAAAATTAGCTGCAGATTATCAGCATGCAGACACAGTGCCTCAGATTTCTTCATATCAGCCACAATCTTCTTATTGGTAAGCACAAATTCCTTTGTCCGGTTCTTTAAGCCACTCACCGTCTGAATGATTGGGCGGATTTTCACTGAACTTTTCTGTGTTTTTTCTGTGAAATTCTGTGGCATACATAGATGAAATCTCAATGCTATCAAATATCCTGATTTTATAGGATGCCTTTTGCTCTTTCATCTATTATAGCAATTCATTGTTTCTTCTATACCGTGTTCTGTAAAACACAGTGCCGCTTCTGCTCCCCTCTTGATAAGTTCCTCAACCGTTTCTTTTTCTGCTGAGAGAAAATCACTCAGGACATACTCGACTAAATCCTCTCCCGGGGGGGGCTGGCCAATTCCTAAACGCAGTCTGGGGAAGTCTTGTGTTCCTATCTCTCTAATTATTGAAGCCAACCCCTGATGCCCACCGTCAGAACCTCCCTTTCTTAAACGAATCTTTCCTAGAGGCAGATGGATATCATCACAAATAATCAAAATTTTATTTGGGTCTAACTTAAGTTTTTCTATAAGTTTTTTGACTGCTAACCCACTAGCATTCATATAGGTGGTGGGTTGTGCCAAGATAAAATTTCCTCTTTGGGCTAAGTGATATTTTTTTTCTTTCTTTAGTTTGACCTTCAGCCGGCTGGCAATCAAATCAGTCACCCGAAAGCCTAAATTATGGCGGGTATTTCTATATTTTCTTCCGGGGTTCCCCAATCCAACCAGACAAGTATCTATAGGTCCATTATTCTTTCTCACCTTCTTCCACAGCCTCTTCTTTCTTTCTTTCTTTGGTAATCACCTCTGGTTCTTTGAGAACGGCCTCAGCCACTGCTTCTTCTGGAGTTGGCACCGTTTCTACTGTTGGCGCCAGCACGGTAACAATTGACTGTTCCGGTTCAGTAATAATTGAAATTTTATCTTTCTGGGGAAGATTCAAGATATGAATTGATTCTCCAATTTTTAGGCCAGAGACATCAAGAATAAAGTTTTCTGGAATATCTCTTGGCAAACATTCTACTTCAACACTATGTAGAAGTTGCTCTAAAATGCCTCCCTCACTTTTGACTCCAACTGGTTCGCCAGTTAAAATTACTGGCACTGGGACCCTTACTTTTTCGGTCAGAGAAATCTGGAGGAAATCTACATGCAATAGCCGGTCAGTTAAGGGGTCAGTTTGAATTTCACGAATGAGTGTTTTCTTTGGTCTTTTCTCTCCTTCTATTTTGAGGTCAATGATGGTATTCTCCCAGCTTCCCTTCTTCAAGAGGGCAAGGAGTTCTTTCTCTTCAACTTGCAGTGGCAAATTTGCTTCTCCTAATCCATACAGAACTCCAGGAATTACCCCTTTATTACGGATTTTCTTGGCCGCTTCTTTACCTTTTTTTTCACGCATTTTTACCAAAAGTTTCAATTCTGCCATTTCCTTTCTCTCCTTAAAATATAGAGTTAATGAGTTAGAGAGTAGAAGAGTTAAAGAGTTGAAAAACTCCCAAACTCCGTAACTTTTTCATCAAACAAACAATGAGCTAACCGATTCTTCCTGGTGAATTCTTTTAATGGCTTTTCCTAAGAGTTCAGCCACAGAAAGAACCTTGATTCTTGGGTGCCGCTTTTCATTGGCCACGGTGATGGTATTAGTCACTACGATTTCTTTGATGGGAGCAGAATCAATGTGCTGGAGCGCCTTGCCCGAAAGGATTGGATGGGTAGCACTGGCGTAAATTTCCTCAACCCCTTCACGCTTCAAGACATCAGCTACTTTCCGCATTGTTTCAGCAGTATCAATAATATCGTCAACAATTAAAGCATTTTTATTTTTTACTTCACCGACGACATGTAAAACCTCTACTTTTTTAGGCCCGATTCGCCTTTTATCAATAATAGCTAATGGTGTTTCTCTTAATCTTTTGGCAAAGGCTCTGGCTCGGTTAACTCCTCCAGTATCTGGTGCCACGATGACAAAATTTCTCAAGTCTTTCTTCAAGAAATATTTGATCATCACGGGAGCGGCATAGAGTTCATCAACCGGAATATCAAAAAACCCTTGAATGGCTACCGCATGTAAATCTATAGTCAGGATTCTATTCGCTCCAGCCGTGGAAATTAAGTTAGCCACTAATTTTGCCGAAATCGGCACTCGTGGTCGGTCTTTACGTTCCTGTCGGGCATAACCAAAGTAGGGAATGACGGCAGTAATTCTTTTAGCTGAAGCCCGCCGGACGGCGTCAATGAGAATCAATAATTCCAGAAGATTTTCTGTCGGACTATAGGTTGGCTGAATAATAAAGACATCGGTTCCCCGCACATTTTCTTTAAGTTCTACCCTGATTTCACCGTCAGAGAATCTGTCAACCAACGCTTTCCCTAAAGGGATATTAAGATAGCGGCAGATTTCCTTACTTAATGGTAAATTCGCATTGCCACTGAAAATACGGAATTCTTTAGGCATAGACTTTACCTCTCTAGTGGTTTGTGACACAGATGTTTGACAGTTTCAGTGGTAGTGTAGGCTCGCCCGTAGGCCTCGCTCGTCCCGATAAATCGGGACGGCTGAGAGGCTACGCCCGAGGGGGCTTGTTCCCGTAATTACGCCCATAAAGGGTTACACTACAAAACCTCACAAATTTACGTCACAGAGCACTAGTGTTGTGTCGCATTAATTTTTGACAGGATGAGGCCTTTATTTTTAGGAAATAAGTTGTTTTTTAATAGCCCCGACCTTTAGGTCGGGGTTGAAAGAGACCCACTCCCCCCTGTTTCCCCCTCTCCCCGACAA
>JBFLXN010000017.1:0-26850 GCA_040755715.1 Candidatus Edwardsiibacteriota bacterium
TTTCTTATGCAACTGTTTTGCCATAATCCAAACCCTCCTTTTTGGGTTAGATTATAGCAGTTTAAGAGTTCACTTTTGAACTTTAAATTCGCTAAAAAGAGTTCACTTTTGAATTTTAAATGACAAACATTCATTTTTTTCTTGACAACACTATCCATTGTGTTTTAAAATATACTTACTACAAAATAAAGGATTTTTCCCACCATGAAATGTCCTACTTGCGGTTTTCCAAAAAACAAAGTAATTGACTCCCGTTTGACTAAGGATGCGGAAGCGATTAGGCGTCGCCGTCAATGCTTGAGTTGTGGCAAACGTTATACTACATACGAGTATATTGAATCACCATTGATGGTAGTAAAGAAGGATGGTCGGAGAGAAGCCTTTGACCGGGAGAAGATTATTAAGGGAATGCGTAAGGCTTGTGAAAAGCGTCCTATTAGTATTGAAACGCTGGAGAAGACTGTTGACGGAATAGAAAATGAAATGCAAAACTTGGGCAAGACTGAGGTAACCAGCGCGGAAGTTGGTGAATTAGTAATGAAGGCCTTGCGAGAGTTAGATGGCGTGGCCTATGTCCGTTTTGCTTCAGTCTATCGTTCTTTCAAGGATACCACAGAATTTATGGAAGAAGTTAAGAGACTGATTGAAACGAGCAAAGCCCATCTCCCTCCTGAAATAGAATCAACCGAAAAAATGATTTAAGTTCATCTTTTTATTTGATAAAAATTGGAGGCTACAATGCAGTTAGAAAGAATTATTTTTTCAGATGAGACCCAGTCAACGGAGACATTTCTTCTTCAGGAACCACGATTTCTCTTTGAAGAAGAGAAGGTCAAAGCTTTACATCACAATTTGGCCGAAAGACTTTTCTCATTGATACAAAAGAGAAATGGCAATATTGTTAAATTTGAAAAGAAAAAGATTGCTGAAGCGATCTTTAAAGCCGCAGAAGCAGTTGGCGGAACTGATAAAGAAATAGCCGAAAGACTTTCAGATGAAGTAGTCCTCTATTTGTATTCAAGCAAAGGCGACCACCTTCCATCAGTAGAAGAAATTCAAGATGCAGTAGAAAAGGTCTTGATTGAAAAGGGGCATGCTAAAACAGCCAAGGCTTATATTCTATATAGAGACCAGCGGGCAAAGATTCGCCAGCAAAAAATCATCCTTAGTCAAGAAACAGTTCCGGAAGAAAGCGATGCGACAGATTTAGCCCTTTTTGTAAGGGTTTCTGAAGACAATATTGTAGAATGGAATAGAGAAAGAATTGTGGCGGCGTTGGTCAAAGAAGCATCAGTCCCAGTGACTCAAGCCGAGAAGATTGCCCGAGAAGTAGAAGAACAGATTATTAACGCCAAGGTTAAACGAATCACTTCGGCTTTAATTCGTGAATTAGTTGATGCTAAACTCATTGAACACGGTTTAGAAGATGCTCGGAAAAAACACGCCCGATTGGGTCTACCCGTGTTTGATGTAGAAAAGGCACTGACATTCAGGAATCGTGAAAATGCCAATATTCCCCATAATCCTGAAGCCACTAATATGACTCTGGCTGAGGCTATTAACAAGCAGTTCGCGCTCCTGAAAGTTTTTTCGCAAGATGTAGCCGATGCCCATATGCGAGGGGACATTCACCTTCACGACCTCGGATTTATCAATCGTCCGTATTGCTCAGGACAAAGCCTTGAATATGTTAAGAAATTCGGTTTGAATCTGCCTAATGCCCTATCTATTGCCAAACCAGCCAAGCATCCTGATACTCTGCTTGCTCATATGGTAAAATTCTCAGCCGCTCTACAGGGACACTTTGCCGGAGCCATTGGCTGGGATGCGGTGAATATCTTCTTTGCTCCGTTCTTGGTCGGTCTCTCTGAAAGAGAAATTCATCAACTTGCCCAGATGATGGTCTTTGAATATTCTCAGCAATCAGTGGCTCGGGGGGGGCAGGCAATCTTTTCCGATTTAAATATCTATTGGGAAATTCCTAAACATTTTGAAAGTGTAGAAGCCATTGGACCGGGAGGGAAATACACCGGTAAAAAATACCTTGATTACTTATCAGAAGCGCAAAAGTTTGCTTGGGCATTGTTTGATGTCTATAAAGAAGGTGATGGCACTGGTCGTCCTTTTTTCTTTCCAAAACCTCAGGTTCATATTACGGAAAAATTCTTTCAAACTCCAGGATATGAGGAGTTCCTTCTGCATATTGCTGAAGTCTCTAGTGAAAAAGGGAACACCTACTATGTTTTTGACCGGGGGCAAACAGCGAAAATCTCTGAATGCTGTCGTTTAGCATTTAAGTTGGAACAGTCTGACTTTGAAGATGCAAGGCATCCCTGGAAGATGCGATATTGCGCTCTCCAAAATGTTACCTTGAATCTGCCCCGCATCGCCTATTTAGCTAAAGGTGATGACAACAAACTTTTTGACAAATTAGAAGATTTTTTGCGTTTAGCAGTTAAGGGACATCTACAGAGAAAGCGATTTATAGAAAGACTATTGGCAATGAAAGATAAAGGTCCGCTGGCTCTATTGACAATGGAGCGCGATGGCGAACTATATCTTAGAATGCAGAGGGCAACTTATCTCATCGGTATTCTCGGCTTGAACGAAATGGTTCAAATTCATAAAGGACAACAATTACATGAATCACCGGAAGCCTTTAAATTTGGACTTAAGGTGATTGCTTTTCTGCATTTTGAAGCAAAGAAACTTTCGGCAGAACACAATATGCGTTTTGTCTTGGAACAAACACCGGCAGAATCTACCGCCTTTAGATTTGCCAAACTTGATTTGGAACATTTCCCCGAGCAGGCAGAAAAGGTAGTCAAAGGAAATATTAAACAAGGGATGATTTATTATACAAACTCTACCTATCTCAATGTTGGTGCAGATATAGACCCAATTACCCGTGTTAGGGAAGAAGGGAGATTCCATGACCTGATTGAAGCAGGTGCTCTTTCTCACATCTGGCTGGCTGACTCTAGGCCGCCAAAAGAATCAATTGCCAATTTCGTGGTCAAGACATTCCGACATTCCCGCAATTCTCAAATCGCCTTTTCTCCAGAATTTACTACTTGCAATTCCTGCAACAAAGTTATCCGAGGACTTTACCAGGAATGCCCGAGTTGTGGCTCAAAAGAGGTAGATGGAATTACTAGGGTGACCGGCTATTTTACTCGCATTTCAGGCTGGAACAAGGGGAAATTAGGAGAACTAAAAGACCGCTACAGAAATAAGGAATGGTGAAGCGTCGTATTTTTCAAATATTTTCTACGATTATTAGCAATGGTTATTTTCCTGCCATCTTCAAAAACAGCATTTATCAGGGATTGCTGAAAGGAATCTGCCATCCTGGCCTCAATTGTTATGCCTGCCCTTTAGCTTTTGCCTCCTGTCCTATCGGAACTCTCCAGCATTTTGTCGCTATCAGAAGTTTTCCCTTCTATTTACTTGGCTTTTTAGGAACTATCGGTGCAACTGTTGGCAGAATGAGTTGCGGCTGGGTTTGTCCATTTGGATTCTTGCAGGAATTACTTTATAAAATCAAAGTACCCAAGATTACTTTGCCACATTTTTTTTCTTATGTTAAATATTTAACTTTGATTATTTTAGTTTTATTAGTTCCTTTTCTTAGTGGTGAGCCCTGGTTTTCCAAACTTTGCCCAGCGGGGACTTTAGAAGGGGGTATTTTCCTTTATCTCTGGAATCCTGAGACAGGTCCACTTTCTGGTTTAAGACCACTATTTGGAGTTCTCTTTGAGTGGAAATTAGTGATATTGGGAGTTTTCCTGTTATTGATGCTATTTATTAAAAGACCATTTTGCCGAACTGCTTGTCCCCTTGGGGCAATCTATTCTCTTTTCAACAAGGTAAGTATTTTGAGATTGGAAATAGATTTGAGCAGGTGTGATCGTTGCAATGTTTGCCAGAAGATTTGTCCGATGGATATTAAAATCTACGAATCTCCTAATGATTTGGAATGTATTCGCTGTCTGCAATGCCTAAAGAAATGCAGGTTTATAAGAAAGAGATTCTTTTAGAGGTCTCTTTTAACTTGTACAACTTATTGATTAAGAGAGGTATGTTATGAAGAAATGTATACTTGTTTTGACTGCCTTCTGTTTGTTTCAGTTTGGTAATTTCAGTTCGGTCTATGGAGTAAATACTGAAATGGTCACCTGCTATGAGGAGCTAAAAGGACCGGAGCTAGATGACACTAAGATTGCGGCGGTAAAGGACATAGTCATTTGTCGGGATGTGGCTAGTTTCCGCCTTAAAGAAGGAAAAATCTATTTGTTGAAACGTAAAGCAAGAAAATGTTCCGGATGATTTTAAGATGTATGTGCCCATTACAGTTGAATTTGAAGGAAACAAATTTGCCCGGACGAGAATTCTAATTGATAAACCCGTAAAAGAATTTTCCTTCCCACCATTTCCACTTGGGCCCAAGAAAGTAATCTTCAATGATTTCCATTCAGTACTCTGTAAGGTTGAATATGAATAGAAAGAATTGAAATCCTAAATAGGCTGTTTACCTATGCAACTCCTTGACGACGAGATGTGTTTTGCTTGCGGGAAGAAAAATGAGCAGGGGCTGAAACTGTCATTTACACAGGATAAAGACGGTGTAGCCCGAGCTTTTTTTACACCGGAAAAGAAATATCAGGGCTGGAACGGAATTTTGCACGGCGGTATCATCTCTACTTTGCTTGACGAGGCAATGGCTCAGGCGGCGGCAGCCAAAGGGCTAAAGACTGTGACAATTAAATTGAACATTCAGTTTAAAAAACCTGCTATTATTGGTGAGAAGATTCTTTTAGAAGGTAGCATTAAGGACGATTCTAAGAAAATCGTTCATTCCGAAGCAATTCTAAAGAGAGAAGACGGGACTATTTTGGCTTTAGCCCAGGGGAAATTGGTTAAAAGGAAATAAGAGTTCACTGAGTTTATTGGGTTTTAAACTCAACAAACTAAATATGAAAATATACTTCATCAGTCTCGGTTGTCCTAAAAATTTAGTTGATAGCGAAGGGATACTTGGAACACTTGAGAGAATGGGGCATAGAATTGTTGATGAAGCCGAACAAGCGGACACTATCATCATAAATACCTGCGCTTTTATTAAAGAGGCAAAACAAGAGTCAATTGAAAAAATCTTAGAAGCAATAGAAGTAAAAAAGAAGAATCGTAGCAAACTTCTGGTCATTGGCTGTCTTTCCCAGAGATACAAAGATTCTCTTATTACCGAAATCCCCGAAGTTGATGCCTTCCTGAAACTTGATGACTATCCGAAACTTTTTAAAATACTTAGATCCTCTTGCAAAATTGACTGCTCTAAACTTAGATTTCATTCTGAAAATTTATATTCCTCAAGAAAACTTCTTACACCCAGTCATACCGCTTATCTAAAAATTGCTGATGGATGCAATAACCACTGTAGTTATTGTACAATTCCCTTAATTAGAGGTCCATACCACAGTCGCCCACTTGAGAAAATCCTTAAAGAGGCAGAAATACTAGCAGAGAAAGGAGTAAAAGAAATTAACCTCCTTGCACAGGACACTACACTTTATGGAATAGACCTCTCCAGGAAACCAAAACTCGCCACTCTTCTCGGTAAACTCTCCACCATACAAGAAATTAAGTGGTTGAGACTACTATATACTCATCCTGCACATTGGACCGATGAATTACTTGAATTTATCTCTTCTAATAGGAAAATTTGCAAGTATTTAGATATTCCTATTCAACATATTTGTGATGATATTTTGAGGGCAATGAATAGGGGAGTGGGTGAGAAGGAAATTAGGAATTTAATTTCTTCCGTGAGAAAAAATATTCCAGGGGTAACTTTGCGAACCTCTATAATCGTAGGTTTTCCAGGTGAGACAGAGAGGCATTTCAGGAAACTTCTGGATTTTGTAGAAGAAATGGAGTTTGAAAGATTGGGAGCATTTATCTATTCTAAGGAAGAAGGAACGGAAGCTTTTAGTCTTCCAAATCAAGTTCCTGAGAGAGAAAAGAAAAAGAGATACGAAAGAATTATGGAAGCACAACAGAAAATTGTTAGAAAAAAGAATAAGTCTATGATTGGGAGGACATTGAAAGTTCTGTTGGACACAGAAATAAGGGGAGGGAGATTCACCTCGTTGGATATTGAAAAAACATCCAGGGTGAAACATCAATATCTAACGGGGCTCATTGGAAGAACTGAAGGAGACGCTTTGGAGATAGACCAATTGGTTTGGGTTCACTCCGCTAGAAAGTCATCTTCGTTTCCAACCTTACGGTCAGGGCTTTCTAACGAGGTGAAAGGAAATAGGAGTAGGGTGGGAGACTTCGTAAAGGTAAAAATCACTGAAGCGAAAGAATATGATTTAATTGGGGAAATAGTATGAAAAAGCTAAAAAAGTTGGGTCGCAATGTCATAGCGAGCAGATCTCTCGCTTTAGTGCGGGATAAACTCTTTGCAATCGTAGTTTTTGTCATGTTGAGCGGCAGCGAAATATCCCGCTTTGAGGTTCTTCGCCTACAGCTCAGAATGACACTACCACTCCTTCTTTTTTCGTTTTCTCTGGTTTGGGCTGATTCTTTGAGAGAAGTGAAAATACCGGGATTCAAAAGTATCCATCAGGCAGAATTGGAAGCCAATCGAGAACTCTCTATTCCTCCTGAGACATTTTTTCCTACAAGAATTCTCCGAGCACGAGTGCCCGTAGTCAGCCAAGAGGTCTTTGGTTTCCTACCTTACTGGAGAACAACGACAAGTTATACTGATAAATTACATTACAATCTTCTCACTACGATTGTTTGTTTTAGTGTAGAATTAGCGGCGGATGGGTCTATCAAAGACAGTCACAATTATCCCAGCCGATGGGATAATGTAAGGGCACATACCCATAAGAATGGTGGGAGAGTTGTCCTTTGCGCCACCTGCTTTGATTCAGATACAATCCACAGCATTTTAACTACTGGTTCAACCAATGCGATAAATACACTTTATAATTTGGTGAGTAGCGCTGGAGATGATGGGGTCAATATTGATTTTGAGGGAGTCTATGGCAGTGATAAAAGTAATTTAAGTCATTTTATGACGAATCTTACAGAAAAATTTCACACGGGTATTCCAGGTTCTTTTGTAACTATTTGCACTCCAGCAGTAGACTGGAATAATGCTTTTTCTTACAAGACACTTTCGGACAGCACTGACGGTCTGTTCATAATGGCTTATGATTACTATTGGAGTGGCAGTTCTATTGCAGGTCCAGTAGCACCACTCAATTCTTCTTCTCTTTGGGGGACTTATAGTGTGCAATGGACAATAGATGATTATCTTTACTGGTCGGGTGGCAATCGTGATAAACTTATTCTGGGCTGTCCCTATTATGGCTATGATTGGCCGACGGAGGCTGATACCGCTCATTCACAGACGACCGGTTCAGCAACTTCCCGGACTTTTGCCGTGGCTGAAACTTGTGCCCAGAAGTATGGTGAAAAATGGGATGTTCCATCCACTACTATCTGGTATGCCTATCAACCGAGTGGGTGGCGACAATGCTGGTATGATAATGAAACAAGTCTCAGTGCTAAATACGATTCAGTGAACCTTAACAATTTATTAGGGACAGGAATGTGGGCATTGACTTATGATGATTTCAGACCAGAACTCTGGGTAGCTTTGCAAAGCCATTTTAATATCCCTTTAGATTCCTTAGCCAATGGAAATATGGAAAACTGGCAATTAGATACGGTGATTGTTCCGATTGATACTATTATTAATCCTTCAAATTGGATTTTGGGTGAGAATGCCGATTGGGTTCGGTCTATTATCGTTCATAGTGGAAGTTATAGTCTCCGACATATAGTAAACAGTTTTGGAGAGCCATATCCAGTGCCTTCCGTGATTTATCAGGATGTGAAAGTTACCTCTGGTGAATACTATAATTTTTCTGGTTGGGGGAGAAAAAACGACAGTTTAGCAAATAGAATGAAATTATCAGTTCTGTGGTTTGATGATTATCACCAAGTTATGGGACAAAATGATTCACCGGTTATTACTATAGATGATACCTTATACTACTTTCTTTCTACGGGAGATGTGATGGCGCCTGGTGGTGTTTCTTTTGCCAGATTACGCTTATATATTGGGGGCTATGGCTCCTGGGACCGCTGGGATGATGTTTCGTTTGTAAAAGTGCCAGTAGGACTGGAAGAAACCACAACTATCAACTATCAACCATCAACCATCAACTATCAACTGTATCAGAACTATCCGAATCCGTTTTCTTCGCAGACCGCTATCCGCTATTCGCTGTCCGCTATGAGCCATGAACCACGAGCCATCAGCCACACTACTTTGAAAATCTACAACATAGCCGGGCAGTTGGTGAAAACCTTAGTTGATGAACAGCGAATAGCGAACAGCGAACAGCGAGTAATCTGGGATGGCACAGATGAGAGCGGAAAGCGGGTGGCGGATGGCGTTTATTTCTATCAGTTAAGAATTGGTAGGTCAGGCATCCTGCCTGACATTATAGAGACAAAGAAGATGATTCTTTTGAGGTGACCCCACCTTCACCCTCCCCTTCACCGCAAATGCGGGATCCCGCTCTGGCGGGACAAGGGGAAGGAAGGGAGAGGTTACAAGGAGGTTTATTATGGCGATTGTTTTAGACGGTCGTGGTTTGACTCTAAAAAAGGTAGTTCAGATTGCTCGACATAATGAAAAAGTTGAGCTTCATCCAGATGCACTGGAACGAATCAAGCTCTGCAGAGCGATGCTTGAGAAGAAGATTCAAGCACATGAGATTATGTATGGGGTTAATACTGGTATTGGTGAGTTTTCTGAGGTGGTATTGACTGATGAACAGATAGAAGACTTTCAAAAATATCTGATATACAACCATGCAGCTGGCATTGGCGACCCAGCACCCATTGAATATGTAAGGGGCGCTATAGCTTCAAGGATTAATGTGCACGCCCATGGCAATTCCGGTTGTCGCCCAGAAATCACCTTTACTATGATGGAGATGTTGAATAAAGGCGTAACTCCTTATGTATGCATGAAAGGTTCAGTAGGTGCTTCTGGGGACCTGGCGCCTATGGCTCAAATTGCTTTACTACTATTGGGTGAAGGAAAAGCCTATTATAAAGGGGAACTGCTCGATGGTAAAGAGGCAATGGATAGAGCAGGAATTCGTATTCCTGGTCTGAAAGCAAGGGACGGACTAGCAGTTATAAACGGTTCAAACTTACTAACGGCAATGAGTGCCATATTGCTTTATGATACAAATAGATGGTTGAAACAAGCCGAAATAGCAGCTTCTATGTCACTTGAAGCATTGAAAGCCAATCTGAGACCGTATAATGCCAAACTTCACGAAGTGCGTGGTTTTCCAGGAGCAATACGCTCTGCTGCCGCTATTCGCAAGTGTGTTGCCGGCGGTGACCTCGCTGAGGGAAGGCTGAAATGCAAGGTGCAAGATGCCTATTCAATGCGTTCAACTCCTCAGGTCATTGGTGCCGCCCACGATGCGATAGCGTTTGCTCGTTCACAGGTTGAAATAGAATTGAATGGGGTTGGAGATAATCCGATTTTCTTCCCGGAGGAGAATCTTCAGTTATCAGGCGCCAATTTCCAAGGAAGCCCCGTGTCCTTGCCGATGGACATGGTCGGCGCTGGCATTACTATGGTAAGCGTTATGTCCGAGAGAAGAATGAACAGATTGAATAATCCAGCCTTGAGTGTCGGCTTGCCAGCGTTCTTAACAAAGGGAGCCGGAATGTTCTCTGGCCTGATGTTAAGCCAGTATACCGCTGATATGCAAATTGTTGAACAGCGCATACTTTCCATTCCTGCCTCTATTCAATCAATCCCCGCCGCCGCAGACCAGGAAGATTTTGTTTCTATGGGGATGAATACTGCCATTAAGAATTTTCAAATTCTGGATAATGCCTATGGCGTCTTAGGCATTGAGTTTATGGCTGCGGCTCAAGCATTAGATTTCCGTGATTATAAATTTGGTCAGGGAGTAACCAAGGCTAAAGAAGTCATACGGAGATATATTGATTTTCTTGATATTGACCGACCGCTCTATCCAGACCATACTAAGATGAAAGAATTGGTTAAATCTTCTGAAATTCTTGAAGAGGTTGAAAAAGTCATCGGAAGTCTTGAATAAATTTTTCTTGATCGTATAGGAAATTATACCACGGAAACACGGAAGGGCGGAGACACGGAAGAGATTTTAATAATTTTTTAAATTCTGTGCTTCCTAAATTTCGTGCTTCTGTGGTAGTCTTTTTTCCTTGACTTTTTTTCGTAATAATGTTAAAATTATTTCCTAGGAGGTAAGAAGATGCGCAAGTTTTTATTAATTGCTGGTTTAAGCACTTTAATTATTTTTACTGGCAAAAAGGCAAACCCATTTGAGCCAGTCAAGAAAAGTATCCATCAAATAGAATCAGAGGCTAACCAAAAGAAAGTCCTCTTCATTATTGCCCATAGAAATTTTCAAGATGAAGAGTATGCTAAACCCCGAAAAATATTGGAAGACGCAGGTTTTCAGGTAATAGTGGCTTCTTCAGATACCAGCATTGCCAAAGGGATGTGGAAGACAGAGGTGAAACCAGACTTCTTACTTTCTGAAAGAATAAAGATTGATGACTATTCCGCAGTGGTCTTTATTGGTGGCAGTGGTTCTAATGAATACTGGGAGAATCCGCAGGCTCACAAAATTGCCAGAGCTGCGCAAGAAAAAGATAAGGTTATCGGAGCAATTTGTATTGCTCCAGTTACCTTAGCCAAAGCTGGCTTATTAAAAGGGAAGAAAGCTACTGTCTGGTCCTCTTGTGCCAAGGAACTAAAGAGATGTGGAGCGAAATATACCAAAGAAGACCTTCAAGTGGATGGAAAGATTGTGACAGCGAGTGGTCCTAAAGTAGCTGAAAAATTTGGCGAAGCAATTTTGAAGTTATTGCTAAAAAAATAGGGCTTCACGAAATTAAATAAAGAAATTAGCCTCGTAGAGGCGTTCTGTTTGTAGAATGAAAATGGCCAACACCTATTCTCAAATTTATATTCAGATTGTTTTTGCCGTAGAAGGCAGACAAAGCCTTATTTCGAGACAACATAGGGAAGAATTGCACAAATACATCACAGGCATTGTTCAAAACCGTGAACAAAAAATGTTATCCATATTTTGTATGCCCGATTATACGCACTTGCTTGTAGGATTAAAACCATCTATTGCCATTTCTGATTTAATTAGAGACATAAAAGCGGGCTCATCAAATTTCATTAACAATAGCAAATGGATACAAGGCAAATTTAATTGGCAAGAAGGATTTGGTGCATTTTCTTAGGCAAGAGGCCAAATTGACGATGTGATTAAATACATTTTAAATCAGGAAGAACATCACCGGAAGAGGACTTTCAGAGAAGAACACCTTGACTTCCTGAAGAAATTTGCCATTGAATACGATGAAAAATATTTGTTTGAATGGATTAAATAATCAGGACGCTCCTACGGAGCTAAAAAACATTTTTCGTGATTCAATTCTACAAACAGTTAGAGCTCCTATGGAGCCAAAAGAGATGTCCTATAAAAAGACAGAATTCAGAGCCTCGTAGAGGCGTTCTGTTTGTAGAGATGTGCGAACATAGGAATACCATGTGCTCCGTATTGGTGCCTCTTGATTGACCCAAGTTCTCTTACTTCCCATAGTGCTCAATGGGTATTTAATCTTTGTGACTATCCAGAGGTAGTAGTCTGCATTCCTGGATGGAATACTGGTTTGTGTGTAGCTGGCGACGGGGGCATAGCTGGAGGCTGTTGAGTTCAAATGGGATAAGTTCCGAGAATGCATCCAATCTTGGCTTTATTCGAATGACGCAGCAGTTGGATTTTGTGTTGCCGTGTGTCAAGTTTGTGTTAATGCTTAGTATGCTGAGATTCCGTGTTGGCTCTGTTTTTCCTGCGGAGTTGCAGGTGCAGCACTAGCAGCGGGGTGCGTGGTGTCTGCAATGGAGATCAAAGAAGTTCCATGCAAGAAACCACCTTCTCCGCCTCCGTCTCCTCCGACACCACTACCAAGACCTTTGCCAGTTCCTTAACAAAAAATGTCGCAGTGGCGATAGGAGTTCTATTTATGAAACAACTTTTTTCTCTCATAGCGATTCTAATTTTAACCTTATTAGGAAAGTTCCTTCTTCCATTAAACCGCCTTAAAGTAGTGAACTTATTTGGAGGGTTCATTTTCTTCATTGCCTTGATGTTTTTTTCCCACTCAATTACTTTAGTCTACTTGCTCATGCATTGGGGATTATTTTTGGACTCGTTAGCGGAGTTGCCCTGTGGAAATATTACTATAGAAAAAGAATAACTCACAATGTATATTATTTTGAGGACCGATTTCCAAGACATAAGGCAATTCTTTTGATTCCTCTGTTCTTGGCAGTTTTGGTAGGAGCTGTATATGGGGGGACAAAAGAAGATATGGCCCTTTTTTCGCGCTATGTTTGGAAAGGCATAAGTATGTTGGGACTTATAGCTGTGTGGACTCAATTTGTTGTGGCAATCTTGGTGCACTATATGGAAAAGAAAAACAGGCCCCATTTTTATTTCTCACGGTACAATCCCTACGGAAAAGGTTACCTCAACCTCATCTCAGGAAAATGAAAAAAAAAGATTTGACCAACTAGACTTAGAATAGAGGCTCGCATCAATGTGGCTACGGGCGAGAAGCACACTACTACCACCACGACGGACTGGGTTCTATCGTTGGGATGACGGATGCTAATGGTTCGGTGGTTCAATCTTACATTTACGATGAATTTGGCAATATGCTGAATTCCTTCGGCACAGTGCCGAACTCCTATCTCTATACCGGCCAAGAATACGATTTCTGCAATTGGACGGAGGTGAGGTGAAAAATGTCTGTTCATCAAACGACGGAGGAATTGGTCAAGACATTGCTCCCCGAACTTCCACAAAAAGTTGAGGATGGAGAATAGAGATGTCAGGTATCATTACGCTTACTACTGATTTTGGACTCTCAGATAGTTATGTGGGAGCAATGAAAGGAGTGATTCTTTCTATCAATCCTGAAGCGAAAACTATTGATGTCTGTCACTTAATTTCTTCACAAGATATTTTCGGGGCCGCCTTTATTCTTAATTCCTTTTATCACTATTTTCCTAAAGGCACAATTCATCTCTTAGTGGTAGACCCGGAAGTAGGCGGAAAACGTCGGCCCATCTTGGTGGAAACAAAAGACTACTATTTTATTGGTCCAGACAACGGAGTCTTCAGTTACATCTATGAAAAGGAAAACCTAGGTGAAGTAATTCATCTGACAGCCAGTCAATATTTCCTGCCAGTAATTAGTGATACATTTCATGGCCGAGATATTTTTGCTCCTATAGGAGCGCATCTTTCCTTAGGAGTTGAACCGAGATGGTTTGGACAAGCCATAAGCGACTTCGTCCGCTTTGAAACTCCTAAAACAAAACTCGTAGATAACTTTTTAGAAGGATGTATCATTCACATTGACCGCTTTGGCAATTTGATTACTAATATTGCCAAAGATACTTTTGAAGAATTTGTTAAAGGTAAGAGGTTTATTATAGAAATAAAAGGGAACACGGTGGATAGAGTGAGTAAAGGATACAGCGAAATAAGCAAGGGAACGCTTCTGGTTACTTTTGGAAGTGAACAATTATTAGAAGTTGCTATTAGTCGTGGCAGAGCCAGTGAGGCTTTGAACAGCGGACGAGGAGAACCAATTAGGGTCAAATTGGTATGATGCCATTTGTCTCAGTAATCTAACTTTTTTAATCACCGTCATCAAATAATGCTTTGTCAACTAAATAAAGGTCTGTGTAGAGGTAACCCTTATTTATTTTACAAGGCAAAATAAGAAGGAATAAAAATGCAAAGTGAAAATTGGAAAGAAGATTGGAGAATTGGTGAAAAAATAGATTCCTTTTTTCAGCATCTTTTGCATTTATACTCTCCAGTTGGTCTCCAGCCTGAAGGATTTTGGCGTCCCTTCGTTGATGTTTATGAAACAGACGAAGAAATCATTGTAGAAATAGAATTGGCTGGAGTAAAGAAAAAGGAAGTAGGAGTCTCGGTTCTGGAAAATATTCTCACCGTGAAAGGAATAAGAACTGAGAGTGGTCAGGCCGGAGAACGACGACATTATCATAAAATAGAAATTTGCCGGGGACGATTTGAACGTCACATCCTTTTGAGTCAGCCAATTGAATCTAAAGAAATTACTGCTTCTTATAAAGAAGGTATTCTAAAAATCAGGCTCAAAAAGGCAAAACAATCAAAAGAAAAAACTGCCGCTATAGCTATTGAATGATGCTCTGTTAACCAAATAATACTTTCTTATTGCATAGTGCCAGGTAAAATAAAGAAGGGTTGTATTTGCACACGGCAAAATCATATCTTTATTTAGTTGACAAAGCAGCATAGAATCTGCAAGTATCTGTGCAACAAGAAAAAAGGATATGCCAATGATTGATGAAGAAAAAGAAATCAAAATTCCAACAGAACTACCTATTCTTCCTATGAGAGGAAATGTTATCTATCCCTATCTGATGCTGCCCTGGGCTGTTTCTAATGAAAAGATACTCAAGGTAATTGATGAAGTATTGTCAGGTAATAAGTTAGTCGGTATCGTTACCCAGAAAAAAGCTGAAGTAGAAGCACCTACTATTGAAGATCTCTATTCAGTAGGAACGGCCTCGCTAATTATTAAGATGCTTCGGTTCCCTGACGGTAGTATGCGGCTTTTGGTCCAGGGAATTGCCCGAATCCGCATGGTGAAATTTACCCAAACGGAGCCTTTCCTGAAAGCAAAAATAGAAATTGTCCGTGAAAGGACAAAACGCACTATTGAAACTGAGGCGATAATGCGGAATGTCTCGGGACTCTTTCAGAGAATCATCAGTTTGGCTCCTAATTTACCCGACGAACTTCAAGCAGTGATAATGAGCCTTGATGACCCCAGCAAATTGGCTGATTTGGTGTCTGCCAACCTGAATTTGAATGTCAAAGAACGACAAGAATTGTTAGAAACATTTGACCCGAAGGAGAGATTAGAAAAACTGATGCCACATCTTTCTAAAGAGTTATCCATCTTAGAATTAGGCGACAAAATTCGTTCTCAGGTAAAATCAGAAATGGATAAAGACCAACGGGAATATTTTTTGCGAGAGCAAATGAAGGCTATTCAAAAGGAATTAGGGGAAACAGATGAACGCACCTCTGAAATCAATATGCTGGCAGAGAAAATTGAAAAAGCCAATATGTCTCCGGAGGCTTTAAAGGTAGCTAGAGAAGAACTAGACCGTTTAGCCAAAATGCCACCCCATGCGGCGGAATATACGGTAGTTCGTACCTATCTTGATTGGCTGATTAACCTTCCCTGGAATATTAGCACCCAGGATAATCTTGATATTAACCAAGCCCAGCAAATTCTTGATGAGGACCATTATGATTTAACAAAGGTGAAGGAGAGAATCATTGAATATTTAGCGGTGCGAAAATTGAAAGGTGATACTAAAGGACCGATTCTTTGTTTCGTGGGCCCGCCGGGTGTTGGTAAAACCTCTCTGGGTAAATCTATTGCCCGGGCCCTGGGACGGAAATTTACTAGATTGTCTTTAGGAGGAATTAGAGATGAAGCGGAGATTCGGGGATTCAGACGAACCTATGTCGGTTCGCTACCAGGGAGAATTATTCAAGGAATAAAACATGCCAATTCCAATAATCCTGTCTTTATGCTTGATGAAGTAGATAAGATTGGCTTAGATTTTCGCGGAGACCCGGCCGCTGCTTTGTTAGAGGTGCTTGACCCAGAACAAAATAATTCTTTCAGCGACCATTATTTGGAAGTGCCCTTTGACCTATCAAAAGTGATGTTCATTACTACGGCTAACATTTTAGACCCTATACCACCAGCATTGAAGGACAGAATGGAGACACTTGAACTTCCAGGATATATTGAAGAAGAAAAAGTGGAGATTGCTAAAAGATTTCTCGTTCCTCGCCAGATTAAGGAAAATGGATTAACTCCGGAAGAGATTATATTTACTGATGAGGCAATTATTAAGATTATTCGTGAATATACGCGGGAGGCGGGTTTACGAAATTTAGAAAGGGAAATTGCCTCCATCTGCCGAAAAGTAGCAAAAGATGTAGCCTCGGGGAAAAAGAGAAAAATTACTGTTTTCTCCAAAAATATTTTAGAATTTCTTGGTCCTCAAAAAGTCTTTCCGGAGGTGGCTGAGCGTCAAGGTGAAATCGGGGTAGCTACTGCTTTAGCCTGGACACAGACAGGAGGGGAAATTCTCTTTGTGGAAGCGACCAAAATGAAAGGTGGAAAAGGATTGGTTCTGACAGGCTCACTGGGTGATGTTATGAAAGAATCAGCTCAAGCCGCTTTATCCTATGTTCGCTCAAAGGCGTTAAGTTTTAACATAAATCCGAAATTTTTTGCTCAATATGATATTCATATTCATGTTCCTTCTGGCGCTATTCCGAAGGATGGCCCTTCAGCCGGAGTAACAATGGCAGCCGCCCTTGTCTCAATGCTTACCGAAAAACCACTTAGACCCTATTATGCGATGACCGGAGAAATTACTCTGCGGGGAAGAATCCTACCGGTAGGGGGAATAAAAGAAAAAGTTATTGCCGCCCGACGAGCTGGTATTAAAACCGTAATTTTACCCAAACAAAATGAAAAAGATTTAGAAGAAGTGCCAGCACATGTGAAAAAGAAAATAAAATTCGTTTTTGCTGAAAGAATAGACGAGGTAATTAAGAATGCTCTCTTGGATGGATTTAAAAAATGAAACCACGAACGTGGCCAGAATTGAAAAATGATTAGACATTGGCTTTTAAAAAATTGGCTAAAAAGATTTCGTCACCTCCCGATTATTTCATTCTCTAAAACGCTGATAGTTCCTAAAGCAGTTCTGATACGGCCATCAAATGTTCCAGGGGATTTTCTTTTTTCTCTGCCTGCATTGAAGAGCTTGCGAAAACACTATCGGAATGCTTGGCTTTCTTTACTTGTTCACCGAAGATTGCTACCTTTATTAGAAAATAATGCAATAGTTAACGAATTAGTCTCTTATGATGATGAAGAAACAATTCCTTTTTCCAAGAAGTTTTCACAATTAAAAAAACAATTGACAGAGAGAAAATTTGATTTATTTATTGACTTGAATTATAATGAGACAAAAGATGGACTTTATTTATTGCCACTTTTGTCAGGTTGTCAAGTGCGGGCTGGTTATTGGGGAAAGGAAGGGGCACCGTTTTTTAACTTGGAAATCAAGCTGCCTCCCTTAGAAATAAATGAAGTTGAAAGAAATCTTAAATTTATTAATTGTTTGGGTATTGAAACAAAGGATAGAAAAATCGTCTGGGCACCGCCGACTGAAGAAAAAAAATTAGCCCAAGAATATCTTTTTTTTGAGGAAGGTAAGCGCCGGGAAAAACTTGTCTTTGTCGACTTCTATCAATTAGGGAAGAATCGCCGCTTAAAAAGATTTTTGCAATACTTGGAGCTAAAACACAAGGTTCGCTTTGTTTTTCCTTTTTCACGATTCATTAGAAAAGAGATAGATTATTTTTGTGCCGCATTAAGACACGAACCGATTCTTCCTTCTGAACATACTATTTTAGAATTAGCCGAAATTATCGCCAATTGTGACCTTTTTATTTCTGCAAAAAGTGACCTCTTCCAATTGGCTTATTTACTAGATATTCCGATGATTACTATAGTGGAAAACGAACAGGTCTGGTTTCCTCAACCAAAGCCTTCTTTTCGTCTCATAAAGACAAGGAGTATCAGAAGATTAAAATTAAAAGAAATTTGCGCCTTCGCCGATGCGTTTCTAAGTTTAAATATCAGAAATCAAATATCAAAATTACAAACCAAAATTTAAAAGTTTTGGATGGTGGCATATCATTTTGCATTTTGATTTTTGCAATTTGATTTGAGAGAAATATGCCTATTTATGAATTTGAATGTGAAGAATGTGGAAATCACTTTGAAATTCTGATGCGTTCTACAGATAAAAAAATAAGCTGTCTCTCCTGTGGGTCAGAGAAGGTTAGAAAATTGTTTTCCACATTTGGCTATGGTAAATCTAGGGGGTCTTCTGATATAGTAACTTCATCTACAAGCGCTTCAAGTTGCAGTTCCTGTTCAGCGACAAGTTGTAAGACCTGCCGGTAAAAAGAAATGCAAAAATCAAAAATCAAATATTAAAGACATAAATCAAAATTCAATCAGCCTGTGATTTTTGATATGTGATATATTCGTGTAAATCGGTGGCTAAAATCCCAAAAAGTGGAGGTATTAAAATGACAAAGGCAGATTTGGTTAGACAGGTAGCCGAAAAGACTGGTTTCGACTACAAAGATACAAAAATCATTGTGCAAGAATTTTTGGAGGCAATCAAAAAGACGCTCTCCGAAGGGAAAAATATTGAAATCAGAGGATTCGGACGATTTAAAGTAAAAAATCGCAAGCCACGAATTGCTAGAAATCCCAAAAAACCGCAAGAAACTTTTGAGGTTCCTGCCAGAGTGGTGCCTATTTTTCAGGCTTCAGATGAATTAAAGGCAATAGTGGCGAAAAAGTAAGCGAAGGAGGTGAGTAAGTATGCCTTGTGGGAGGAAACGAAAGAGACATAAGATGGCCACCCATAAGCGAAAAAAACGTTTACGGGCAATGCGACACAAAAAGAAAATCAAATAAAAGCAATTCTATTATTTTTCCGAAATTCAGTGAAACCCCGCACCTTTTTTCCACAGTGGTAAAGCATCGTTTTAGGAAAGGTGCGGGGGAAAAGGGTGAGGCATTGAGAGGTGCGTGCTAAAAGGCGTAGAGGAGGTTCTATCTCCTCTACGCCTTTTTTGTTGACTTCTTGCACTATTCTTCGGTATACTTTAGAATCAAGCTGTTGATTTGAATTCAAAACCAACCACGCCAATTTTAGACAAAATTTTAACAAAGTCCTAAACATAATTCTGCGCATTCTGCGGATTAGAGAATCAGAAAAAAGAAGGAGGGCCAAATATGCCAGAAGAAATTGTAAGAAAAGAAGAATGGAAAGGACCATTAGAAAAGGTCGATGATTATCGTTGGCTGATTCCTCAAACCTATCAGCCGGGAATGCGTGTGCCTGGATTAATCTACGCTGATGAGGAACTAATCCGCCAGATTAGAATTGACCAGACCCCAAAACAGGTAGCAAATGTCGCCCATCTACCGGGAATTGTAAAATATTCCTACGCAATGCCCGACATTCATTGGGGCTATGGTCTTCCTATTGGAGGCGTAGCAGGAATTGATGTCAAAACAGGCATTATTTCTCCGGGGGGGGTTGGTTCTGATATTAATTGCGGTGTAAGGCTCTTACGAACAAATTTAACTTACGAAGATGTGAAAGATAAAATGAAAGAACTTGTCAATGCCCTTTTTGCTGATATTCCTTCGGGCATTGGTTCCAAAGGAAGTATCCGTCTTTCTCCGGGTCAGGAAGAAGAAGCCCTCAAGAAAGGTGCTGCTTGGAGTGTGGAAAATGGCTATGGTTGGAAGGAAGATTTGGATTTCACCGAAGCCCGAGGCGCTTTGCCAGGAGCAAATCCTTCAAAATTAACCTCACGCTCTTTTGAAAGAGGAAAAGCTCAACTTGGAACACTCGGTGCAGGAAATCATTTTTTAGAAATTCAAATAGTGCGAGAAATATATGATGAAGAATCAGCAAAAGTCTTTGACCTCAAAAAGAACCAAATTGTAGTAATGATTCATAGCGGTTCAAGAGGGCTCGGCTATCAGACTTGCGAAGACTATGTGGAAATAATGTTGAAATCAATGGGGAAATATGGAATTTCCCTGCCCGACCGCCAATTGGCTTGTGCTCCTCTTGATTCTCCAGAGGGAAAAGACTATTTAGCGGCAATGGCTTGTGCGGCCAATTACGCCTGGGCCAATCGCCAATGCATTATGCATTGGGTGAGAGAAAGTTTTGCTAAAATATTCGGGACAAGCCCTCAAAACCTCGGGATGAAACTCATCTATGATGTCGCTCATAATATTGCTAAGTTTGAAGAACACGAAGTGGACGGTAAAAAAATGAAACTTTGTATTCATCGCAAGGGAGCAACCAGGGCCTTTCCTCCTGGACATTCAGAACTTCCTGAAGTATATAAGAAAATTGGCCAACCGGTAATCATACCCGGTGATATGGGTAGAAGTTCTTATCTTCTGGTCGGCACTAAGCAGGCGATGGAGGAAACTTTTGGTTCTACTTGTCATGGTGCTGGCAGAGTGATGTCCCGAACCCAGGCATTAAGAGTAACCAAAGGTAGAGCCATCTGGAGAGAATTGGGAGATAAGGGAATCATTGTCAAATCGCACGGGCCGGAAACTTTGCGTGAAGAAGTTTCCGAAGCCTATAAAGATGTTGACCATGTGGTCAATGTAGTGCATCAGGCTGGTATTTCCAAACGAGTGGCAAAGATGCATCCCTTGGGGGTAGTGAAAGGATAGGTTCTTCACGGAATACAGTGGGTGGATAGAATTCATTGTAAAATTAACATTGCAAAATTAGCAGTTATCAATAAGCATCATTACTGAAAAAAAATAATTTTGAGATGCTAATTGCTAATTTTTCATTTTGCAATGAACGATTGCTTAATATGAACCAAAGTCTTCTCCCCAAGATAGAAAACCTGCCACAAAAACCCGGCGTTTATTTGTTTAAGGACACCAAAGGAAATATTATTTATATTGGCAAGGCGAAATCACTCTATGAGAGAATAAGAAATCACTTCCAAAATCCTTTTGAGAAATTTTCTGTGCAAACTTGTAATTTTGATTACATTGTTACTGATTCTGAGATTGAGGCTTTGATTTTGGAAGCCAGTCTGATTAAACGCTATCTGCCCCGCTATAATATTCGCCTCAAAGACGATAAGAAATTTCCCTATATTAAAATAACCAACGAACCGTTTCCCCGAGTCTATTGGACAAGGAATTTGAAGGAAGAAGACAGTTCAAAACTTTTTGGTCCTTACACCAACGCTAAGGCAATGCGTCAGACCCTGAAATTAGTAAGAAAAATTTTCCCTGTGAGGAGCTGTAAGTTATATTTGCCCAGTTCACGGAAAATAAGAGCCTGCTTGAATTTCCATCTGGGACGCTGTTATGCCCCTTGTGAAGGAAGAGTTGATTCAGAAACTTATCAGACAGCAGTTGAACAAGTCTATAAATTTCTTTCAGGAAAGATGAAAGGACTTCTCCAAAATCTTAGAGAAAAGATGCAAGAGAATGCTGAAGAAGAAAATTTTGAAGCGGCCGCTAAATACCGGGACCAATTGAAAGCAGTAGAGAAGGTAATGGAGAAACAAAAGGTTCTCTTGAGTGATGAGAAAGATAGGGACTTATTTGCGTTAGCCATCTCAGAGGAGCAAGCTTGCGTCGTAGTATTCCAAGTAAGAGAGGGAAGATTGATTGGGAAAGAAGACTATCGGCTGAAAGGGGTAGGAGAAAAAAAACCTTCGGAAATTATTTCCGCCTTTTTGGAGCAATATTATCTTAAGAATTCATTTCTGCCAGAGGAAATCATTGTAGAGCAGGAAATAGAAGAGAAAACCTGGCTTGAATCTTGGCTCAATCAGAGAAACGAAGATTTGCGGGTTATTACTTCTCCAAAAGGAGAAGTATTTAAATTATTACAGATGGCTAAAAAGAATGCCGAATTGATTTTAGAAGAAGAGCAAATTCAACGAGAGGGACGAATCCCATCAGCAATTTTGGAATTGCAGAAAATCTTTCATCTTTCCACGCCACCTCGCCAGATTGTGGCGTTTGATATTTCTAATCTTGGCACAAGCGACGCTGTGGGTTCGCTCGTCTTCTTTAGTGACGGTAAACCTAAAAAGAGTGAATACAGGCGATTTAAAGTCAAATCGGTCCAGGGACAAGACGATTTTGCAATGATGAAAGAAGTGGTCAGCAGATACTTTACAAGATTGAATGAAGAAAAAAAGGAGCGACCTGATTTAGTTTTAGTTGATGGCGGTATAGGGCAACTTAACGCCGCTTTGAATTCTCTTGAGGAACTTGGTTTTGCTGACCAACCTGTTCTTGGATTAGCCAAAAGATTAGATGAAATCTATTTACCCCGCACCTATCCTAAAACGATGCCTTACCACTGTGGAGGAAAGGTGCGGGGTTTGCCCGATGAGTCAAAAAGTATTATGATTCCCAGAGATTCGCAGGCATTGAGATTACTCAAGCATTTGCGAGATGAAGCCCATCGGTTTGCCATTACTTACCATCGCACCTTGCGTCATAAAAAAACACGAATTTCAGAGTTGGATAAAATAAAAGGGATTGGGACCAAAAGAAAGTCTCTGCTGTTGACAAAATTTGGTTCACTGAGTCAATTGAAGAAGACTTCCTTACAAGAAATTACTGAACTCCTTGGGGAGAAGGTGGGGAGGATGGTCTATGACAGCCTGCACTCTTTCTGAATTTATAGATTTGCGGTGAGGTGGTCTACCGCGCCCGAAGAAATTGGAAAAATATTGCCCAACTTTAACTGTAAATTTGAATAAGGTTTTGCTATGACGAAAGAGCCAAAATATCCCAAAGCAATTTATAACTGGCCTGAAGATGAGAGACCACGAGAGCGACTTTTAAAATTCGGTGCTGATAAACTTTCTGATACAGAACTTTTGGCAATTCTTTTAAGGGTTGGTTCAAGTGGTAAAAGTGCTGTTGATATGGCAAGAGAATTGATGAACGAATTCGCAACTTTTAGGAATATTGACTCAAAAGGGTTTTCTGAACTGAAAAGGAAAGGATTAGGCATTGCTAAAATTACACAGATAAAAGCAGCCTTTGAAATTGGCAAAAGATTTCTTAAAGAAAAAAGTTTGACTAAAATCAAGGTTAAAACCAGTAAGGATATAGTTGATTATTTTATTCCTTATTTGAGGGATATGAAAAAAGAAGTTTTCAAAGCGGTTTTACTTGATGGAAAGAATAAAATAATCAAAGATGTCACCATATCAGAAGGAACACTTACCAAAAGCATTGTCCATCCGAGAGAAGTTATAAAAGAAGCACTTGCAGAATCAGGAGCAGCACTGGTGCTTATTCACAATCACCCAAGCGGTGAACCACGACCAAGCCAAGACGATATATAAATAACCAACCGCATAATCTCTGCCTGTGAGCTTGTGGGAATAAAGGTTTTAGACCATGTAATCATTGGCGATAACAATTATTTTAGTTTTTTCAATGAAGGACTTATTAAGGAGTAATCAAATGTCAAAAACCACTTTTATTGATGCAGCGTACCAAATCTTGAAAGAAAAAAGCATACCCTTAACTGCAGAAGAAATAACAAGAATTGCACTTGAAAGGAATCTTATAGAAACCTCAGGTAAAACTCCGGTAGCAAGTATGGGGGCAAGAATTTATATGGATATCAAGAGAAACGGCGATAATTCATTATTTACAAGAATTGAGCGTGGGAAGTTTGGTTTAAGAGAATGGGGAGAAAATCAAACGGGGCAAAAAGTTTATAAAAAAGGTGGTTTTAAAAATGTGGCTTATGAGATATTAAAATTGGAAAATAAGCCTTTAAGTTTCCAAGAAATTACAGAAATTGCCAAAAAGAGAAATTTACTTACATCTTCAGGGAAGACTCCCGAAGCTACAATGGGGGCACAGCTATATACAGACATTAATAAATTTGGCGACAGATCACTTTTTATTCAATTGGGTAAAAATAAGTTTGGTCTAAGAGAATGGAATATTGAAGTACTAAAAGATGATATTCAGAAGCAGGAGGAGGAAATCTTTATTCCTGAGAAAAAGCGCTCTATTGTTGGTGATCCAATTAACTTTGAAGGGTTGATTTATGGCCCTCTCAATGAAAATGGAGTAATATTCTTATTCAGTAAAATTCATGACAAACTTGGAATAAATATTGAGGCAATTCAAGCCACTTATCCTGATGCTAAGGCTCGTAGAAAAACGGCCAAAGGTTGGGAAGATATTTGGGTTGAATTTGAATACAAGAGTTCCCAATTCAAAATTCATAAACATGACCCAAAAGAATGTGACATAATTGTTTGCTGGGAACATGACTGGAAAGAATGTCCTATTGAAGTTATTGAATTAAAATCTGTAATACAAAAATTAAAGGAGTAGACCTTATGCCTGAAAAAGAATATAAACCAACTGAAGAACTTGAAGCTAAAGAAGGATATGTTAAAGACCCTGTTTCAGGTAGGCTTGTAAAAATAACCCCGGAAAGAGTGGAAGCAAAAATTGTTTTTGCTCAAAGACTTCTAAGTGAATACGGGTACTCAAAAGAGCAGATTCAAACTTTCCCAGAGTTTTATATTCAAAAAGGAAGCACAAAGATTGGCCCCGCTGATATAGTAATCTTTAAAGATAATAAAAAGACCTTTGACAATATTTATCTTATTGTTGAGACAAAGAGAAAAGACAAAAAAGATGGAATAAAACAACTTAAAAGTTATATTGACCCTACTCCTGCTGAGGGTGGAGTTTGGTTTAACGGCAGTGAAATAGTCTATGTTAGAGCAATAAGAAAACCACCTTCCTATACCCCTGAATTGGTCGAATGGCGTAATATACCTAAAAAAGGACAGTCCTGGGAAGAAATAGGAAAATATAAAACTGGCAATGAACTAATACCTGCTCGAAATCTAAAATCAATCTTCAAGGTTATTTATTATCATCTCTATACCAATAGCAATCTTCCCAGAGCTGAGAGGCTCGGCGGAGAAATGATCCGTTTAATATTCTGCAAAATTTATGACGAAATCCATAACTATAAAGATTTGAAATTTAAAGCTGGTGCAGAAGAACTTGACGAGAGAGTTGCCGAACGGATAAAGGGGTTATTTGAAAAGGTCAAAACTGAATATCAAGATGTTTTTGAGGAGGACGAAAAACTTCTGTTAGATACGAAATCCATTGCTTATGTTGCTAGTCAATTGCAAAATTATAGTCTATTAAAGACTGATAAGGATGCTGTTGGAGATGCTTTTGAGGTATTTATTGGACCTGCCTTGCGAGGAGAAAAAGGCCAATTTTTTACTCCAAGAAATGTAGTCCGTTTATGTGTTGAGATACTAGATCCAAAGCCTGATGAAAAAGTGATTGATCCTGCCTGTGGCTCAGGTGGGTTCTTAATAGTCGCTTTAGAACATATCTGGAAAAAGATAGAAGAAAAGTACAAACATCTTCCAGAGGGAAAGGTTGGAAGTATAAAGACTGAGGTAGCCTCAAAGAATTTTTATGGAATTGACAAAGAATTTGACTTGGCTAAGGTTAGCAAGGCGTATATGGCAATTGTCGGGGACGGGCGTGGAGGAATCTTTTGCGCTGATAGTTTAGTAAGTCCTGAAGAATGGACACCGATCCAGCGAGAAAAAATTAAACTTGGCTCTTTTGATGTTCTGTTAACCAATCCACCTTTTGGTTCCAAAATACCCATTACTAGTAAATCACTTCTTGAGCAATATGAACTCGGTTTTAAATGGAAACTTGATAAAAAGACTGGCAAGTGGGAAAGAACTGATAAAATTTTGGATAAACAAGTCCCTCAAATACTGTTTATCGAAAGATGCTTACAATTATTAAAACCTGGCGGAAGAATGGGAATTGTGCTTCCAGAAGGAGTATTTGGAAATCCTACAGATAGATATATTTTTGAATATATTTTTGAAAATGCGAAGGTTTTATCAATTGTTAGTTGTCCTCATGAAACATT
Organism: Candidatus Edwardsiibacteriota bacterium; assembly: GCA_040755715.1. Taxonomy (GTDB): domain Bacteria; phylum Edwardsbacteria; class AC1; order JBFLXN01; family JBFLXN01; genus JBFLXN01. The sequence goes on from JBFLXN010000017.1 coordinate 25,859, forward strand.
TCAGCCAAGCACTCATACCAAGACAAGTGTTTTATTCCTCGAAAAGGCCAGAAACAATAAAAAGGATTATAATTTTTTCATGGCAATAGCAGAAAAAGCTGGACATGATAAAAATGGTAAGGTGATATACAAAATGAATGAAGATGGAGAGTACATCTTAGACCAAGATGGTAGACCGGTAGTTGATGACGATTTTCCTATTATAACTGAGCGATATAAAGAATTTAAAAGTAATAAAGATATGTTGAGAAATTATAGTCATCTGGGTTTTACATTCCCCTTTGTGGCTGTTAAAAATTATATTGTAATACCAGAATATTATAACCCAGACATAGAAAAAGAATTGAAGGCTTTAGAGTCCACTGGTGATTATGAATTGGTTAGTATTCAATCTTTGATAGATAAGAAAATTATATCTATTAAAAGAGGGAATGAGATTGGGTCGAGATTTTATGGACTAGGAGAGGTTCCTTTTGTAAGAACAACTGATATTGTAAATTGGGAAATAAAAATTGATCCAGTAAAGTGTATCCCTGAAGAGGTTTATAATAAATACAAGCGAAAACAAGATGTTAAACCGGAGGATATTTTATTAGTCAATGATGGGACTTTTTTGATTGGCAGAAATGCAATAGTTACCGAACTTGATACAAAAATTGTTATACAAAGCCATATTCGTAAGATACGAGTATTAGAACCGACCGAAATAGATCCTTATCTCTTATTCTATTTATTAAATACAAAAATTGCAAAAAAACAAGTTGATGCCAAAACATTCATTCAAGCGACTATTTCAACTCTCGGTAATAGATTGAGTGAAATTGTTTTGCCAATTCCAAAAGAGAAAAAAGTAAAAGAAAGTTTAGCTATATGAAACGGCATAAATTTTGGTAAAATATTTGTTGACATTTTAATAGAAAAATGTTATAATACTTCCAGAATAAACTTATATTCTGGAGGTAAATATGCTTATAAAATGGCAACGCAGAGTA
>JBFLXN010000170.1:0-5702 GCA_040755715.1 Candidatus Edwardsiibacteriota bacterium
GCTTGGGTCAGACAACGTAATCGTCAGAAAGCAACCGTTTCCTGGCAGTTTACAAAGAACATTGCTCGTAAGAAACTTAACAGGTTCTATTACAATATCAAAAATTAGTGTCACAGACCACTAGTAACTTGCCAATCAGAAGCAGGTATTCTTTCATAAGCAAAGATTTTGTTAATCATGTTAGTAACATCTGCTATGTTAGCGACCGAGAGCCGACCTATCGCTATATCTGGATAATCATCTGCGCCAGCAACGCAGGCATAATAATGATCGCCATATGAATAACCGGAATAACCTGTTGGTGGTGGAAACAAAAATGTAGGAATTCTACTTGTACTCCCTATTTGAGCATTTCCGTCCGGAGCATCCCCCACGAGCAAAACATAATCCAACCCACCAGTTTGATATTGATTTTTAATGTAATCTCTAATTTGTACGGTATCATCCGAACCGTAAGTTCCCACTATGGCAGACTGTTTGACTACTGATATATCAATTCCTTTCTTCTTTTTCCAAAAGAGGAGGTCCTGAATAGTGGTGTAATAATTGTCGGCAACAATTATGAGATACTTCGGCATAGTATAAGTCATAGAAATCGCTATTCCGATCTTCTTGTAGTTTAGAATCAAACTTCTGTACATCCTAGAATACTGCTGAGAAACCGCACTTGGGTAGCCAGGCAAAATATTGATGTTACTGGTTCCGCTATAACTAATCTCAACCGTAATCTGAGAATAAGCCTTAATTACACCGGTGCTAGGATTGAAACGGCATGGGTAGACTCCAAGGTTTACTACACGCATATCTCTCCAAATAGCCGGCAGACTTATCTCAGCATTGATTTCAGGATAGAAGACATTTGTCCCATAAAATGCGCTATTGATTGTAAATGGAGGCACAGGACCACTATCAGTTTCGGGTGTCTGAAATGGCCACACTTTATATCCCGAAAAAGATATTTCAGCAAGATTGGTAACAGCCACGGTAGCATTAGCCTGAGGGGGAATAGCAATCAATTTGCGAAAAGCAGGAATTTGTGGCTTACCAATTTCAATAGTGCTTCCCTCACATCCAGGAATAGTTAAAACATGGTAGGTATTTGTTCCCACGGCCTTTGTATTTACCCACATTCCGGGGATATTGAAAACTATCACTGTTTTAGACTGGTCTGAAGAAATGACACTTGCTGTAGCAGGTGTGCCAGCCAGGCTCTTACCATCGAAAGAAACCCAGGTTCCTTGACAATGTCCATAGGTAAGAAATCCCAGGACACAGAAAGCTGTGCCTATCACTTTTGTTGGTAGCTTCCCCATTTCTGTTTAACCTCCTCTGTTTATCTTATTAATGTTATTTTTTTAGTGGCGATAAAATCGCCGATCTGAAGTTTACAAAAATAAATGCCGCTCATTAAATCCCTTCTTTGATTATCTTTTCCATCCCAAGTGACTGTGTAATAACCAGGTGCCTTTGGTTCTTTAACCAAGGTGCGTATCTCTTGACCTACCACATTATAGATTATTATAGAGGTTTGTAATTTGTAATCCGAAGTTTGGAATCTTGAATCCAGTATTTGATACCTAATATCTGTCTTCTTGCTGAAGGGATTAGGATAGTTCTGATATAGTCTAATTTGGCCTCTGTTTTTGACTATTTCGCTGCGCTCTTCTACCTCCACCGCAGTATTAGTATGGCTGACATAAATATTTGGATAGCCCCCACCTTCACGAACCCAGACTGCCCATATTTCATTAGTGACTGGATTAAAGGCTAAACGCCCACTATGCAAAAGGTAGGAAGATGTATCAATTAGGAATGGAAGTGACCAAATGCTGCTCTCATAATACACAACATTTAGACCATAAATTCCCCATATCTTACCACTACTGTCGCTACAAATGTCATCAAAGGTGAACCCGAGTGATTCTGGCAAACTCCAGCCACTTCCATTATTAAAACTAATGTATCCGCCACCAGGGTCACTATACCAACTCGCCCCAATATTGCCTATGGCATCAACAACAATCAAAGGGTTGGAATTCCAGGAAGTAAGATTATCTTGAATAGTCTGCTTGCTGGACCAACTTACACCATCGTAATATTTTGCAAAGGTATTTACATCGCACCAGATAATCCAAACATTTCCTATAGAATCGCCAGCAATTTTTGAAGATTGCTCCACATCCAGCCCGGATAAGCTATTAACAGCAATTGGGTTTACCCAGCTACTTCCACTCCAATAGGTGGCAAAAACATTGTCATTACTTTTGCTCCAAACTATCCATGGTTTTCCGAATTTATCTTTTGAAATAGTAGGACATCCACCTCGTTTTGTTGTATCTAAAGTAACAAAAACTAGAGGTGACCAATTAATTCCATCAAAATAACAAGAACTCGGTAAATAGCCTAAGTTTAAACTTTCTGAAATCGCTGACATCATTGCCATCCAAATTGTATCTCCATTTCCGGCAACTAGCGAAGGTTTCAACCAAATTACCTCGCCACTTACTATATTAATTGGTGCCTGCCAACCATTGCTATCCCGCATTGTAGTAGAAAGAAGGCAAGAGCTCATATAGTTTCTGGTGTAAGCCACACAGATTCTACCCTGGCTGTTTATCGCTATGGCAGGATTCGCATTCTTAAGAGTATCTGCTGTCACAGCTTCCGGAGGTGGCCAGCTTTGTGCAATAATTCTATCTATTTCAGAGATAAGAAAAAAGCACAAAACAGTAATTAGCATACCTAATCTATGGAACATAATAACCCTTCTTTTTATCTTGACCCGCTAGAAAAATCCACTAGTAAAAAAGACAAAGATGATGGACAAATATGCAAAGTGGTTGGGTCTGAAGTCAAATAACTAGAATTTTCCTTGACTTTCTCTTTTTATTTCATATATAATTATAACTATAAAAATTCAATTTGTCAAGATGTTTTTTTTTTTTACGGGGGCGATATGACAAATAGGCGAGAGTATTTTAAAAGATATAGAGAACTACATAGGGAAAAAATCAGGGAATACCAGAAGTCTTCTAACTTAAATGTTTGTTTGGTTATTGTAATCCTGACCTGTCGTCAGTACAGGTTTGGTGATTAGTTATTATTTTGAGCTTGGTATTTGGTTATTGTCTGCTTGCCACAGGCAAGAAATTTGATTTGCGATTATGCTTAGGCTTCAGGAAGTTCATACTCATTACGGCGCTATTGAGGCATTAAGAGGTATTTCCTTGTCAGTTGAGAAAAAGGAAATGGTGGCGTTAATTGGAGCCAATGGGGCTGGCAAGAGTACCTGTCTTCTGACTATTTCAGGGATTGTGCGAAGAAGCAAAGGGAAAATTTTCTTTGAGGAGAGAGAAATTGATGGGCTTAGTCCCGAAGAGATTGTTAGATTGGGCATTTCTCAAGTTCCAGAGGGGCGAAGAATCTTTCCAAAACTGAGTGTTCTGGAAAATTTAGAGATGGGTGCTTTTCTCTTAAAGAATAAAAAAGAAATAGAAAAGCGACTTGGTTTTGTTTATGAAATCTTTCCAGTGCTTAAAGAAAGAAGAGGTCAAAAGGGCGGAACCCTCTCCGGTGGCGAACAGCAGATGTTAGCTATTGCCAGGGCTCTGATGTCTAAACCAAAACTCCTCTTGCTTGATGAACCTTCTTTGGGGCTGTCTCCGATTTTAGTAGAAAAAATCTTTGACATTATTGAGAAGATTAGGCAAGAAGGAACTACTGTTCTTTTGGTTGAGCAGAATGCCCAGAAGGCTTTGACTCTGGCTGACCGCGCCTATGTGTTGGAGAATGGGAAGATTGTTCTGGAAGGCAAAGGGAAAAGCCTTCTGGAAGATAAAAAAGTGAAAGAAGCTTATCTGGGGATATAAAACAGGAAATTGTAAAATGCAAAATGCAAAATGCAAAATAATAACAGGAATAATTTTTCTATACTTTTGTTTTCAAAAGGTAAATGCTCAATCTATTCCTTTTGATTTTGATAAGGTGTTTAGAGCACCTTTTGAAGGAATTGTTATACACCATACCGGCACATCTAAAAATATCACAGTTGAGCAACTTTCCAACATCCATAAATGGAGAATATACAAACCTGTCTTTGATGCTATGCAAGACACTGTGGGGGATAAAATTTATTCAAATCATTTTTATGAAGGAAAAGAAACTTTCTGTGCCTATCATTGGTTAGTCTATTCTGATGGTAGAAAGATACAGGTACTAAAAGATATAATAAAAATAGGGGATAAATGGTATATAGATAATGTGGGATGGCACGCCGGAACCTGGGAAATGAACGGAAAAACAATGGCTATCGCCATAGTAGGAAATTATCGTAATTCTATTCCACCAAAGGAGGTATTGAATTCTGTAGCAGAGATTATTGTTAGTTATCAAAAGATGGTGGAAACAAAGTTGAATATCTATGGACACAGAGAAGTGAGACCCACACCCACTGCTTGCCCTGGGAATAAATTTCTTGGAGAAGAAGGATGGAAGAACATTTTGATTAAGACGGTTGAGGAAAAAATAGAGAGAGAAAAGTAGAGCTAACGGTCAGGACGGTCAGGGAAACAACGGACAGGTCGGAATATGATTACGCAGATTTTTAACGGCGATTACACAGATTTTAATCTGTGAAATCAGTATCCCGCTGAAAATCGGGATACTTCAAGAAGTAAGCACATGTTTACTCAGCGTATGGGCGTGCCTTAATGGTTCAGGAATTCTATAGCCTTTTCCACAGGCTAAAACCACATAGATAGCAGTTTTGAGAGAAATCAAATGCCCAGGTGAGACAAAGATTGGTTGGGTGTAATTCTTTGTTCGGAGAACTGCACCTACTATTTTCCCATTAAGATAGAGAGGCGAAGAAGAGTCTCTTTTTTGTTTTGGCTGTTTAAAAGTCCCACAGAGATTAGATTTGGCACAGCCGATTGTTGGTTTATTAAGAAGAATACCTAGGTGTGTGGCGATTCCTATTCCCCGAGGATGGGCAATCCCCTGTCCATCAAAGAGGATTACATCGGGGATAGTTTTTAATTTTGAAATGGCATCAAACAACACAGGTCCCTCACGAAAGGAAAGAAGACCGGGAATATAAGGAAAAGATAAAGGTTTTTTGGCAGAAACTTCTTCAACCAATTCCAAGTTTGGGTAGGTGAAAAGACAAACTCCGGCAGAGATAATTCTCTCTTCTTTATCAATAGAAGCGTCAGCTCCAGCAATATAGTTAATTTTAGAGAAACCATCTTTGAGTATAGTCCATTTAGATAATTCTTTTTGAATTTGAATTGCTTCTTCAACCATAGAAAAATCATGCGGATGTCTGTATTTTCTCATATATTCTGTGAAATATTCCGGATGACTTTGAAGCCACTCATGGAAATATAGGGGATGTTTCTCCTTCCATTTCTTGAAATATTCGGGATGTTCTTTTCTCCACTTTGTCATCTGCCACTTAGTCTTCGGATTTCCTCTTCTATAAGCTTTCTGGTATTCCCTGATTTCTTCTCTATGCAATTCCCTATATCTCTTCAAATACTTTTTTCTCTCCACAATATCCTCCTGTAAAAAAAACGGGGCTTCACCGATTTCGGTGCAAATTCTGAGTTATTTTTGGTCATTTAGAAATATAGAATTGGTCGTAATGGTCTCTTGACGAAGGTTTGATTAATTATGGTAGGCTTCCTCAGAGACCTGGTGGA
>JBFLXN010000171.1:0-5700 GCA_040755715.1 Candidatus Edwardsiibacteriota bacterium
TAACCATTGTCGGTTGCATCAGTCGTTGAATTACCAAACTCCGGCTAGGGTAGCTCTCAAACAGTATGAGGTAAAAGAACAAGAAATTATCAATCGCTTGACTTTTTGTCAAGCAAAATCTTCAACAATTTCAATCCCATTTTAGTCCAGTTTTACGGGGGTCAGAGCGCATTGATTCTAAAAGATTCACGGACAATGATAAGCCCTTCAGTAGGTTTAGATTTTTCCATTAAACCATTTATAATTGTGCCACTTTTTAAGGCCAAAGCGAGATTTCTGGAATTACATTATGAAGTACTATTACTTCGAGGACAACCTTTTCACATCTTTGGTATAAGATTTGGCTCCGTCTACGAAGGATATGAAGAAATAGAAAAGGGCAAAACGAAGTATGAAACAAGGTCTGAAACCAATTTATTTGGTCTTATGGATCTCGGCATAAGCCCATCATTGAGAACAGGGGAGTTTGGGCTAGTAATCAGCGGTTGGCGTTCAAGCAAAGAGTCAGAAGCGGAAGACGCAAAGTAATAAATGCAATATTGCCGACTTATTGATTGGCAACATATCGTGTTAGGTGGTATGTATGGTGGAATTACAAAAGCAATGAATATGTCTTTATCAGAAGGCGGTATTTTTACCAGTTTCTATCTTTTCTTTTTCTTTGAGGGAACAGTTGAAGGAAAAATTGATTGGGAAGTGGGAGATATAGTTTCGGATATGTATGGCTTTGGAGCAGGACGGTAACCCCCAAGGGGTGGAGAAGCTAAGATGAAGTGCAGATACAAATTCCTGTATTTGCTCCTATTTACTGTCGGTGCACAAGACGCCTTCGGGACACTAGAAATATTGTCGGGTGAAGCTTATCTATCTTTTGGTGTAAGTTCTTACACCAAGAGATACAAAGATAGGAGCATCTTAGAAGATAGAAATCGAGGGCCTTTAATAGGCGGAATAGGCTTTGAACTATCAATGTGGAAGAACAGATGTGGACCCTTTTTGCACTTTAGTGGAGATTGGTATAGTGGAATATTGAAGGAAGAAGTCAAAGATGATTCTGCTTATCTCTATAAGAGGACAGAAACATATATATTGACTATGAATTCGGGCCTTTTTTTCCAAGGAGGTAACTTAAAAAACTACTTTATTATTTTCGGAGGCTGCGGTGTTAATTATTATCAAATGCCCTCCGCTGAGCGATGGGATAGTGACCTGGGAGTAGGATATCTAAAGGAAAAAACTTACGGTAATTTTAATGGGGGAATAAGAACGCAGTTTTGCAGATATTTTTATGTGAGTTATGAATTTTGTAATAGGAAACCGGTTGTTAGTGTTCTGACTTTCTCTTTCCCATTTGTTTTTTCTAGATACAATGAACAAGGAAGTGGAGGCTGGGGTTTGTCAGTAAGTGTTGGGTTAGATAGGGGAGGTCGTTCTATTTTTGTAGGCATTCATGGAGCGGGCATTGGTGGATGGAAACCAGACTAAAGGAAAATCAAAAAGTGACTAACCAAAACTTGACAAATACTTATATTTTCTAACACCTGCAATGGCAGGTCTTGAGAAGCGAAATTTGTTTAGTATTTTTTGCTTTGTAAATTCTTGCCACGAGAAATTGCAATTCCATATATCTAAAAACGGGAGGTTAAAATGCAAAAATTGTTTGCAGTTTTTGTTGCCGCTGTTTTATCAGCGATTATGCCTCAGATTGGCATTACCCAGACCTGGCAGATTGAGGTGGTAGATACTACAGGATATGTGGGAGCCTTTAGTTCAATTGACTTAGATAATAATGGGTATCCACATATTGGCTACTACCACGCTATCGACCTTTTGGGAGAGCTTAAATATGCTAGATGGACAGTCTAGGGTGGAGTGTGGAAACAGTTGATACCATCGGTGATGCCGGGTTCTATAAAAGTTCACTTAAGTGCGATAATAGCGGTTATCCACATATTGCGTATGTGGATGCGAAAAATGCTTATCTCAAATACGGCAAATGGACTGGAGCAACTTGGGAGATTGAAATAGTGGACAGCACAGGAGGTTACTGTTGCCTTGCACTGGATGCAACGGATAATCCTCACATTGCCTATGGTGATGCATTTACTGAGGACCTCATATACGCTAAAAAGACAGGAGGAAACTGGACATTTGAGATTGTAGACACTGTGGGGAGTATATGGATGGCACCTTCAATCGTCCTAGATGATAATGGATATCCGCATATAAGCTATTGTGAGGATTATAACGATGACCTAAAATATGCGAAATGGACAGGAAGCACATGGGTTGTTGAAGCAGTAGATACTGCTGGTAAGGTCGGTATTTATTCATCCCTCGCCCTTGACAAGAATGGATATCCACATATTACTCATAATAAATTTAAGACAGGAACTGACAGCTTGAAATATGCTAGATGGACGGGTTCAGGGTGGAATATTGAGGTAATAGATAGTATCGGCGACGCTTCTTATAGTAGGTCTTCTTTAGTTTTAGACACTTTGAACTATCCTCATATTGCATATCACTATTATCCTACAATGGACCTAAAATATGCAACATGGACGGGGACAGAATGGAATATTCAATTTGTAGATACAGTTGGAGATGTAGGATGGGAACCATCTATTGTGCTTGATAAAGATGAATTTCCTCATATTTCATACGGAGCTGGGACTGGTTTTCCAGCCAAAGACCTTAAGTACGCCAAGATGGTGCCAACAGGAGTGGAAGAGACTTCAGTTCATAGTTCAAAGTTCATAGTTCATAGTAAGTTGTATCAGAACTATCCGAATCCGTTCTCTTCACAAACCGCTATTCGCTATTCGCTGTCCGCTATGAGCCATGAACCATCAGCCATTAGCCACACTACTTTGAAAATCTACAATGTTGCGGGGCAGTTGGTGAAGACATTGGTAGGTCAGACATTCCTGTCTGACATTACTCCCGGGGTCCATAGGGTGAAGTGGGATGGAAAAGATGAGAGTGGAAGGGAAGTTTCTGGTGGTGTCTATTTTTATTGCCTAAGAATAGGAAATCAGAGTATGACAAGAAAAATGATTTTACTTAAATAGTGCTCTAATAACCATATCAAAAAGGAGGTCTTCAACAATGAAACGTAAAGTCAAAATCAATTTCATCTTTCTCTTTATGATGCTAGTCATTTCTCTTTCTGCACCCCGGGTTATTGTTGGGGAAGAATTGGCCATGGGGAAGAAGAGAAGCATAGAAGAAGAAAGATATAGAAGATGGCTAATTGAAGAGAAAGAAATTATTGAAGGGGTAAATAAGGCGGTCGGCGGTTATCGTACCATAGGCGGGAAGAAATTTCGTAATGTCAAACCAGAGTGTGAACTTAAGCTCTGCAAGGACAGACTTCCTCAATTGCACCTCATCTTTAAACCAGGAATAACAGAGCAAGAGATTGAAGAAATTAATAAGAAGCATAAACTTAGGATATTTCACAAATTGAGGGAAAGACCTGACAAGACCGTTCTTTGCAAATCAATTATTCTTGACCAAAGAAAGCCTGAAGAGATAATAGAAGAACTTACAAGTGAAGAAAGAATAGAAAAGGCAAAAAAGAATTTTGATCACTATTACTATTATTTTGTGGAGAAGACCGGTGAACCTAATCCATATTTTTACTATCCAGAAAAGATTTTAGTGGTAAGATTTTTCTACGAGGTCACAGAATCAGAAGAAGAAATAAAGAGATTTGCAAATGAATATGAACTGGAAATCCGGGAATATCCTATTTTAGGACCGGGGGCAAAGGAACATCGTACTGCAGGTTCTTACCTTTTTGAAATTCTCTCCGATAAGACTACTATAGAAGTTGAGAATGAAATTTTTGGAGACCCTCGTGTAAACAGCGTTTGGGTGGATGCTATACTTCCTGGGAGATGTCTGGACTATGTTCCTAATGATGAGTACTTTGATAGTGAGTGGCATCTTTCTAATATTAGCGCTCCTTACGCTTGGAACCATGAGACCGACCTTCTTGGGATGATGTACATCGCCATTGTGGACGCAGGAGTGATGATAAACCATTCGGACCTCTCTGATAAAATTGAGTATCCTGTAGACTTTTGGGCTTCTCCTCCTGATAACGACCCGGAAGATTTAGTAAACCATGGAACAATGGAACAATAATTGCGGGAATAGCCGCGGCAAAGACTAATAACAATATTGGAATTGCTGGGATATCTTAGGGCACTAAAATAATACCAATCAAAGTAACAGATGGTGATAGCCTTGATGTAGATAAATTGATACAAGGAAAATGATTTTACTTAAATAATTTTTCAATGACCATATTAAAAAGGAGGTCTTTAACAATGATGAAGCAAAATACAAAGAGCTCACTTGCTCTGTTCTTCGGATTAATTATTTTGGCCCTCACTATGCCTTGTTTTGGCCAAGAAACATTGGCAATGGGTAAAAGAAAGAAACAAGCATCGGAAAAGCCAATCAGTGACAGAGCACGAAAATGGCTTAATCCTATCAGTGAAGAAAGAAGGAAGAAAGAAGAAAAAGAATTTGCCAAATTTGCTGCTGTTTTCTGGGGTTCATATAAAAAAGTAGGCGATAAAAGTTTTAAAATTGTGAGACCCAGTGATGAATATAAAAAAGAAGATATACTTTACGACTTGGAAGTTTCATTCGTGAGGGACATTAGCAAGGATACTGCTATTGCTATTTTGCAAAGGCATTCTTTAGAAATTTATCATTTTAGGGAAGTGGACAATAAGGTTTTTGTGAAAATACCGGATCTGAGGACATATAGGCAAGTGATTATAGAATTGGCTGAGGAAAATGATATATTATATGCCAGCCCTAATTGGTATCTTGGAATAGATGCTAAACCAAGAAATGACTTGCTGTACGTTTCAAAAGTGTTAGAAATAACGGTTAAACCTAATGTAACACCTGTCGATGTTGATTCTATTTGTCTCCAGTATAACTTAAGGATGCTATATAGAATGACTGAAAAGATGACGAGGGGGGATGTAGAGTCGTATAGAGGACCGGAATACTTTAGAAGACGCTATACTTTGGAGATTTTGGACGAAGAAAGCACGATAAAAAAGGAAGCAATATTAATGAAAGACCCACGAATTCAAATGCTGGGCACAGAGACTATGGGGCCAGTCATTCTTGATAGCATGGTTGAACCAAACGACCCCAGGTTTAGCGAGCAATGGTATCTAAAGAATGTGGGATTGCCTTGGGTTTGGGCTTTAGGCACAGGTGATGTGAATGATACCATTGCCATTCTTGATATTGGTTTTAGATTATCACATCAGGACCTGAGTGGGCGCAGTATAGATGCTTATGATTGGGTGAATATGGATTTCACACCTGAGGAAATTATTACAATTGCTGAACCATATGGACATGGCACAGTAGTGGCTGGTATAGTTGGCGCAATGAGCAATAATTCCAAGGATATTACTGGAGTTACTTGGAACACTACAATGATGCTTTATAAAGTATTGTGGGATTCGTGTTCTATTGTTACGTGGGATAATCCATCAGTGGTTTCTGCTTTGTATTGGGCTGTTGACTACGGCGCTAGTGCTTTATGACATAAGTTCTTGACAAATTAAATTATTTATGATATACTACCTCCAAAAGGAGGTGGTATACTTGAAAATAAAAAATCAAGTTAAATTAAAACCAAATGAGCGAAAATTA
>JBFLXN010000172.1:0-5613 GCA_040755715.1 Candidatus Edwardsiibacteriota bacterium
GTTCAGAAGAAAGTAAGCCACATATCCATTGGCCAAACACTATTACCAGCTTACAAATAGCACATAAAGATCCAAATCAACCTCTGGTTGCAGGAAACATTATCCCACAGTGTGAAAAGTGTAATCGGGCAGATAGAAACAATTGGGTTTATGATGAAAGGGGCAGGGTGATAAAATTAGCCAATCCCAATGTGATAAAAAGGTCAGATAAAGAAATTAGATGGAAAGTATACAAGATTTTATATGAAGAATTTAATGGCAGGAACCCAAATGAATAAAACAATGATAAATAAAATTATATTAGGAGATACTTTAAAAGTGCTGCCTCAAATTGAGGATAATTCGATAGATCTAGTATTAACAGATCCGCCTTATTTTTTAGACAAAATGGATAATAACTGGAATCACAAAGAAGTTTCTACAATAACAGATTATTGTCATGTCGTAAAATCTCTACCCCCAGGAATGAAATTTGATAAAGAGCAGGGGAAGTTTTTTTATCAATGGTATTTTAAAATTGCAAAGGGGTTATACAGAGTATTAAAACCTGGTGGGTTCTTTTTTTCATTTTCAAGCCCCAGACTCTATCATAGGATGGTTTCTGCGGTTGATGATGCTGGTTTTTTAATAAGGGATTGTTTTATCTGGCTTTATACACAAAATCAGCCCAAGGCAATGTCACTTAATCATTTTATTGATAGATTAGATTGGGATAAAAAGTCTAAGAATGAACTAAAAGAGAAATTATCCGGTTGGAAAACACCACAAATAAAATCCTGCTTTGAACCGATAATGATGGCTCAAAAAGAAGTAGAAAAAACATTTTTAGATAATATGTTAAAGTATAATGTGGGGCTCCTTAATACGAATATTAAAATTGGAGAAGATATGTTTCCTTCTAATGTGGTAACCACCTATGAAATTACCGAAATTTTGGATAAATGTTTCCTTGTGCCCAAACCAAGTAAAGAAGAAAAGGGAGACTTTAATATCCATAAAACTGTTAAACCCTTAGCAATATGCGAATATATAATCAAGCTAACCACTTTTTCAGATTCCGCAATCGTTTTAGACCCTTTTGTGGGAAGTGGAACAACTGCAATTGCTGCAAAAAAATTAGGAAGAAAATTCATAGGAATTGACATCAATCCCGAATATGTAGAGATTGCCTTGAGAAGGTTGGAAAATGTTGAAGAAGACAAAACCAAAATCTATGAAACAAAGAAGGTAGAACAGCAACTTAGACTTTTTGAACCCAAAGGCAAGTATTCACCAAATAAAAAGAGAGGTGGTAGAAAAAGTGACAGAAAGCGACCAACAGCGTATAACACAGCATAAAAGGTTCGTCCGCCAGAGGCGGACTTACCCAAATCCAGCACTTTTTATGGTTAAAGAGCTGAGAGCAGTTAGATGATCATAAAGTGGTTTTATTGAAATATTGGAAAAGGGGAAATGGAAAGTGCTGGACTTCTTTTATGCTGGGAACGTTAGGCAAAATGACTTATAATAGGTAGTAAAGGTGTTAATTAGAGACAATATTTATGCGGTGCTCGGTTTAGCTCATCCGATTGGCGTAAACGCTGGGTTCGTAGTAAGTTCACACGGTGTAATTGTGATTGATTGTGGCTTAACCCTTAACTCAGCCTTGACGATCTACTCCTATATTAAAGCCGTATCTGGTGATGTGCCAATAAAATACCTAGTATACACTGAACATCACTCTGACCATATATTTGGGGCCAAGGTTTTTAAAGAACATGGAGCAAAAATAATTTCCCATACAAAGACCAAAGAATTTCTGTTAACTGAAGGGAAAGATTATGTATCTTTCATAGTGAACAGAGAAAATTCCTATGAAACAAGGCAGAAGTTTATTGCGATGGGGTATGATTTCGGACGTTCCTTTGTAGGTGATGTAAAAGTGATTCTGCCAGATATTCTTCTTGAAAAAGAAACAAAAATGAACTGTGGAGATACAGAGTTTATAATCATTCCTACTCCAGGTCATCTTGATGGTTGTCTTTCTATCTATTTCCCCAAAGCAAAAGTTCTATTCGCAGGCGATACTATCTATGCCGGTTTTCCCCCAACAACACAATTTGGCAATATTGAACTATGGGAAAAATGGGTAGGTTCTCTGAACTATCTTATGACTTTTGATATCGAAACGATCATCCCAGGCCATGGATATCTTTGTGGAAAGGAAGAAATCAAAAAAAACCTTGATTATATAGAAAGATTTACAGCACAGTCACATTCCCCCAACACATATTAAAGGCTATCTTGTCCCCGAAAAAATAGGGTCGCAGTTTATCCCGAGTCTTGTCGGGACTTCGCTACGACAAGAGAAAAATCATCACCTCAAATGAGTTTTAAGTTTTTTAAAATCGTTTTCCCAATAAGTGATAATCACACAAGTTTCAAACAGGTCAAACGGATGGTGCTGTTAAAATGATTGACAAGATACCCTTTGATAGTGTAAAATAACTTATACGATTACGGCGATCTTAAAACACGATTACAGCGATAAAACCAATAAGTTTAAAAATCGCTGTAATCATTGCCGAGTAGAGCGAGGCTTATCTTGTGAGGAATACAAAATGCTTTTGGAGTGGTTCGGCTTCGCTCACCATAAATGGTTCGGTCTCGGCCCGAGGGGCAAGCTCACCGAAAAAGGAAGTAATCAATGGGTCTAATTTACAAAGAAGTGGAATTAGTCGGACAAAAGGGAAAGAAAAAAGTTCCAGCCCTTTTTGACATAGGTTCTTCCCAGAGTTTTATGAGAAAGAGCATTGCCGAGGAAATTACTACACCATTTAAGATTGATGAGTCTCTGGAATTTGAAACGGCTTCCGGAACGATTCGAACAGATTTGGTCATTTTCTCTAGAATTATCCTTGATGGACATAAAATTTTCTGGACATTTATTATTGTGGAAGACTTAACAGAGGAACTGATTTTAGGTGCCGACTTCTTTCAGCGCTGGAAAATTCGGCTTGACCCTGAGACAGAGGAAATTATTTGGGACCCTAAGGCACTAAAGTTGACTCTGATATAAGGAGGCGGAAATGAGACACATCTTTGCCCTGTTAGAAAGCCTCACCATGTCCACTGTTTCTTTCTTGCAACCCAATGCTTAACAAACTATGACTAAAAAGATGCAATATTTGAGCAAAAATGAGCAAGAAGTAATAACTACTTTTATTAAAGAACTAAAAGACAAATTGGGCGATGAAGTTATCACTATTCGGCTTTTTGGCTCAAAGGCAAGGGGGAATTACAAAAAATATTCAGACATAGATATATTTATCTTAGTAAAAGAGAAAACATCAGAAATAAGCGATGCGCTTTCAGAGATAGAAATTGATTATGATATTAAATATGGTTTGCCAATATCTACTGTTCTTTATAGCCTTTATGAATATAAAAAAAACAAGGAATTAGGTTCCTTCTTCTTTGAAAATGTAGAAAAAGAGGGTGTTCCTTTATGAGAATAGATTTAGCTAAATATAGAATAGAAAAGGCAAAAGAAGTTTTAAGAGAAAGTGAAGATGCGTTCAGTCAAAATCATGTAGGTAATTCAGTGAACAGAAGTTATTATGCAATGTTCACTGCCGCAAGAGCACTTCTTGCCCTGGAAGAGAAAGATAGCAGCAAGCATTCCGGGGTAATTGCTTTGTTTAGTCAGTATATAATAAAACCCGGACTTTTTTCAAAGGAACTCAGCAAATTTCTAAGGGATGCTAAAAGGATTAGAGAAAATGCAGATTATGGAGATTTCGTGGAAATTAGAAAAGAGGAAGCACAGACTCAACTTGAAAATGCACGGAAGTTTGTTAGGGAAGCCGAAAAGACATTACAAAAAATGGTTGAAGGGGGTAGAAATGCCTGAAATGGGTTTGAGCCTCTTTACAAGGTTGTGTCAAGGTAAGAACGATATTCACCATTAAGAATGAACTTCTTTCTTGCAAAGCAATGGGCGAAAAAAAGGAGGAGTGAATGGCAAAAAGAATTACTATTAACCCCATCACCCGTTTAGAGGGGCACGGAAAGATTGAAATCTTTCTGAATGACCAGGGTGATGTAGAAAAAGCCTATTTTCAAGTGCCGGAATTGCGCGGGTTTGAAAAATTTGCTGAAGGCCGCCTGGCAGAAGAGATGCCGAGAATTACACCGACAATCTGCGGTGTCTGCCCCACTGCCCATCATATGGCCTCTACCAAAACACTTGATGACCTTTATAAAGTTGAGCCAACTTCTACAGCCAAGAAATTGAGAGAACTCGTCTATTCAGCCTTTCAGGCTGAAGACCACACACTTCATTTCTATTTCTTAGGTGGTCCTGATTTTGTAATGGGTCCAGATGCACCAGCGGCTCAGCGAAATATCTTGGGCGTGATTGGCAAAGTTGGTTTGGAAATCGCTGGCAAAGTGATTGAAATCAGAAAGAAACTTCGGGGTATTATCACCCTTTTAGGTGGAAAAGTAATTCATCCGGTGATGGGTCTGCCCGGTGGGGTCTCCAAAGGATTGAAGGAAGAAGAGAGAAAAGATATGGTAGAAATTGCCAGAGCCTCAATTGAATTCGCCAAGTTCAGTCTCAAACTCTTTGAAGATGTAGTGCTGAAGAATAAAACCTATGTGGATTTAGTAGTGGGTGACATCTACAAACACCGCACCTACTATATGGGCTTGGTGGACAAAGATAATAAAGTGAATTTCTACGATGGAGATATCAGGGTAGTTGACCCTAACGGAAAGGAAATAGCAAAATTCAAACCTCGGGAGTATTTAGACCACATCGCTGAACATGTTGAACCTTGGAGTTACATTAAATATCCATATTTGAGGAAAGTCGGCTGGAAAGGTTTTGTTGACGGCGAAGATAGCGGCGTCTATCGAGTGGCGCCTCTGGCGAGGCTTAATGCCTCAGACGGAATGGCTACACCCTTAGCTCAGGTAGAATATGAAAAGATGTATCAAATCCTCGGTGGCAAGCCAGCACACAATACTCTGGCAATGCACTGGGCAAGACTGGTGGAGCTTCTCTATGCGGCTGAGCGATTGTTGGAATTAGCCGAAGACCCGGAAATTACAAATACTGACATTCGCAATCTACCAAACCAGATTCCGACTGAAGGCGTAGGAGTGGTAGAGGCACCCCGAGGGATTCTATATCATCACTATAAGACTGATGAAAGAGGTGTAATACTTGAAGCAAATCTGATAGTGGGTACTTTGAACAATTCTGCGGCTATCTGTATGTCCGTTGAAAAAGCGGCCAAGAATTTAATCAAAAAGGGTGAAGTTTCTGACGGGCTCTTGAATATGATTGAGATGGCTTTTCGGGCTTATGACCCCTGCCTTGCTTGCGCCACACACTACCTTCCTGGGCAGATGCCCTTAGAAGTAAACATCCGTAATCAAAAGGGAGAGATTGTAAAAAGATTGCTGAGATAATGCCTTGTAAACAAAATAATACTGGCCACGACTTTGTTAAAATTTTGTCTAAAATTGGCACGATTTATCCTGAACGGAGTGAAGGAAAATCAACACTGACAAGCGTTTAAGCCTTCTGGGCTTGTTCTTCTCTTGTCCCCCGACAAGTCGGGG
>JBFLXN010000173.1:0-5550 GCA_040755715.1 Candidatus Edwardsiibacteriota bacterium
TAACCTCCTCGGAAATTTTTTGACATTTAAATTATATCATAATTTCCGAGGATACTCAAGAAATAATCAGACTGGAAATCACTATTTTTTGTTGGAATAAATAATTTTTCACCAGTAACTATGATATTATCTGCGCAACATGGTGCTCATCAAATTCCTTTACAGCCTTTAATTCAACAATTATTTCACTTTCAACTAGAAGATCCAACCGATGGGTGCCTATTTCTTGACCATCGTAACATATCTTCACTTCTTTTTGGGTCTCTACATTCATACCGTCTTTCTTTAATTGGATTGGTAAAGCTATTTGGTATATTGACTCCAGAAATCCCGGCCCTAATTTCTTGTGTACTTCAATCGCTGATTTGATGATTTTGTTGGACAGTTCTTCAAATTCTATACTCATTTTTGTGTCTTCTTTATTTCGTGATTTCGTGGTCCATCATTTTTTACCTTTCATAGACTCTTTCGCCTAAAATGCCTTGTGGTCTTAAGAGAAGGACTAAAATCAGAATAATAAAGGCATAAACATCTTTGTATTCACAAGAAAGATAGCCTGCTCCAAAACTTTCTGCCATTCCTAAAAGAAGCCCACCCAGCATAGCTCCAGGAATATTGCCAATACCACCTAAGACTGCGGCAATAAATGCCTTGAGACCAGCGATATAGCCGATATAAAAGTTAACCAAGCCATAATAAATGGCGACCATTACGCCGGCGGCCGCGCCCAAGGCTGAACCAATTATAAAAGTAGTAGCAATCACTCTGTCAATGTTGATTCCCACTAACTGTGCCATTTTTACATCCTGAGCGGTAGCTCGCATAGCTTTACCCAATTTTGTCTTTTGAATAAAGAGTGTCAATCCTAACATTAGAAGAAATGAAATTACCATTATCAAAAGCTGAATATACGAAATCCTTGCTTTTCCTAACTGAAACGCACCTTGTGAAAAGATAGATGGGAAAACCTTATCATGAGCCCCCTGAGTCAACATCACAAAGTTTTGTAAGAAGATAGAAACACCAATTGCACTGATGAGTGGTGAGAGTCTGGAGGCACCTCGCAGGGGACGATAGGCTAAACGTTCAATGGTCGCCCCATAACAGGCGGCGTAAAACATCGCAAAGAGAAAGATTAAAACAACGATAGGAAGAAATGAGTGAGAAAATAAAGTTAAGTTAGTAAAAAATCCAAAAGCAATAATTGCTAAATAGGCTCCTAACATATAAATTTCGCCGTGAGCGAAATTGATGAATTCTAGAATGCCATAGACCATCGTATAGCCCAAGGCAATCAGAGCATAAACTGACCCCACCGTAAGACCGTTAACCAATTGTTGGACGAACATTTTTGTCTAGATTTTTTCGGACTCATTGGACCGTTCTTTAGTCCAAGACTCCTTGAATTCTATCAATCAGCATTTGCCTTGACCGCACTGACTAATTTGGAGAAGAACCTTCTGAGATAGACCTGTATCTTCTCATATATTCTGTAAAATACGCCGGATGAAATAGCCGCCATATTTGGAAATATAGAGGGTGTTCTTCTTTCCATTTTTTGAAATAGCCAGGATGTTTTCTTCTCCACTCTGCACACTGCAACTTAATCTTTGGATTATCCTTTCTATAGGTTTTCTGATATTCTTTGATTTCTTCTTTGTGTAGTTCCCTATATCTCCGGAAATACTCTCCCCTATCTGTCATTTCTCCCCCGTAAAAAAAAAAAAACACATCTTGACAAATGAGAATTTTAATGCTAAAATTATATCAGAAATAGAGTGATAAAGTCAAGACAAATATTCTCAGAGACAAAGGGCTCTATTACTATGAAACAGACAAAAATTTTTACCTTTTTCTTCTTGATAAGTTTATTCTCGCTATTGCCTAAAAAGGCAGGAAGCCAAACTTGGTCGTCACCGGTGGCACTTACCACTGGGACTCTTTCTGACCGTAATCCCGCAGTTTCAGTTTTTATAGCTGTTACTTTGGCTCGTCCAGTTTGCTTGTGCTGGGAGACTGACAGAAATGGCAACTGGGACATCTACTCAAGATTTAACTACACCGGAACAGAGTGGTCAAGTCCAATAGCAGTAACTACTGACCCTGATTCTGACATAAATTGTTCGGTCGCTTATGATACCTGTCGTTCTCTATGGTGGTGTGCCTGGCAGAGCAAGCGCGATGGAAATTGGAATATCTATGTAAGTTCTGGCGATTCTTTGAGCGGCTGGTCTATCCCTACCCGCATCAGTTCCAGTTCTGCCACTGAACAGAACCCTACTATTGCTGTAAGTACTGAAGACAGCACTGTCTGGGTAGTCTGGGAAAGCGACAGCACAGGATATTGGAATATCTACTCTCGCTACTACAATGGCACCACTTGGTCTTCTATAATGCCTATTACTGCTGACACCTTTAAGAACGCTCATCCCAAAATAGCTACTTACACAGTTCCATCAAGAGTCTTTGCAGTTTGGGAGAGCAATAGAGATGGAAATTGGAATATTTATCAGAGTGTTTATAGCGGAAGTTGGTCCCCGCCAGCCCCATTTACTACTGCTGACCTCTTCAATGATTTGAGTCCTTCTTTGGTAAGTGATTTTACTAACGAAGGAGGGTGGACTCTCTGGCAATGCGATAGTTCAGGTAATTATGAAATTTATTCTGCTGGGGGAGATACTAATAGAATAACTCAACACGATTCAGCGGATATCACACCTGCTGGGATAAGTCTTGGCTTTCCTGTAAGACAATTTGGTCCTCCTTATTGTATAGTCTGGGCAACTAATCGTGATGGCAATTACAATATTTATTCCTTACAACAGATGGGGATTGGGCTTCTTTCTGTTGACCAGGACCCTTCTGATGATAGGAATCCTGTAGTCAGTGCTATAACAGTCAATAGCAATTACTATCTTTGGGCAATTTGGGAAAGCAATCGGGATGGGAATTGGAATATCTACGGGAGTTATCAGATTATTCCAGTTGGTGGTGTAGAAGAAACTGCAATTGTCAACCATCAACCATTAACTATCAACTATCACCTGTATCAAAATCATCCCAATCCATTTACTTTGGAGACCACTATCTTTTATACTTGCCCTACTGAAGAAAAGGTTAGCATAAAAATCTACGACCTCCTCGGAAGATTAGTTCGGACTTTGGTAAATGAATCACAAAGGGCAGGAGAGCATAATATAAAGTGGGATGGGAAAGACAGTGAGGGGAGAACTTTACCCTCAGGGGTTTATTTCTGTTCTTTTGAGACACCAAATTACTCAAGTATTAACAAAATGCTCTTCTTAAAGTAAGGAGAGAAATCTTTCCAAAGAAAGGAGAAGCCACCTATGAAGAGAGTAATCAGTAAAGCACTGATGGGAACCGTTATGGGCATCTTTCTGGTAGTAGGTGTGCTCACAGGAAATTCCCTTGGGGCAGGGGTTACTTCGGCAGTAACTTTTTCTGCCGATAGTTTGTCCTTCACAAAAAGCCTCGGATATGATGTAGTAACATTAAACGGTTGCCTTTTCTCTACCGAAGATATAGGGAAACCCCTGCTGCCTGTCAGAGTTATTAGACTCCTCATCCCAGCTGCCGCTAATGTGAGCGGTCTTACGATTTCTTCATCAACCAGCTAAGACATTCCTGGAAGTTACTATATTTTCCCCGCTCAACCACCCATTCCTCTTGGCCTTGAAGACACAATGCCTCAATTTGTTCCTCCAGATTCAGGAACCTACGGTTCTTCTTCCCCTTATCCAGGTAAGTTAGTGGAAATTCTGGATGACGGCTATATGATGGGATTTCATTTTGTCAGTCTGAAGATATATCCGCTCCAATATATTCCAGTAGCTCGGAAATTGATTTTATACACAAACATCTCTTTTACAGTGGACCTTGTTCCTGCTCCAAATCCGGCTACACCTGTCTTTCGCAGGAGTAAAATGAATCAGGAGCTGATAGAAGATTTTATCAAAACTGCAGTGGCAAATCCGGCTGAAGTTGATAGCTTTGCTACGCCTCCACGCACACTTACGAAGTTACCCTTGATTCCCCAAAAAATGATACTGACTGCTTTACCTTCTTTGGAAGGAAATACAGTTGATTACATTATTATTACAAATGACGAATTAGCGCCAAAATTCTTAACTTTAGCGAATTGGCTGACAAAGAAAGGTGTTCCAGCCATTGTAAAGACAACAGAATGGATTGACGCTAACTATAGAGGATGCGACTTGCAGGAAAAGATTAGAAATTTCATCAAAGACGCCTATTCATATTGGGGGGTCATTTGGATATTATTGGGAGGAGATACAAACATTGTGCCAGACCGAAAAGGATTTTACGATTCGTATGCTGGCATCTATGGTCCCACTGACCTCTATTATGCAGGACTGGATGGAAACTGGAATGCTAATGGAAACTCAATCTTTGGTGAAAGTAGTGACAATGCTGACTACGGTCCAGACCTCTTTGTAGGAAGAGCTCCGGTGAATGACATAAATCAAGCAGAAAGGTTCATAAACAAAATTATTACATACGAAAAGAGTCCGCCTTCAGATTATGTCACAAGGATGTTATTTATGGGTGCTTCATTGGGTTATCCTCCTCCTCCAGGCGACGGATGGGGACAACTGACTAAGGAATATATAGGGAGTCATTATGTCCCATCGTTTATAGACCCCTGGGAACTTTACAATCCTCTGACTGGTCCTGGCTGGCAAGGGGACGAACTTTTGAATAGCTCATCCGCGCTAAGCCGTATCAACGAAGGATATCACATTATTGACCATGCCGACCACGCTGGTAGATACGACCTCGGGACAGGACTCCACTGGGCTGGTGCCTACAGAACCATTAATAGAATTGATATGGATGGACTCTCTAATGGTTCGCAGTATTCTATTCTCTTTAGTCTCGGTTGTTCCCCCAATGCCTTTGATTATGACTGTATATCTGAACACTTTATGACTGCTCCAAATGGAGGAGGTGTTGCATTTATAGGGAATAGCCGAACTGGTTGGTCCTCTCAAGATTATCAAGACAAGAAATTTTTTGAATCGCTTTTCGTAAATGGGTTATATCATCTCGGAATGTCTTTTGCCTCAATTCAATATGGGTATAGTTACTACCGATGCAATATGAACCTCCTTGGTAACCCTGAGATGCCTGTCTGGAAAGATACACCAAAGACATTCTACTATGTTGACCACCCCACTAATATCACTATTGGACCTACTTCCTTTAAGGTTACAGTCTATGATGACTCTGGACTTCTAAAACAAGGAGCCTTGGTGTGTCTACAGAAAGGCACTGAGGCTTACGCTTACGGATTTACAGATGTCAATGGTGAGGTTACTTTTGACTATACACCTGAGACAACTGGAGAAGTGAATATTACTGTAACCGCCCAGAATTAT
The DNA here is from genome assembly GCA_040755715.1 of Candidatus Edwardsiibacteriota bacterium. Taxonomy (GTDB): domain Bacteria; phylum Edwardsbacteria; class AC1; order JBFLXN01; family JBFLXN01; genus JBFLXN01. The sequence continues at coordinate 5,421 of JBFLXN010000173.1, forward strand.
CTTCCCTACCAGGGTACCTGCACGGTAACGCCTGCTTCGGGCGCCTATGTTTGCTATGAAAGCCACCAATTAAATGATGCCGAAGAATACACTACCCACGGAAATGGAGATGGTATAGCTAATCCCGGCG
>JBFLXN010000174.1:0-5534 GCA_040755715.1 Candidatus Edwardsiibacteriota bacterium
AAAAACTCAGAAGCCGAGCTGCCCTTGCTACCTTTTTCTATAATTTTAACGCCCCTTGTTCTGTCTCCGATATCGGCGTGCCTTGTCTTTACCTGATAAACACCGCCCTGAGCCTCAAGGTCTATATCACCCAGTTGTGACGTGCTTGCATAAACGATTACATTTTCTTCACCAAATGGTGGACTGACCTCTAATTCAAACCGGTCATTTCCAGAGGGTATTTCGTATATCACTCCACCATTAAAATAATTTTCGCTTCTGTAAGGATTCGGCAGCAGTTGTAAAAGCTCGCCCTTGACATCTTTATAAAGCACACGGGCATAAAAAGGCTTATTGCCCTTGATATAAATCTTTATCTTCTCTCCGCTTCTGTATTCCTTTTTATCTGTCCACGCCTGAATATTAAGCGGAGCGGATGGGTCATCTGCTGCCTGTTTGGATTTTGCGACTTTCACCATTGCCTTTTCATCGGGAATAACCTCTGCCTTTATCTTTACCTTATAACAGTCTCCCATTGTTGTATCTTTATACCATCCCTTTTCAAGTTCTTGAATGACTTTCACTGTAGCATTAGCATAGGCGGATACCAGATCCTTCTGGAGTTCAAAGTCCTTCACCTGTGTTTCGCTTGTGATATATGACGATACTGACTCTATTGCCTTCCTCTTTGCATCAGCCACGGCAGCCTGCTCGGTCTGCTTTCTTGACTTATCCTCGCCCATGCATGCATAGCCTTCTGATTCTGCGATTGTGGACTGAGAGGAAAAACTATTCGAGGCTGAAATAAGACAAAGAAGCAACACGATGAATACTCTTACCATTATGTAACCTCCTGCAACCCTTTCTATTTTACAATTGTTAGCGGAAAATCCATTCCCTTTGAATCAACTACTGGATATTGAGCTTCCTGCTTATATTTCTTTGTTATGTCCGGAAGTTGTTCTTCTACATATCCCATAAGCTTTCGGACCGTTACTGTCTCTGTTCCGCCAGATGCCTTGCCTTTTAATCCCTCAAGAAGGGTATATGTGAACACTCCATGGCCAAGTTCCTTTACCTCTGCTGCAAACTGGTCTTTTGTTGATGCGGCTATGATATGCACCCCTGTTGACCTTGAAAGCTGTGAGAGTGCTTTTCTGTCTTCAAATCCCCTGAATGCTACAAGCACTGCTCCTGACTTGCATGCATCCACAAGCACCAGTATCTTCTGTGCTCTTATGTTCTTTATAAGTCCTGAAAGCTCATCTGATGATATCCCTTTTGCCTTTACCTCACCCTCTCTTTCAGGATAGGTAAGTTCATGGGGAATGAAATACCATTTGTCCTGAATATTCTCTCCATGACCAGCAAGATAAATTAAAACAGCATCCTGCGGGTTTGTGTTTTCAAGTTGTTTTAGTTTCGATGTTATTGTTTCTTTTGTCGCCTGTTCGTTGTATATGTCTATTGCCTCAATTCTCTTGAATAGTCCTTTGTCTTTCTGCCTGAAAAATTCAATTATTCCTCTTGCATCAGGCTCCGCATAGTTAAGACTAAGTGCAGGGTTTTTGTATCTGTTTATCCCTACTGCAAGTATATACAGAGATACATCCTTTTGCGGCGCTGTCAGTTTAACTATCAATTCGTATGGATTTGACTCTGTCCTGTCTTTACTGAAGCCAACCGCTCTGAAGGTGTTGATGCCGTCAATGAGGGTGACCGTATATGTCTTTATCACCTTATTTCCCTTTGGGACAATTTTTACTGCTCTCTGGTCTTCTCCTATTGCCTTGCCATTGTGATAAAGCCTTATCTCATCAATGCCGCCTCCTGTGTCCTTTGCAGAAACAGTTACCTTGATGGTGTCTGTATTGAATGTGGCATTTGGCTCTGGAGAGATGATTTTTACATCAGGAGGCGTTAAAATGCCTTTTCTTATATCAGCAATTGCCTCAACCTTTTTGCCCTGAAGCACAGATGCAACATAAACAGGATTGAAGAATTTTTCATAAAAGTTGTCTATGGAATAAACATTGTTGCCTACTCTGACATTCAGATGTTTTGCGCCATTGGGAGAGGCGTTGAAATAACCTTCAGGAGTAATGACAATCCACTCGCCGTCCTTGAAGCTTATGAACTGGGCTATTTCTTTGCCAGTGGAAATGTCCCAGAGACGGGTGGTGCGGTCAGAACTTCCTGATAATATCTGCCGACCTGTTGGGAAGAAATTGACGGAATTAACGCTCGTTGTATGCCCTTCTAATGTTTTTATCTCATCACCTGTTGAAGGATCCCAGAGCTTAATTGTTTTATCAAGTCCTCCTGAAACCACATATTTGCCATCAGAAGAAAAGGATACAGAATAAACATGCGAACTGTGTCCCTTAAATGTTCTAACGCTCATATCATATCCAATTCCTATACGGCCTATAACTACCTCACTCCCCTCTTTATCTTTCACTTTTACAGCATCTGGTATTATTCTTAATATCAATCGTCTTTCCATTCCGTTTTACCTGCAATATAAGTTCTTTATTAGGATTCTTGCGCACCTTACTGGTAAAATCATCTCTTGACACAACAGGAATGCTGTCAATAGCAACAATAATGTCTCCTATCAATACATTTGCTTTCTCTGCTGGTGAACCTTTTTCAACCATGCCTATCCGAAGAATTTCATTCCCTAAAGTATCCCATAACTTAAGCGTATCATCCGAGCTTCCTGAGACGGCATATCTTCCACCAGGTGAAAAGGCTATAGAACTGACATACGATTCATGGCCTATAAAAGTTCTTTTTTCTCTCCTCTTTCAATATCCCAGAGTTCTATGGTTCCTTCTAAATGTTCTACGGAACTACCACCTAATAGTGCATATTTCCAATCAGGTGAAAAAGCTAAAGAAGAGACATCCATCTGAGTTTTGAATGTCTTTATTTCTTTATTTGAAGGAATATCATAGAGTTTAAGTAAGTTATAAAGCTCACTTGTAATTTTTTTACCAGACACTCTTGATGCTATCGGGTTATAAACTATATCACCCTTGTCAACTAATAGTAGATATCTTCCATCGGGAGAAAGATTCCATGACCTACCTTTAAATACCATCACCTCTCTGCCTGTCTTCACATCCCAGAGTCTGATGGTATTATCACCGATTGATGAAAAAACATATTTTCCATCAGGAGAAATTCCTGATTCAAAAACTCCTGCATCTGCATTGAATGTCTTTATTACTTTACCCATTGAGATGTCCCAAAGATTTAGAACTTTGCCATCACCTGAACTTGATAAGAGATATTTCCCATCAGGAGAAAAGGATGCTGAACTAATCCCGACTGCAAGCCCGAAGAATACTTTAATCTCCTTCCCCGTTGAGATATCCCATAGTCTGAGGGTTTTATCTCCACTTCCAGAAAGAGCATATTTACCATCAGGAGAAAATACAGTAGAATGAACAAATTCCGTGTGCCCAACAAATGTCTTTATTTCTTTACCACTCTTTACATCCCAGAGTTTAATTGTTTTATCAGAGCTTCCAGATAGCACATATTTGCCATTAGGAGAAAAGGTAACTGAATAGACCTCATCAATATGTCCTTCAAATGTTCTTATCTCTTTCCCCGTAGCAACATCCCAGAGCTTAATTGTTTTGTCCTCGCTCCCTGAGATTGCGTATCTTCCATCAGGTGAAATATCTACCGAGTTAATACGATTTTTTACATGCCCAGCGAATATCTTTATCTCCTTGCCTGTTAAAGTATCTCTGACCACCATTGAGGGCCCTGTTGGATTAAAATTCCCTATCAAAATATATTTACCATCGGAAGAAAAAGTAGCAGTAGAAGGTAGAACTGAAGACTCTGTAATTTCTGTTTTAAATATTCTTACGATTTTTCCTGTTTCAATATTCCATATTGCATACTTAAGGCCACCATAAGACAAGGCATGTTTCTTATCACGAGAAAGACATAGGAATTTATGTGTATCTAAAATTTCAAAATATTCATTGGGGGTTTGGAGATTAGTTAAGATTATCTCTTTACCTGTTAATATATCCCAAAGTTTAATAGTATGGTCAACCTCAGAATATGAAATTGCATGCTTTCCATCCTGCGTAAAAGCTACAAAATTTACCCATCCTTTATGCCCAGCAAATGTTCTTATTTCTCTGCCTGTTGCAATTTCCCAGAGTTTGACTGTATCGTCCCAGCTTCCTGACAGTGCATATCTTCCATTAGGAGAGACAGCTACCGAAGTAACCGGGCCTGAATGTCCCAACTGCACAAAAATCTCCGGCTTTTCCTGTGCAAAAGTAGAATTTGAAGCTAATAAAACAGCAGCAGAGGTTAAAATTGCCAAAGACATTCTGCGTATCATTTTCCCTCCTTAACCCCTGTCTCCTATTTTAACCCGAATTACGCAAACCTTTCAAAATGTCATTGCGAGGAGCGGAGCGACGTGGCAATCTCATCACTCAAAATGAGATTCCTCGCTTCGCTCGGAATGACACAGTGTGGTCATTTAATACATACCCTTGCGTAATTCGGGTTTAAATGTGGCTCAAAAGAGCCTGCGACTTTTTCAAAGACAACCATATATTCCCGAGCTATATCTTCAGGCGCTCTATAATGCAGCACATAGAAGCCTTTTGCTGCCGGGACTGCGATAAATTGCTCAATCATAATCACTTTTCTTGAAGGCGGATATGTTTCATATTTTATGCCTCTGTCCATTGGCGGAAAATCCCGCATGGGAAGGCGAACAAGGTCAAAGGTTTTAACCTGGAGCTTTATCGCCTGCATTCCTGCAATCATCGTCCTAACTATATCAGGTTCCTTATCGTGATTGACTCGCACTGGAGAACTCAATTGACTACTGATGAAATCTTCATATTTATACGCCTCGGCTGCAGAAATACGCTTTCCAGTGTAATACAGTATGGATATTGTTACTAAAGCCCCGTCTTTATTTTCTGTGCCTGTCAGTTTTACTCCATACACTTCTGTCATATAACTGTACGGATGGTTTTTCTCTTCTTTTTCCCAATTTTTTGGGGTCAATGCACTAAAGTATTTTCCCTCGGAATCATATTTCTCATAATCAATATCTGAGAGGCGCATTTCAGCCGCTTTGTTTTTATCTAACCAGTTCAACCAGAAAGTAAGAAAAGGCGATTGAGGATATTTCTCCCTGTCTTTTACATCCCATACCTTAACAACATTTTCTTCATTATTGTATGACAAGATGTATGTCCCCAGAGTCGTGAATATGCCATGAGAAAAGACAAGAGAGGCAACGCTTCTGCTATGCCCCTTTAATGTTTTTAGGGTTTTATCCCTGGCTATATCGTAAAGTCTGATGGTATTGTCTTCCATGCCTTTAAGGGCGTATCCATCGGAGGAAAGTGTTATATCAGCAGCATGGACAATTAACGGCGATGTCAATAATATAAAAAATAGTATAAGTACTAAAAGCAATCTCTGCATCATTTTACACCTCTCGTTACAGCCTTGGACCTATAAACTTTAAGGTGATGGCTGGCATCAGGAAATTT
>JBFLXN010000175.1:0-5517 GCA_040755715.1 Candidatus Edwardsiibacteriota bacterium
GGCTGGGGTATATTACTATCAACTTCAAGTCGGCGGTTTCTGCGAGACAAAGAAGATGATAGTTTTGAGGTAAAATAGCCCAGACCTTCAGGTCTGGGAAACAAGAGAAATATCGCAGGAATAAAAAGGCCGTTAACGGCCTTATGAAAAACAAAAATTCCTCATTCATTATACCCCAGAGATAAATGTCTGGGCTATCGTGGAGAGAGGAAGGGTTAATCAGGGGGCGAAAAAACAACGCCCCCTGATTTTTGTTGACCCCGCTAAAAAAACAGACAAAGATAAGGGATCAGGAAAATCTGTCCATTAGCCCCTCGTTTCACTCGGGGCATTAGGACCCTGAAAAAGTTAAGATACATTTACGACGTTAGGGGGTGAAAAATCTCTTGAAAGTATTCTCTCTTTTTGGTAGAATAAAAGGGTATTGGAGGTTGAGAGAAATGCTCTATAGCCGGAACAACAAGGATTTTTATCAAAGATTCAAAAGTGTCTATCCTGGTGTCATTAAATTCTGGCAGTCAGATAATGGAGCAGAGAACCTTGGGGAGTTTGATGAGCAATTGAGAAAAGATAATATTCCCCATCTCTTTTCCTATCTCCGCTGTCCAAAAACTAATACTCACATTGAAAGATACAATAGAACTCTCCAGGAGGAATTTATTGATTGCAATTTAGATATCATTCATGATAAACTATTATTCAACCAAAAACTTGCTGACTATCTTATCTTTTACCACACAGAACGACCTCATCAATCATTGAACTTTAAGAGTCCATTACAGTATTTGGTTGACAATGGATACATGTCGCAAATGTCCTTAACTCGTACATTCCCTTGACAGGAGAGGCGGACATCGGTTAGAATTAACGTAGCGCCCGTAGCTCAATTGGATAGAGCGTCGGACTACGAATCCGCAGGTTAGGCGTTCAAGTCGCCTCGGGCGCGCCAGATGTCTATGACCAGGAAAACATAGAAACACACGGCGTTGATATGCTGATATGTATAACCGAGAGCGTCAATGGGTTAGGGTTAGGAGGCTTGTATCGTCAATCTGAGAAAGTTTGCACAGTTTTTTGGGTTTACATAGTTTCTTGGGTTATAAAACTCAAGAAACTCAATGAACTCAATAAACCCAATAAACTTATTGACCGAAATTCGCCTCAGGCGGATAACCGTGGCCATGACCTACCCGCTATAGGTAGTTTCGGTATCAGCGTATAAGCTATCAGGCTACCATCCTTTTATGTTCTCGTGGTCAAATTTGAAAACTATATGCACGAAAAATGGTTCGACTCCGCTCACCATAAGTGGATGAAAGAAGCGTTGAAAGAAGCGAAAAAGGCTTTTAAGAAAAATGAAGTTCCTATCGGCGCAGTAGTAGTTCATCAAGAAAAAATTGTAGGACGAGGACATAATAAAACCGAATCTTTGCCGGATGCGACAGCTCATGCAGAGATGATTGCTCTGCGTCAAGCGACCAGAAAATTGAAGCGGTGGCGTCTGAGTGGCTGCACGCTTTACACTACTGTTGAGCCTTGCGTAATGTGCACCGGAGCCACTGTTCTTTCTCGCCTTGACCGTTTGGTTTTTGCAGTGAGTGACCTCAAGGGGGGTGCTTGCGGCTCATTATATAATATTGCCCAAGACACAAGACTGAATCACCAAATAGAAATAGTTTCAGGCATTCTGAAAGAAGAAGCAAGCAATTTGTTGAAACAATTTTTCAAGCAACTCCGCCGAAAGAGATAATCGTTTGTTAATGTTGAGGAAGGTTGGCAGAGCGGTCGAATGCGGCGGTCTCGAAAACCGTTGTCCCGATAAAATCGGGATCGGAGGTTCGAATCCTCCACCTTCCGCCTTCTATAAGTTTCCATCAATTTCAACAAATTTCCATAATTTATGTCTGAAGTCAGAGTGAGAATCGCACCCAGCCCAAGCGGCTATTTACATGTCGGCACAGCCAGAACCGCCCTGTTTAATTGGCTGTTTGCCAAAAATCAGAATGGGAAATTCATCCTTCGCATTGAGGATACCGATAGCGCCCGCTCAAGTTCGGAAATGATTTCTGCTATCTTGGAATCTTTGCAATGGCTGGGTCTACAATGGGATGAACAACCTTATCATCAATCAGCAAGACTTGACATCTATCGTGATTACTCCCAAAAACTTTTGAAGGATAATAAAGCCTATTATTGTTATTGTTCACCAGAACTTCTGGACAAAAAAAGAGAATCTGCCAAACAAGCTAAAAAAGCCCCCAGATACGACCGCACCTGCCTTTCTTTGACCGAAGAGGAAAGAGAAGAACTGAATAAAAAGGGAATGCCTAAAGCCATTCGCTTCTTCGTGTCACTGGGAAAGACAGTCTATCACGATCTGGTTCACGGTGATTTGGAAAGAGAGCATAGTGAAATTGAAGACTTTATCATCCTCCGTTCGGATGGAGTAGCGACCTACAATTTTGCCTGTGTGGTTGATGATGTAGAAATGAGAATCAGTCATATCATTCGTGGCGATGACCATATTTCCAACACATTTAAACAAATTCTTCTGTATCAGGCTTTGGGAATAGAGCCACCGCAATTTGCCCATTTGCCTCTAATTTTAACCAAGAATCGGGCAAAACTTTCTAAGCGATTTGGAGCGGTTTCAGTAACGGAATATAGAGACGAGGGATACCTGCCAGAAACTATGGTCAATTTTCTTGCTCTCTTGGGCTGGGCACCCGGTGATGACAGAGAAATACTTCCTAAAAAGGAATTGGTCAGGCTTTTTTCTCTGGAAAAAGTCAGTTCTGCTAATCCGGTCTTTGATTTAGAAAAATTGGAGTGGATGAACGGTGAATATATCCGCAAACTGAACAAAGAAGAACTCACAGAAAGAGTCATCCCCTTTTTACTTAAGGAAAATTTGATTTCTTCAGAAGAAGAGATTTCTGGAAAGAGAGAATGGCTTACAAAAGTTGTCTGGCTTTTGAGAGAGCGCTGTCATAAGTTGACTGATTTCGTTCATCTGGGCAGATTCTTCTTCACTGATAATTTTGAATACGATGCTGAAGTAGTGAAAAAACAATTTACTATTGAGAATATTGCCACACATTTGCAAGAACTGCAAAAGCGCTGGGGGGAACTGAAAGATTTTAATAAGGAGAACCTAGAAAAACTGTTGCGTGATTTTGCCGGTGAGCTAAATATAAAACCAGCAAATTTGATTCATCCTGTTCGGGTAGCGGTGAGCGGACTTTCCGTAGGCCCAGGACTTTTTGAGATGGTAGAAGTGTTAGGCAGAGAAAAAGTATTAGAGAGGATAACTCGTGCCATCAAATATGTCAATCGCCTAAATTTATGAATAAACTAAATCTCCCTGAAGGTTTGATAAATCAGCTCGTAGAAAAAATACTGCAGGAGGTTAACCCTGACAAAATCATTATTTTTGGCTCCTCGGTAAGGGAAAATAATACAAAAGGTAGTGACATTGACATTGCTCTATTGGGAGTGAAGGAGGCAAGAATTTCTTTATTGAAGGATAAACTCAATGAAGAAGCAAATACATTGAAAGATATTGACCTAATACTATTTGATACTTTAAAAAATGAAAGGTTGAAAGATAGAATTCTAAAAGAAGGTGTGGTTATATATGAAAGAAGTTCTAAAAAATAAACTAAATAATTTTTCTAATGCCCTAAAAAAACTGGAAGAGGCACTGAAAGAAAGCGGTTATTCTTTATCTTTAGATGGAACAATCAAGAGATTTGAGTTCACTTTTGAAATGAGCTGGAAAGCCTTGAAAAAATTTCTGCTGTATGAAGGAACAGAATGCACCTCTGCACGCGACTGTATTAAGAAGGCATACCAATTGGACTTTATCAAAGAAGAGAATCTTTGGCTTGATATGCTTAATGACAGAAATATTTCTGCTCATATCTATGATGAGAAAGAAGCAGAAAAGATTTATCAGAAGATCAAAGAAGCGTATGTGGGTGAATTTAGAAAACTAGAAGAAACACTGATAAAAAAATTAGAAACAGATTAAATTATTTACGATTTTTGAGTTTTGATATTTAATTTTTAATGGCGAGGGTGGCGGAACTGGCAGACGCGCTAGACTTAGGATCTAGTTCCTAACAAGAGTAGGGGTTCAACTCCCCTCCCTCGCATAAGAAAAGATAGACTATAGACCACAGACTGAAGCAAAGAGATGAGGGATTATAAGCAAAGGAGGTTTAGAGAATGATAAAAAATCTTGAGGTTAAAAATTTCAAATCTCTAAAGCATCTGAAACTAGATTGCAAAAGAGTGAATGTTTTTATAGGAAAACCAAATACTGGCAAATCAAACATCTTAGAAAGCGTTGGTATTTTTTCTATTCTGTATAAGGATATTGCACATTTTATCCGATTTGAAAACATGACCAATCTCTTCTATGATGGAGACACGAGCGAAAAGATACAAATCACTGCCGATGACATATACGGTGAGATAAAATTTGAGAATGGACGATTTATAGGAAGAAGTAGGTATTTTGATTTCAGTTTTGATTATACGGGAGGTAGCGGCCAGAAAATCTCGGGCGAATCCCCTTTCAAATTTTACAAATTTGGAGTACTGCATAAATTTCCGACAAAGGACTTCAGCTTTCTTCTGCCTCCGAGAGGAAAAAACCTCCTGACAATTCTTCAGACAAACAAAAGTTTAAAGAAGGCAATAGATGATATATTCTATGAATTTGGGCTACAGATGGTATTTGAACCTCAAGAAGGCAACATAAAGGCTCTGAAGAAGGTTGGAGATGAACTAATTCTTTATCCTTATTCTTTGGTTTCTGATACCTTGCAGAGAGTCGTTTTTCACCTTGCGGCAATTGAAACAAACAAAGATTCTATAATCATTTTTGAAGAACCGGAAGCACACGCCTTTCCTTATTATACAAAATTTCTTGCGGAAAGAATAGCGATGAATGGAATAAATCAGTATTTTATCTCTACTCATAACCCTTATTTTCTCCTTTCAGTGTTAGAAAAAACACCAAAGGATGAAATTGGAATTTTCATCACTTATTTTGAGGATTATCAGACAAAGGTTAGGCCCCTCAGTGTAGAAGAGATGCCCGAAATCCTTGACCTTGACGCAAGTGTTTTCTTTAATCTTGACCGATTTCTGGAGAAGGAATGATATATCTGGAATGCGACGCTGACAAAGTTTTAGTCAGAGCACTTGGCGTCTCCAGAAAAGAAATAATATGTGCACACAGCATAGGAAATGTTTGCAACAGGCTGAGAAGAAAGACAAATTCTAAAGGACTAGTAGATGAAGACCCCGGCAAGATACGACCTCGCTATATTGAAAGATTGAAATTACTCTCGTATGAAGATGAGATTAAAGTGCTATACTGCTTCGTCAACTAAATATCACTTGTATTTTATGAGATAATTGGCTATAATGGTTACCAGGAAAGGAGGTAGCCATGCGGCCAATATTTGTCAGAGAGTTATCTAAGACTGAGAGAACTGAGTTGGA
>JBFLXN010000176.1:0-5501 GCA_040755715.1 Candidatus Edwardsiibacteriota bacterium
TGAAAATCTGCAAGTTATTCAATTCTGGAAATTTGTCTGATAATGACAAGAGGTCTCGCCAGCTTCTCTTCCAGTCTACAACAAGAAATGGTATCTTCTTTTTTAGAAGTTGTAATGCTAATAAGAAGGCAAGATTTGTTTTACCTTCTCCTGTTATACTAAAAATGCCTATCTGTTTTATGAAATCTTCTGACCTTAGATATAATTGAGAAACTCTCTTGTCATTGTAGATAATATTGCCGAGGAGAAATTCGCCTGAGGCTTGAGGTGGGGAAGGTGGTTGCAATAGAATTGGTTCATTTTGTAAAGGTGCTTTTCTGAGCAACTTTTCAGCGATGATTTCAATGTCTAAAGCCAAGTCTTTTCTGCCTTTTTCGTCTTCGGCAAGATAACAATGCCAGAGTTTATCTGCCTTCTTGCCGATAATTGGCTTTAATTTCTGGCAAGTCTCAAAGATTTCCATTGTTTTCATCATTTTCTAAGTCTTCTGTTAGCTCAGAAGCAAGTAGTTCTTGCCTTTTGCTTAAAGTCCAATATTCTGATAAGGCAGACATTAGATATTTTTTCAAGAAGCTCATATCACGCCAGCATTCTAAGAGTTCTTGTCTTTTTTGTTTTTCTAAGTCAAGGACTTGAGTTTCAAGATGATTTCTTCTTGGCATGAAAGCTAATGTCATTTGTAAAGAATAGTCTCTTTGGCAATGGGTTCTGATTTGTTCAAGATAACCATCACATTTACAGATGTCTTCGTCTATGCTGTTGATTATATCAGAGTTTACTTTTAGTCTCAGGTTAATCTCGTTGAAAAGTTCCTTGATTGTGGCTTTCAGAACTTTCGTTTTATCAGAGAAGATTTTTTCTAGTGAGTCTGATGGAAACTGTTCTTCAGAAGAAATGATGGATTTAACAGATTGTTCTAAATCAGGATAAAAGCCTCTTTTTAGGGAATCCATTTAGGATTGAATTTAGGTGGGGTTAAAAGGGTTGTAGGCAAAGTGTGTTGTTGAGGATCTAATGAGGAAATTGGTTTGTGGGAAGATTTTTGCTTTGACAAGATAGCTTTAAATATGTGTTGGGCGAAGTGCTCATTATATTCCTCTTTTCTCATTTTCCTTTCGCTCTTTGAATAGTAATACGACACCACTTACTACTAGTAAATATCCTATAAACCCTTCCGCGGAAGCCAGAATTTTATAAACAATCGAATTACTGATTTTATCGGGAACTGATATTACTGTAAAGTGAAATAGATTTTGTATTCCGATTATAAATGCATCTATCTTTATACCTTGAGACAACTCACAGAAAGCTAAGGAAAATGCTAGCCAAATTAGCAAGACCTCTACCACTAAATACAACAGAATTTGGGCATCTATTTTAGCCATTCTAAAAAGAACGATTCCAAACCATATTCCTACTATGCCAACCCCTATTGCTGTAGCATACCAGCCCACTCTTAGACTTAGAATGAAACTAAAAATTACAATTATCACTACAACAATCCAGAATTTCTTATCAACCATTTTGCAATATCTCCTTTATCTTTTGTTTTATGTCTAAAAGTATTTCTTCATTTTTGGTGTGAATATCAATATTGTAATTTTCTAAAATTTCAATAGCCTTTTGAACTAAAATGACTTTCTCGAAATCTATTTTCTGCTCGTCTTCACTTTTTTCTCCCATAGTAATTCTGAAAAGTGCCCCTATGGGTCCTTCCCTATTCAAAAGAGCATCTATAGACAGTTCTGTCATAAACTCCTTCCAAATTTTCCCTTTGTCTTCTTCATCATCACAATAAGGCTGAGTTATTAGCCAGAAAAACTTTTGCAAGATTAACCACGTTTTCTCTTTTCCTTCTTCACGTTCGACGACTTCTAATATTTGTTCGTCTATGATGTTTGAAAAATTGTAAAAGAACTTCCCAAAAGAAGGCATTCTATCATATGTTTCTCTGAGATAATCAGGTAAAGCATCTCGGTAGACAATTCTATAAGAAGTGCCTTCCTTAGGTCTATGTTTGTGCCGTTCCATACAGAAGCCAAAAAATTTTAGACTTCCAGCTGCACAGCCAATAGAAACCATAGATTGAATAGAAGAGTCAGAGGAAAACCAGACTTTTAATGCTCCCAATCTCTTGCCTATCCACCTTCCTATGAAAGTCAGAATTGTTATGGCGATCGAAACTCCAACTAATTTCTTTAAAAGAGTTTTTGGCTCTTCTTTTAGTTCAACTACAGATTCTTCTTCTCTTACCTTGTCCAGAGGCTCTGATAGAATTTCTTGAATAAAGACGCCAGGAGGATTTTTATAATGAGAATAATAAAACTCTGAGTATGCTTCTTTAGATAGAGAATATTGGATTCTCCATTCAATCAAGTTTGAAAGTGTCTCAATTTCCGTGTCAATTTCTCCAGTCATCCATACTTCATAAAATGTTTCCGTCAGTTTGCTTCTAAGGGGTAACAGGTGAAAGTTTTCCTCTAAAGCAAGATGTATGATAAGGGCAATGAAAATAAACATTTTTTGAGGTTCATAATAATCAATAAAATAATCTCCAAGCTCTTGTTGGAATCTTTGCTGAAATATATGTTCTACCGAAGACACCTCTATACGGAGAAGTTTGAAAATATCAATATAGAAATTAACCATTTCATAGGTATCTTTATTGTTTTTGGGAACATCGAGGACTCCCTGCTTGATTATCTGGTCCCAAACACTTCTAAGAACTTTGATAAAGTTTTTTTCATAACTTTCCATTTCTAGTTTTCTTCAAAAGATTTCGCACAATGTTTTTTGAACATGCGAAGCTCATACAAGCGGACTTCGGCGGAGCGAAGCGTGGCCGTATAATCCGCTGCTATCTACCCTCGTCAGAGACCAGAGCGTCGGCGAGAAAGTGAGCGGCTGATATATTTTTTAATCATAACTCAGGAGTAGTTATAAAACCGAAAGATTTATAAAGACCAAATTCATAAATACAAAGAAGTAATTAAAATGGGGAGCATAACAAAACAAGAATTTAAAGAAGAAATACGCCAATTAGCATTAAAATATCTTCCATCTGATAAATATACTAACTTTGCAAAGAAAGTTCTAGAAATTCCTGAAAAATCCAGATTACCAGAGATGTCTCCTATGTATATAGAACTATTAGAAAGTATGGAGAGGGTTTTAAAAAACTATAGTAAGATAAGTGAAAAAGAATCCAGAAATATTGAGACATTAGCATCATCTTAGTTTTCTTTTAGTGCTTTTTTTCAAATGTATCTTAACATATGAGCATTATCTTTTTTATCTTGACAAAATTGCCAGCCATCAGGCAGCAAAAATAGATGCTACTGGCAATAGGTTGACCTGATTCATTATAGCAATCCCAGTTGAATCGATGGTTGCCTCGCTGCTGTAAACCATTGACTAACATTTTTACTCTTTGACCTAGCACATTATAAACAGCAAGTTTGACTTGAGCTCGTTTTGACAACTCGTATCTGATATGACAGGAGTTATAACAAGGATTCGGATATGGTTCAAATATGTCAAACATCTCTGGCAGATAATCATCAGTTATTTCAGAAACACCTTGTGGGGGCAAACTATAATGGTCACCTGCTACGGCGAAAGAAGTGTCACCTACTACAATCCATATATTGCTATTAGTTACTCTGCCTCTGCCATTCGGGATAGTGCCAGCGTTCTTTGCCTGAGATGGATTTAGTTTACCTAATTTTTCTATGTTGAAAGAGCCAAGACGGATTTGATTTGAGTCAGAAGGCGAGAGGATAGATTGAGAGCAGAGATTAGAAGAGAATAAACCGACGAGGATTAAGAGAGAATAAAATAGTGTGAGAAAATATTTTTTGGGCATTTGTCATAAGTATATTTCATAATTGAACAAAAGTCAAGGATTTTTTCTCCCTGACTTTGTTGGTAAATGGTTTTTTATTTATCTATTGTACTCAATGTCTGATTCTTATTATCAAATTTGCCATGGCTTCAGATTTCATTTGGTCTTTGTCTTTACTTCAAATTTTTGCAAAGCTTTGTCTATTTCCACCAAGAGGGAAATTTTCTCCGGTGTTTCCTTTTTGAAGATTTCAAGAAGTCTTTCCGTCAATTTCTTGCGACTAACTTCGGCTTTTCTTTCTTTTCTATGTATGAAAAGTTCTCCGAGAGGCACATCTAATGCTTTAGCAATTTTCTCCAGAGTTTCAATAGAAGCGGACCTTTTACCTCGTTCTAACAACGCAATATAGTTATCACTCAAACCAGTAGCTTCAGCCAAATCAGCCTGAGTCTTCTTTGCTTCTTTTCTAATAGTCCTTATTTGCTTTCCTATTTGTGTCAAAATATCCATTTTGCCTCCTTTTTTGAAAAGTATAGCATTAAATAGGAGGCAATTTGTATGGACTATTAGTTATAATTTTTCGCTATAATATCATTTTTTTCTTGACAATTGGTTATAGTTATGCTATAATTTTAAGAAAATTAGAAAAGGGAGGTGATGCCGGTCTGCTACAGTGTAAGGTTGTTTCCAAATACCTGTGCCTGGAGATAACTGATTTGCTGTGGCAGGCGAAAAGCTAATTGCAAATTGAGAAAAATAGAAATGTAAAAATTGGCACAGGAAAAGGAGGAAAAATAATGTTCAAGAAATTCTTATTCACCTTGTATGTGCTTCTGCTGGTAGGGTTATGGGGATGTGCAAAGAAGTCAACAAAACCGAATAATCCACCTACTACTCCCACAATTACAGCATCAGCCACAACAGTTAAAAGTGGGGAAACTGTTAATTTAACAGTATCTGCGACTGATCCTGATGGTGACCCTCTCACTTATAGTTGGAGCGCAACAGGGGGTTCGTTCAACACAACATCGGGAACATCAGTAATTTGGGCTGCTCCAGCAGTTAGTGACACCCAACAGTACACAATCTCGGTAGAAGTTAAAGATGACGAAGGGGCGAGGGCAACCAGCAGTGTAAATGTGACTGTCGCGCCTCAGCCGAAACTTATGACTGAACAAGACTTCACTGGCGATGGAACTTTAGACTTGAGAGCAGACAATGGAATAATGTGGGTTCGAGTAAATCGTGACCCAGTGCAAGGTGTGAAAGGTTTTATCGATGCAGGTGGAATCAGTGGACAAGGTAACTTTTTGGGCATTCGCATCTTCTCAGATGGTATGGTTGATCAAACCGCTTATTGGCAGACAAAAACTTTCAGCGTTCAGATTATAGAAAACACTTCCCAGAAGGGAGTCTACAAAGTAACTTGCGTGGATACAGCTAACGGAAAGGAAGTTACAAAGGAATTCACAGTGACTCTAGAAGCTTCTAAGGAATATGCATGGGTTGATTATCGATATACCAACACAAGTTCTTCTTCTTGGACTTATGATGAAACTCCTAGCCATATTCACGATGGGGCAATGCTTGCAACTGTGCAATCAGCTGAACTTCAAGACATCGAAGCCTATGTTAATGGTGTTGGTGTAATCAATCT
>JBFLXN010000177.1:0-5390 GCA_040755715.1 Candidatus Edwardsiibacteriota bacterium
TTTTCTTTTACTGTCAATTTACGAACATAACGACTTGGTATATCAGCCATACTATTGTCACCTCCAGACAATAGTATAGCATAAATATTAAATTATGTCAAGAAATTTATTAGAAACTATACTTAACTATATGATTCACCGCTTTTTTCTTGTCATTTTCATCAACATTTATACCCAGTACTACTAACTCACTGTTTCTGTATCGCGAATGTATTCTTTCTATCTTTGGCATTTCCGCTAAACAAGGTTTACACCAAGTGGCCCAAAAAGAAAGCAGGATAACCTTTTCCTCAAAATCCCTTAAGTCAACCTCTTTCCCATCAAGAGATTTTAGGACAAAAGGCTTGGCAATCTCAAGTCCATAGACCCGAGTAAGGCAAATCAGAGAAAGGACAATTGTTAAAACAGTTTGTGCGAAATAAATCTTCTTGCTTTGCATTCTGCTAAATCTCTCTTACAAAAGGTTGCGAGCAAAATCTGAATCAAAAACTACCACTTGCCGTTCTACAGTGTTACTGGCTCGAGTTTGGGTTCAATGAGACGAGAGACAACTGGTCGTAATCCTTTAATCTTCACAAGGATTATTGGCTGGTTATTTTCTTGGTTTTTCTCAGCCAGTTGCATTGCCCAACGATTAAACTCTGTGTTCCCTTCTATTTGAAATACAATCAAGGCATTCTGAGGAATCTGCTCTGCAATTTCAGAATGTTCTAAAAGATACATATCAAATTCTGAAGCCAGAGCAGCGTTCACTTTTTTAAAACTTTCCATTTACTGCCTCCCTTTAAGAAAGTCTTTCAGATACTTGTCCCAATTTTCTCTTATGTCATCGTCTGCCACAATTAAAGCCTCATTAAACTCTAAATGTAACTCCATCTTGGATTTTCTACCCGATAAATCATAATAGTCAATGTGGGTAGACTTGTGTGCACAATCATATCTAACAATAGGATACCAAACATCATCAATTCGCACTTCAAGTTGCACAACAAACTCAAGAATTTTACCTCTTTCACTTTTGTGACAATGCCTTTTACGAACGCCGTCGTCAAAGATAACCACATATTCTACAATTTTCATTTACCCGTTAAGAAAATAGACAAAAAGGATGGGGCAAGGAAATCTAACCATTAGTCCTTCGCTTCGCTCAGGACATTAGGTTAATTTTCCTTGACATCTACCATAGAAACACCACCAATTTTGAAAATCTCACGCCAATTGTAATTTAGCCTTAAGTGGTGTAGGAAAACTCTTGACTTTGTTTTCTCCCCCTTTTTCACTCACTCCTTTGCAAATTCCTCTACTAACTCCGCAATCTCCTCCACCGTATCAAAAGCCTCGGCCGTAGCCTTCTCATCGGGTATTTGTATGTTGTATTTTTTTTCCAGAAACCGTTTTAGAGAGACCATTGAAAACGAATCAACGATTCCACTTGAAATTAGAGGCGTATTTTCGTTGATTTCTGTATCTGAGTCTTCTTCCAGATATTCTTTCTTAACATAGTTAAGCACAATTTGTTTTATATCTTCCATATTTTTACCTCCTGATAAACTAAACGATTGGAGCGATTATTTTGACCATCACGGCGATAAATCAGTTTTAGTTGATAGTTTTTAGTCTTTAGACTAACAACTAATAACAAGTTACCAACTGCTCTCATCGCTGTAATCGCAGCATATTTCAATCATTTTCTAAAGTAGAAATGTCACCAATTGATTCTCCCCATTCTTGTGCCCGCAATAACCGTCTCATAATCTTTCCGCTTCTGGTCTTAGGTAATGACTTGACAAATTCAATCTCCTGGGGCATAGCCAGGGGTGAGAGTTTTTTACGAATAAAATTCATTATATTAAGTTCCAAGTCATCACTCGGTTCAAATCCGGGCTTCAGGGCGACAAACGCTTTGACCACTTCCATATTTACCGGGTCAGGTTTACCTACGGCGGCTGATTCGGCTATCGCCTCGTGTTCTATTAGCGCAGATTCAATTTCAAAAGGTCCTACGAGATGTCCAGCAGTATTGATTACATCATCGTCCCGCCCCACAAACCAAAAATAGCCTTCACTATCCAAACTGGCACGGTCGCCGCAAATATACCAGCCATTCTTGAATTTGTTCTTGTAAGTCTCTTCGTTGTTCCAGTAAGTGCGAAACATAGATGGCCAACCGGGTTTTAGGGCAATCAGTCCTACCGTCCCCGGCGTTCGGACTGGCTCAAAATTCTTCGGGTCAACTACAGTCGCTTTAATGCCAGGAAATGGTTTACCCATTGAGCCGGGTTTAATCTTCATACCGGGGAAATTTGTAATTACAATACATCCTGTTTCTGTCTGCCAATAGGTGTCATGAAATGGCAAGCCGAAGACCTCCTGAGCCCAGAGAACCGCTTCCGGATTTAGTGGCTCTCCCACACTGCAGAGATGTCGCAACGAAGAGAGATTGAATTTCTTGACAATTTCCTGACCTTCTCTCATCAATGTGCGAATGGCCGTCGGTGCAGAATACCAAACGGTAATTTTATGCCGCTCTATTAAACCATACCACTTCTCCGTCATAAAACCACTATCCAGAACCACCTGAGTAATTCCGAGACTCCAGGGTCCGATAATCCCGTAGGAAGTGCCGGTGACCCAGCCAGGGTCTGCGGTGCACCAATAAATATCTTCAGGCTTCAGGTCTAAAACCCACTTAACCGTGAGATATTGCGACATTAACGAGGAATGAACATGCAATGCACCCTTTGGTTTTCCAGTCGTTCCAGAGGTGTAATGCAGGACCGACGGTGTTTCTGCAGTTGATGGAAATATATCAAATTTTTCTATTGAAGGCATTTTGTCCAGAGAGAAAGGTACTTCTTTATCTTTGAGTGGCATTCCATCAGCGTCAACAATAATAATGTGTTTCAGTTCCGGAAGTTGGTCTTTGATTTTTCTCACTTTCGGCAAATGTTTTTTCTGAGTCAGAATTGCTGAAGTCTCGGCATCATCCAATCGGGTAAAGAGTGCCTCTTCACCAAAGGCAGAAAACAAAGGCTGGGCGATTCCACCCATCTTCAGAATTCCCAAAAAAGAAAAATACAACTCGGGAATTCTATCCATAAAGATGCAAATTCGGTCGCCCGGTTCAAGACCTAAGTCTTTCAAAAATTTAGCAAAGGTATTAGTGTGAACCCGCAGATTGTCAAAGGTATAGGTTTTCACTTCGCCAGTGTGCCCTTCCCAAATCAGAGCTAGTTTCTTTCCCAATCCCTTCTCACAATTCCGCTCCGCACAATAGTAGCCAATATTGATAGGAGAACCATCAGTATAGGCTAAATCCTTCTTGGAAATGGACCAATCAAAATTTTTACTTTTCTCTTCGTAAGAACCGATGTTGCTCATAAAAATGCCTCCCGAGTTACGCTCTACGCTTGACGCTTCACGCCTCACGCGTCTGGCGTCTAGCGTTTCCAATATCGCTACTGCCACGGCGTAGTTGTCCGAATGTGAGAGTGAAATGTATATTTGATTTATCCCTGCCTGTTTTGTTATTTCCAAAGCCTTCCCGCTCAAAGCAACTTCAGGTTTTCCCTTCTCATTATTGACTATTTCTATATCGCGCCAGGAGATACCATCTCGCCAGCCGGTTCCGAGTGCCTTGAAGACTGCTTCCTTGGCGGCGAATCGCACCGCATAGTGTTGAAATTTTTTCTTTTTTTTCTCACAATACTTAATCTCATCTTCACCAAAGACTCTCTCAATAAATCCTTGCCCTTCACTCTTGATTTCCTTTTCAATTCTACCAATTTCAATAATATCCGTCCCTATTCCCTTTACCATTATTGACTCCTGGCACAATGTTCACCGCAGAGGCGCAGAGGAGGCGCAGAAATTTATTTCAAAATTATCAATGCAAAACTATCATTTTAAAATGCTAATTGCTAATTTTGCAATTTAGAATGAGATTATTCCTCTGTGCCCTCCCTGGCCGTTGCTCAAGGTGCAAGGCAAACGGGCAGGCTGTGCCTCCGCGGTGAGTTTTATAGTTAGTCATTTCATTTCCGGTAACAGCACTACCTTCCCAGAAGTTTTCGGACTCTTCATCATCAAAGAAAATCCTTCTTCAAATTTCTCCAAAGGAAGTTTGTGGGTGATAATCGGAGAAATATCTATCTTCTTATACTTCAGAAGATTTGTCACCTTTATCCAGGTATCAAACATCAATCTTCCATTTATACCATAGAGAGTGAGACCTTTAAAGACAATACCGTTATTTATATCTATAGTTATATTCCCTGGGGGCAATCCAAAGGCACAAAATCTTCCACCCTTTCGCACTACTTTCAATCCCTGCTCAATTGCCTTTTGAGCCCCAGCCATTTCCAAGACTACATCCACTCCTATTCCATCGGTAAGTTCAAAGATTATCTTTTCCACATCTTCTTTTGTTACATTCATAACTTTGTCTGCTCCCATCTTTTTTGCCATCTCAAGCCTGACAGGCTCCATTCCTGCTAGGATTACATAACTTGCACCGGAAATAGCCGCTACCCCGGTAGCGAATAGAGCAGTAGGCCCGTCGCCAAAGATAAGGACGGTCTTTCCAGCTACTGGTTCTACCAAAGTGCAATAGACTGCATTTCCTAATGGTTCCTGGACACTGGCAAATTCCCAGGGAATACTTTTGTCATTCTTCCAAGCCACTACTTCTGGAATCGCCGCATATTCGGCAAAGCATCCATCAGTATCCACCCCCAGGATTTTTAGATTATGACAGATATGTTGTTGACCGCTTAAGCATTGAACACAGTATCCACAAGGTATATGTGTCTCGGCAGAAATATAGTCACCTATTTTTATTTTGGTTACATTCTTCCCTATTTCTACCACTTCTCCGGCAAACTCGTGTCCTAAAATCTGGGGGATTCTCTTGATTCTTTCCTGAGCCCATTCATTCCATTCGTAAATATGCACATCTGTTCCGCAGATAGAGGTGGCTTTGACTTTCACCAGCACTTCATCTTCTTTTATTTGGGGAATCTCTACTTCCTTTAATTCTACCCCAAAATCTCTTTTTGTTTTAACAATTGCTTTCATTTCTCACCGTATGTTAAGTGATACTCCTAATGTAACTGTTGACGAACGATTTCATTCCATTTTAGTTTATGTTCATATTTTATGGACTTATCCCTTTTCAAATTTTCCATATAATTATCAATAAAGTCGTATGTATTGTGCAAAAGCCTTAAATAATATTTCAGAGAAGGACAGATGCCATTAATAATGGGGCTTCACCGATTTCGGTGCAAATTCTGAGTTATTTTTGGTCATTTAGAAATATAGAATTGGTCGTAATGGTCTCTTGACGAAGGTTTGATTAATTATGGTAGGCTTCCTCTAAAGAGGAGGTA
>JBFLXN010000178.1:0-5361 GCA_040755715.1 Candidatus Edwardsiibacteriota bacterium
CCTTTACAAAAAAGTTATTGCAGGAAGTAACTTCCGCTGGCCTAAAGATAGGGCTGGTTCTATTCATAAATATTTTTATCATAGAAATTGGCAAACACATAATAGCGACAATTAGTTAACAAAGCATTATGGCAAGGGAATTCGTCACATTGAAAACAAAAATCAACGCCTTTCTCTTGATAGCAAGTCATAATCCTACAATTAAACTCAGGAAATCTGCAAGTGCCCTTCCGACATCCCTTGCAGTCTCCTTGGGCAAAGAATGTAAGCAAGTCTTTAAAGGAAGGATAGTTTTTTAACACAGAAAGAAGTACTGAAAATTTTTCAGCGTATTTATCAAAAGACCCGAGGCATTCCAGTAGCCTGGCACTGAGCATTTTTATTTCACCCTCTGAATGAGCAAAACATCGGCGGCAGTTTAATCCACACGGGGCTAAAAAGTCTAATA
Organism: Candidatus Edwardsiibacteriota bacterium; assembly: GCA_040755715.1. Classification (GTDB taxonomy): domain Bacteria; phylum Edwardsbacteria; class AC1; order JBFLXN01; family JBFLXN01; genus JBFLXN01. The sequence continues at coordinate 449 of JBFLXN010000178.1, forward strand.
CCTCTCTGTATTCCATTTCATTCCTCCTACTTCAACTAAAAATTTGTCCTACTTCTGGAACAACCACTTCTTTCACCCCTAAATCCTTTATCTCTTCAGCCAAAGCCAGAGATTGGTCTTCATCACCATGAACCAAGAAAACAGGGCCGAAATTATCTTTTACAGGAATAAGATATTCCAAAAGTTCATTTCTATCAGCGTGAGCGGAAAATCCATTCATCACTTTGACTTCCGCTTCTACCGTGAACTCTTCACCAAAAATTCTGACTTTTTTTGCCTTATCTACTAACTGCTTCCCTAATGTGCCTTGTGCCTGAAACCCAACAATCAAAATAGTATTCCGGGAATTCTCAATTGAATGACGCAAATGATGTAAAATTCTCCCGGCTTCACACATCCCTGAGGCAGAAATAATGATGCAGGATTCTTCTAAAGCGTTCAATCTTTTTGAATCTTCAACTTCAGTAATATAGGTAAGGCGGTTGAAACCGAAGGGGTCACCGGTATTAAAGACCATCTCTTTCGTTTCTTCATCATAACATTCAGGATGAGATTTAAAAATCTCAGTTACATTTACTGAAAGAGGGCTATCAACAAAGATAGGTAAAGGTGGAAGACGATTTGTTTCAAATAATTTATGTAATTCATAGACGATTTCCTGAGTTCTGCCAACAGAAAAAGCTGGGATAATTATTTTCCCACCTCTCAAATAAGTTCTTCGCACTACTTCTTCTAATTCTTCAACTGTTTTTTCAATCGGACCGTGCAGTCTATTCCCGTATGTGCTTTCCAAAATTAAAATATCTGCTTTTTGAATCTGATAGGGGTCACGCAAGATTGGAAGATTTTTTCTTCCCAAATCACCACTGAAGATAATTTGTTTTTTCTTTCCATTCTCTTTTATTTCTAAAGAAATAAGTGCCGAACCAAGAATGTGCCCGGCATCGTGAAAGGTGACTTTTATTTCATCAGTGATATAAAATGGCTTTTCATAATTCATCCCGACGAAATAGCAAAGGCAGTCCCCTACTTCTTTTAAAGTATAAAGAGGCGTCTTTGATGGCAGACCTTTTTCCGCCCTTTTTTTGTTGACGAATTCGGTATCCTTCTTTTGAATATGAGCGCTATCAGGCAACATTACTGCTAACAAATCTTTTGTTGCCGAAGTCATATAGATATTTTTCTTAAAACCCTGCTTCACCAAAGTAGGAATATTGCCACTGTGGTCAAGGTGAGCGTGAGATAGAATCAAACAGTCAATTTTTTTTGCCTCAAACGGAAGATTTCTATTCCTATTCTCGCTTTCTTCTCTCGGACCCTGAAAGATTCCACACTCCAGAAGAATGCGCTTGCCGTTTGTTTCAAGTAAATGCATTGAACCGGTGACGGTTCTGGCCCCACCTAAAAATTGGATTTTCATAGTTAAAGTAGCGAGTAGCAAGTAGAGAGTTCTGGGTTTATTGGGTTTGTTGGGTTTATTGGGTTTGTTGGGTTTGTTGGGTTTGTTGGGTTTTAGTAACCCGATAAACTCAATAAACTGTGTAAACCCAATAAACTTTTTTTACTGATTATTACTCTCTACTCACTACTTACTTTTCAAAAATGGATTAAATTTCCTCTCCTCTCCAATCGTTGTGTTTTGTCCATGTCCAGGATAAACAATAGTGTCATCAGGTAAAGTCAACAATTTTTCTTTAATTGACTGAAGAAGAATTTTTTCTGAACCGCCGGGAAGGTCTGTCCGACCAATACTTCCAGCAAAGAGAGTATCGCCGCAGAAGATTGCACCACCTACTTTTAGTGTAATACTGCCAGGTGAATGCCCAGGTGTATGTAAAATTTCCAATGACAGACTCCCGATTTTTATTATTTCTCCTTCTTTTATCAATCTGTCCGCTGGTGGAGAAGTCACCCATTGAGCAATAAAGAGAGAAAAATTCTTGTCAGGTCTGGTAAGCATTGAAGCATCTTTGGAATGAATCAAAATTTCCGCTTTTGTCTCTTCTTTTATCTTGTGATTGCCACCGATATGGTCAATATGGCCATGGGTGTTAATGATATAGACTGGATTGAACTTGTTTTTCCTGACAACCTGTAAAATTCTTTCTGGCTCAGCCCCCGGGTCAATAATAGCACAATCTCTTGTCTGAGAACAGGATAAGAGATAACAGTCAGTTTCTAATTCCCCAATAACAATTTGTTCAAGCAACATTTTTAGAAGTACCTCAGTGGTTTTGATTACGGCGATTAAAAATAGCGATTACAGAGATTTATTCTTTCTCGCTGTCATCTGTGTTTTTATCACTGTAATCAATCCGCCTAAGGCAGATGGACTTTTTCAGTAATCTCGTTAGAGCAGTTTCAATTCTCCCCTTTCTAAAGCCAGTAGTTTTTTCTTCCACTCAAGTCCACCAGAGAAACCACCCAAAGAACCATTTTTTCTTATTACCCGATGACAGGGAATAATAATAGGCAGTGGATTAAATTTCAAAGCCAACCCTACTGCTCTGGCGGCTTTTGGCTTTCCCAATTCTTTCGCTATCCAAGAGTAAGAACGCACCTGTCCGTATGGGATACGACGCACTCTTTCCCAAACTGCTCGTTCAAAAGCAGTTGTTCCTCGTAAATCAAGCGGATAGTTGAAATTCACAGGGATACCGGCAAAATAGCCGCAGAGGTCAACAATCAACGGCTCAAAGAAATTCTCATCTCTCCTTAATTCAACCTTGACCTCTTTTGCAATTGTTTCAAAAAATTTTTCTTCCGGCTTGGATAATTGCAAATAGAAAAGCCCTCGCTCAGTGGCGGAGAGACAAATCTCACCGAAAGGTGAAGAGAAAAATGTGTAATAGAGAATTCCAGACATCAAAATTTACCTATTTGACATTTTTAGAGTGGCACTTAACCTTAGTGTATAATTAACTTTCCACCTTCAAAATCATTGGTCAGTGCGTTCTGAAATAATCATTTCTTTTCCTCTATCAATTTTGGTATTGGTTTAAGTTTGAGTCTTAGCTCTTTCTCCGAAGGCAATGCTAATTTATATTTGGAAGCGAAAACTTTATTGTTCAAGCCACCCAAGACATATTTTGCAAAAATATCATCCTTTTTGGCACAGAGTATAAGACCTACTGGATCATTCTCTCCTTCTGCTTTCTCGTTATCTTTAATATAATTCAGATAAAAGTTCATCTGCCCAATATCTGAATGGTCAAGTTCGTCTGTTTTCAAATCTATCAGAACCAAACATCTCAACAATCTGTTATAAAAAACCAAATCTATGTAATAATGACGGTTAGCAATGGTAATTCTCTTTTGACGGGCAACAAAAGCAAACCCTTTACCAAGTTCTAATAAAAAGTGTTGAAGTCTATCAATCAGGGCTTGTTCTAACTGACTTTCAGTATAAGAGGTTTCTTCTTTAAGATTAAGAAACTCAAGTATATATGGGTCTTTTATTGCATCCTCTGGTTTTTCTATTATTTGCCCTTTCTCTGCCATTTTCATTACTGCTTTGACATCTTTGCTGTAAGCAATTCTTTCAAAGAGCATTGAATTGATTTGTCTCTTTAGTTCACGCACAGACCAATTATTCTGGATTGCCTCTTGTTCATAAAAAGAACGGGCAAGAGGTTCTTCTACCTTCAGCAATTCGCAATAATGAGACCAGGAGAGCATCGGTTCAAATTTGGCAGACAGTGTTTGGGATTTTTCACCCTCAGATTTCCAAGACAGTCTCTTGGATTTTTGTCTTTCAGAAGATTTGGCAGACAGTGTCTGCCGAATTGGAAAATTGAGATAAAAAACTCTGATGTTCCTTAAGTTCCTTTCTGAGAACCCTCTTCCAAATTTGGCAGTCATGTCTGCCGAAAGTTTTTTGAGTAGTTTTTCTCCGTACTCTGCCCTTGCCTTACCTTTCTGCTCAAACTCTACAATCTCTCTGCCAATCTCCCAGTATGCCAAAACTTGTGCCTTGTTTATATCTCGGATTACCTTTGTTCTTGCAAGTGTTAAAATCTCGGCAATCCTATCAAGCAAGTTGTTATAATTTATTGCAGTTAATCCTTTTTCCATATAAATACCTTTCTTCCCAGATCAAAATCGCTGGTCAGTGGCGGTTGTGGATTAAACATCTAACTTTTTGAAGAAATTTTATAACCGTGCCTTTCAAGTATCTGCCGAAGAGTGTCTATTGTCTCAGAGACGGTCTGCTCATCTTGAATATAGTTACACCTTCTATGAACCCATATCACATTTTGGACATTATGACCTTCTCTCGCGCGCGAAAGTGGAATTAAATGTCCCATTTGAATAGAAACAGGATCCATTCTCCCCGAACGCATAAAATCCTCAAAATTTATAGCCTCCTGACAAATCGGGCAATAGGTTATTTCTTCAGCAAATTCCCTATCTTTATTTAGCAATGGGATTAACTGTTCAGAAATTGAAGGTGCATTTCTACTTTTGAGAAGCAACCAAGTTAGTTTCTTCGCTGCTCCGAGGGTATTTTGTTTTGTGCTATATTCAGCATGGTCTTTTTTAAGTTGCCACCTTGCTATTCGTTTACCCCTTATAGAGAAAGCGGCGACTTCAATCTTATCAATATATTTTGTTGTAAGAATACTCTTTAGTTCTTCAAGAATTCTTACCCATTCTTTTGGTAGTTCTGCTGTCGCAAATTTCCGCAAGACCCAATAATGCCACGGCATACTATCCTCCTTAGAAATTTATTATTTCCATACTTTGTTTTCTTAATTCCATTTTGGATATGATAATTTCCCTCGTCTTGCTATATGAAACGGCATAATTTTTGATAAATTATTTATATGGTAAAACATAATTTTGTATTGACAATGGAGAACGGTTAATACCTTTAAATACAGTTTTAATAGAATATTTAAGTTTATCTGTAT
>JBFLXN010000179.1:0-5339 GCA_040755715.1 Candidatus Edwardsiibacteriota bacterium
GGGGGACAGAAGGGGGTGAGGGTTTTAGTTTTCCCCGACATAAATGTCGGGGCTACTCATATTTCGACCTTAGGTCTTTTTTTCTTGACACCCTGATTGTCAAATATTTATGCGACAGACCACTAGCCAAAGATGAATCTTAGAGTATTTTCCCAGGATTTCTCCCTTCTTGCTAATATAACAACAGGTATTATAGAGTTTATTATCTCGCTCCTCAACTATCGTTCCACCGATAATCTCAATCCCATATTCTTTCGCTTTTTGTTTAAGAAAATCTATCGTTGGCCCTGGAATCGGTTCTGCTTTAGGAGGAACTCCGGTTGAGAAATATTCGGGGAAACAGAGGATTTCCACTTTTTCTAAAGCGGCCTCTTTGAGCATTGCCTCGCATCTTTTGAGATTACCTTCGTAATCATTATATATGATTTCCATCTGCGCTGCCCCCACTCGTATTACTTGATTCATTTCTTAGTCCCTCATTTAATTCAGACAAAAGACTTCAGAGTTTAGACTTTTCTCTGTCTAATGTCTGATTTGCAGTTAGTCTCTCAATTTTGTCAAATAGGTCACTTACCCGTAGTGGCAATTACTTTATGCAATATGGCACTCATCTCTTGGATTTTATATGGTTTGGCGATAGCATCGCTAAAACCATATTTTCTGAATTCAACCATTATCTCGTCATCTGAATAACCACTTGAAACAATAGCTTTAACCTCAGGGTCTATCTCAATGAGTTTCTCTATCGCCTCTTTACCTCCCATTCCACCCGGAATGGTTAAGTCCATTATAACTACATCAAAAGGAGGCCCGGTCTCCTTAGCTTTTTTGTATAACTCTATTGCTTCAACCCCGTCTTTCGCTAATTCAATCTCATATCCTAAGTGGGTTAACATTGTTTTCACAAGATTTCTGATTGTCTCCTCATCATCCATTAGCAGAATCTTGCCTTTACCGACAATTGGTCCTTCCTCCACAACCACCTTTTTCAGAACCTCTTTGGGGGAGGCAGGGAGATAGAAAGTGATGGTTGTTCCAACTCCCAGCTCAGATTCTACCTCAATGTATCCCTCGTGGTTTCTGATTATGGAATACGAGGTGGTAAGCCCGAGACCACTTCCCTTCTCTTTGGTGGTGAAAAAAGGGTCAAATATTTTACTTAAATGCTCTTGAGGTATTCCGATTCCCCCATCCTTTATGGAGACTTTTATATACTTTCCCCCCTTTAAGGATATGGGGTGCTCTACTCCGACTTCTCCGACTTCTGTGTTTTCTGCAGCTACCCAAATTATTCCACCTTCCGGCATAGCCTGCTCCGCATTGATAACAACATTGTTGAGAACCTCAGCGATTTGCCCTTCATCTATCTCAGCGAGCCAGAGGTCATCAGGAATGGAAAATTCGCACCGGACATTAGAACCTCTCAGTGCAAAACTGATTGATTCTTTTATCAATCTTCCGAGAGAGGCTATCTTCTTAACTGGTTTTCCGCCTTTAGAAAAAGTCAATAATTGTTGGGTCAAATCTTTTGCCCGCAAGCAGGCTTTCTCGGCTTCGGTCAAGATTTTAAAAATTTCCGCTTTATTACGAACATCTACACTCATCTTGACAAGAGAGATATTACCTAATATGCCCAACAGAATATTGTTGAAATCATGAGCAATACCTCCGGCAAGGATACCGAGAGATTCAAGCTTCTCAATTCTGGCAAGTTCTTCCTCCATTTTCTTACGCTCAGTAAGGTCTTTAGAAAGAAAGAGTAACTCATTCTCTATAGAATTCACCGTAGTTTGCAGGTAATGCCACTTTCCGTATTTGTCCCTCATGCGTAATTCAATAACCTCAGAGAGATTTGGACTTCCCCTAGCAAAGTGCTCCAGGGTTTTTGACTCAATATATTTCCTTAACATCATAAGCAACTTCAATTTGTCTTCTGAATTGATAAGATTAAGCATTGATTTACCTATTAGCTCTTCAGATTCATACCCAAGGGTTCTTTTGTGTGATGGACTAATGTATGTGTAAGTCACATTCAAATCAAAGGTAGTTAAGGCAACTAAATCACTCGTATTTTCGCTTATCAACCGATATTTTTCCAGCTCCCTCTCCGCCTTCTTCCTCTCGGTAATGTCGGACATAATATGAACTGCACCAACAACATTCCCGGTTTCGTCCAGAATCGGGTCTAGGAAAATGCTAAACCATCTGTTGTCAATCAGTAGGGACAAAGTCTCTCTTTGGCGGGTTTTCCTCATGCGCACGAACGGACACCCTTCAATTGGTCCTGATGCGTTGTGTATAAGCTCCCAACAAATATGACCAATAATCTCGCTGAAGGGTTTTCTCAATAGATTACTCATAGCGCGGTTGCACCGCAGTATTTCCCCTTTCAGGTCTAACAGACTAACACAGTCGCTAATAGTGTCAAAAGTGGTGCGCCATTCCTGGGCAGAAGTCAGTAGCGCTTGCTCCGTCCGCTTGCGCTCAGTTATATCTCTTACGAGTTGTCCTTTTGTTTTGTTTCCGTCTCTCATCTTACGCATCTTCTTTTCACCTCTTTCTTCCTGCTGTTTGCACCTTCATATCCTTCACTCTCAATTGAAGTTTCTTCAATCCCTGCCATTCGTTTTCTTCTAAAACAAAGGCTAAATCCAGATATCTTTCGCCCGCTTCAAGCTCATCCAACAATTCTCCCAATCTAAAGCCAATCGTATCTAAAGTTTTCTTCCCCTTTTTCACTTTGAACTTGAGATGATTATTTCCAACGATATAAGGAGTACCTAATACTTCTAAATTTCTCGCCAAAAGTACCGGATGTCTATTCCCTGAACCAAAAGGAGCAAAGAGCCTTAAGGCTTTGCTGATTTCAAAATCAAGTTTTTCCAATTCAATTTCAGCATCAATTAACTGTTCAGGAATAAGGTCTTCGGAGCTGAGCTTCTGTTTAGCAATTTCGTTCAGTTTTGTGCGGAAATTTCTAATTTGTGATTTTTCAATGGTCAAGCCAGCGGCATATTTATGTCCTCCAAAAGTTAGAAGGTGTTCTTGACACTCCTTTAATGCCTGATGTAAATGGAAACGGGCGATTGAGCGAGCGGAACCTTTACCGCGCTCTTCCTCCAAAGCAATCAACACTGTCGGACGATAGTATTGTTCTACTAATCTTGAAGCCACAATTCCTATCACACCCTGATGCCACTCTTCAGAAGCCAGAACAATGACCCTTTCATTTTTCAGGTCAACATTATCTTCTACCATTTTTAGTGCCTCAGAGAAGATTTGGTCATCCAATTCTTTTCGCCTTCTATTTTCTGTATCAAGAAATTTAGCCAATTCTTTGATTTCCTCTTCGTCTTCGGTTAGCAGTAGTCGCAAACCAGGCGTTGCTGGTCCCATCCGACCGACAGCATTTATTCTGGGGGCTAAAATAAAGATGACATGCCCACTTTCAATATTCTTCGTAGAAAGACCACTAACTTCAATTAAAGCCCGAATCCCTGGGTTATCGGAATTTGATATTCTCTCCAACCCCACTTTGGCAAAAATCCGATTTTCCCCAGTCAAAGGCACAATATCAGCGATAGTTCCTAAAGCGACCAAATCCAAGTAGGACTCAAGCCACTTTGTTTCTAGGCCTAAAAATCTTACCAAGGCACAAGCTAATTTGTAGGCGACTCCTACTCCAGCCAAATCTTCATAGGGATATGCACTCCCTTTAGTCTTTGGAGCAAGTATGGCGATAGCTTTGGGCAACTCTTCTTTAGGTTCGTGATGGTCAGTAATAATGCAGTCAATTCCCAGTTGATTAGCCATTTCAATTTCTGAATTAGCGGTAATGCCACAGTCAACAGAAATCAGTAATTTAACCTCCGTTCGTTTGGCTTCCTCAATACCTCTTTCGGAAAGTCCATAACCTTCTTTGCTTCTCTCTGGAAGGTAACAAATGACCTCTCCTCCTAGCTTCTTGAGCACTCTATACAAGAGAGCAGTGGCAGTAATTCCATCCACATCATAGTCACCGTAAATCATAATTTTTTGGTGTTCGGAAATTGCTTTGGCCATTCTCTGACAAGCTTTTTCCATATCGTTCATCAAAAATGGCTCACAAAGATTTTCCAATTTCGGGCAGAGGAAATTTTTGGCCTCTAGTAAATTTTCAAATCCCCGATTCATCAGAATATGAACAATCAGAGGGTGGGTCTGTAAAACTTTAGCCCACCCATCAATTAAATCCAAAGCAAATTCCTTAGGCAAAATCCACTTCCGCTCCATTGGTCCCTCCTTGCATAAGTCGGTATAAAAAAGGGGTTACGGTTAGGAAGCCTGTTTCGGTTAAGGGTTAGGTCATTCGGCTTTAAAAACCGTAACCACTTAACGAACAACGATACGGGCTTCGTAACCCTAACCGATGAACTGTCTTTTAGTATATCATATAATATGGAAATTGTCAAAAGAAAAATTGTTCTCCCCAGTCCTTGTTTTTTTTCAATAAAAAAAACTTGACAAACGGACTTGAGATTTAGTAAAATTAAACAAGAACAGGAGATTTAATTTTAGATTGGAGGTGTAATATGAGTTTAATTCAGATTCTATTTGGTATCTATTTCGCTCTGCTGGGGGCCTATCTATCAGTAATTTTAGCAAGGGTATTAAGACAAAATGGTAGGGTATTAAATAAAATAGATAAAGTATTAGAAAGAATAGATAAGAGATTTGAAAGGATGGATAAAGGCTTTGAGAGGATGGATAGAGGACTTGAGTTGATTGCTAAACTCATTGTTGAAGAAAATGAGCGCACCAGAAGACAGATTCTTGATGCCTTGGGGAAATGAACAACGCTGGACGCAAAACGCTAGACGCAAAACGCTGAACGCTAGACGCCAAACGCTGGACGCTGAACGCCAGACGCTAAATGCGTCAAGCGTGGAGCGTCAAGCGTGAAGCGTAAAAAGGAGGTGATGTGAGGCAAATCTAAGGAACTGCAAGACGCAAAACGCTGGACGCAAAACGCTAGACGCTAAACGCTAGACGCAAAACGCTAGACGCAAAACGCTGGACGCCAGATGCTAAACGCTAAACGCTGAACGCTTAACGCTAAACGCTAAATGCGTAAGACGTGAAGCGTACAGCGTAAGGCGTAAAGCGTAAAGCGTAAAGCGTAGAGCGTAAAGCGTAGAGCGTAAAGCGTAAAGCGTGAAGCGTAACTAAAAAAGGGGTGTGCCTTAAAAACACCCTAAACCAAAACACAGGAGGTTAAAATGACCAACACAATAAAAACCACAATGAAAAAGGGCTTTTGGTTCACCATCATTGCCCTTTTAATCATCCCCAAAACAAAC
>JBFLXN010000018.1:0-26477 GCA_040755715.1 Candidatus Edwardsiibacteriota bacterium
GTGGAAAAACAATCTCACTTACGACGAAAATTTCTTGCTCGCTAATTTTGCCAGACAGTCAATTTCGATTAATTTGTCAAACAAGTTAAAAAGAGCTTGACATAGTGTGTCCACGAAGGCACGAAATCACGAATTTTTTTGAACTCCGTGCTTTCTAAATTTCGTGTTTTCGTGGTAATTATTCAATTTCCTAGGCTCCAAGATGACCTTCTAAGCGTTATAGTAATAAGGTTAGCATTATCTATTTTTTATATATGCAATTTATATGCCAAGAATGGAGAGAATAAAAATTTTTCCAGAATTACAAACGATAACTTTTTGATTTTTAAAGTAGTTATAAAAAAAATAGCCCCGATTTACCATCGGGACAGAATTTTTAACGAAAAAGAAAAAGTGCAAATTTTGCACTCAGAAAAAAAGATAAGTCTTTCATTTTCAATGAATTAGATGAAAACGCAAATTTTGCATCAAAAGTGCAAATTTTGCATCACTCACCATATTCTTTCAATTTATACTGCAAGGTTCTCAGGGAAATACCTAATTTCTTTGCAGCTTTCTTTCGGTCACCCCCTGCTTCTCGGAAAGCAGTTAGAATTATTTCTTTTTCTGCTTCTTTCAAACTTTTGGTCTTTCTAACGAATCTGGGACCTACCTCTTTTTTCTGTTCTATGATTTCAGATGGTAAGTCAGAAAGAGAAATTATTTCACCTTTAGCCATCACTATTACATAGGAAATAACATTTTCCAGCTCTCTAATATTGCCCGGCCAGTTATAATGGAGAAGGGCGTCTATTGCCTTCTCCTCAATACCTTTTATTCCTTTTGGTGTAAACACCTGTGTCTTTTTTAGGAAATGTTGGACTAAAATAGGAATATCTTCCTTTCTTTCGCGCAAAGGTGGGAGTCTAATCCCCACTACTTTTAAGCGATAAAAGAGGTCTTCTCTAAATTTTCCTTCTTTTACTTCACTTTCAAGGTTTCTATTGGTAGCGGAAATAATCCGGACATCCACTTTTCGTGGTTCGGTCTCGCCGATTCTGCGGATTTCACCATCCTGAAGCACCCGCAAGAGTTTTGTCTGAATTGAAGGAGAAATCTCTCCGACTTCATCAAGGAAAAATGTGCCGCCATCAGCCACTTCAAACAGTCCTGGTTTATCACTACTGGCTCCGGTAAAAGAACCCTTCTTATAGCCAAACAATTCTGCCTCTAATAGTGTCTCTGGCAGAGCACCGCAATACTGAGCAACGAACTTTTTTTCACTTCGTGGGCCATTAAAGTGAATTGCCCTAGCAATTAACTCTTTCCCAGTCCCACTTTCTCCTTCTAAGAGAACCGGCACAGAACTCTCAATTACCCTCTCTACTATTTCCAAAACTTCCTGGATTTTTTTCCCACGGCCGATAATATTCTCAAACCGATATTTTCCTTTGATTTCCTCTTTCAGGGCTATATTCTCGCTCTTCAGTTTTTCTTGTAATAAAGCATTATCAATAGCAATAGCCGCCAGATTGGCAAAGGCGATAAGGAAATTAAGGTCTCTTTCAGAAAATACATTGGTTATAGTCCGGCTGTCAATATAAATCACACCGATAATCTTTTCCCTTTTAATTAGTGGCACGCAAAGAATTGAAAGGATGTGATAGAGAAAAACACTTTCTGAACCAGCAAAGCGGGGGTCGGTCTTGGCATCAGAGGTGAGAATTGGGTTTGCTTCATTGATTACTTTATGCACAATCGTATAGGAAATTTCGGTGGGGTCTTCAATCGTCTGTCTTTCAAAATTTCGTGCGGCTTTCACCTTTAATTCTTGCCTAGTCTCATCTTTTAAGACCACAAAACCCCGTTCGGCTTTGGTTCTTTCTATCACCAAATCCATCACCCGATTTAGCAGTTCTTCAAGGTCCAAGATAGAATTGATAACTTGACTGATGTGATAGAGCGCTAATAAATCTTCTTGAGCCGGCCCGCCCGGTCTAGCTGATGAAAGATTATTCATAACTCGTCCATAGGATTCCCGCGCTTTCTCTGTTTCTACGGAACCACAAATTGTCCTTCTCTACCCGAGAGATTCCCATTAATATCACGCACATAGACCCACCATTTATAACGTTCAGAAGGAAGGGAAATGCCAACCTTACACCAAGTCTGAGATGAAGGAATCCCTGTAATTTCCCAAACAATCAGTGAATCTTTAAGAATTTTTATATCCCAACAAAATGGAGTGTCACCTACTAAAGTAAGTTTCCTCCATTTAAGACTATCAGTGGCAACCCAAAGTGTATCATAGTAACCATCGGGGTCAAGCGAATCTGGATAGTTTTTAATAACACGAGATAATATGTGTGGATTTGATTCTCCGATATACTTGGAGTACCAATCTTTTGCTCTGAAGACAAATTGCCTTCCCACGAGCGTGTCTATTGTGCTTGCGTCTCTGAAATACTTATAAAAGTAACTTGTATAATCGTCAATACGGGGATGAGAATCTGCCCGACAATAAGTTTGGTTTACCTTCACAAAGACCGAATCTCCAATCCAGTCTAGCCCATCAGGATGATTGTATTTTGCCTTGGTCTCAACATAATAAACCTCATTGGATAATGGACCTATAAAGAAAAGATGCACCGAACGCACGGTGTCTCCAGAAAATTTCGGGATACCGTAAAGAATAAAATTTATGTTGTCAATTGTCTTGTCAGGAAAAACTTGCACCGTAGTATCTTCTTCTGAGTATCCTGGTGCAGTAGCCACGATTTTGTGGACTCCTGGTGGAATTCCGGTTATCTCATAAGATGTTTCCGAAATTCTGCCAGCCAAATTAACCGAAGGGATAATCACTGTCACATCCGAGACAGAGTTTCCTCGACGATTAGAAACTGTCCCTTTTACCGTTCCTTTGCCGGAAAGATTTATGGGGTCGTAAGGATTATCTCGCTTTGCGTGTGGTCCGCAGGAAAGAAAGAAACAAGAAAAAAGAAGCAAGAAGCAAGAAAAAATCTGCCATCTGCCTTTTGCCTTCTGTTTTAAAACTATCATTGCCTATCTCTGCTGAGGACTTTCTGTCAAGAGAGCATCCATTATATTATAAAGATAAGTTGCCGCCGTAAGACTAATAAAAAATGTGCGAGTGCGATAGCAAAAATCATAGCGTTTATATTTCTTTTCAATGTCTCCCGGCTCTTTGGCATTTAAATACGCATTGTGAGTTACAAGATAAGCTATATGTGTAGAAATCAGACCAGCTGAAGCGGTGAGAAAAGAATATTTGAGAATTTTCCCTTTCTTTCGTTCACCACGAAAGCTCTGCCCCCAACCTGGCAAAAGGGAAGAGCGATAAAAAACGCCTTTCCAGGGTAGTAACGGAGATACTCCCTTTTCCGGTCCTCCTGGAGGTAACGTGGTGGAATAGGAAGGTCTTTTAGGAAATTTTGTCTCTTTGACTTCTCGGAAGACTTGAATGATTTTGGGAGAAACAAACTCAGGATTTAGAGTAAACGACTCATCTAAGTCTAAGATGTGACTAAATTCCTCTTTGGCTTTTTCTCTCTCTTCTAAGGCTACATAGGAAAAAGCCAGGTAGGTGTGCAGTGAAATCTGGGTAGATTTCTGAAATTCAAGAGTAGTATCCTGAAGTGCCTGTTGGGCTAAATTCACCGCTTTCTGGTAATCTCCTTGTTCATAGGTAAGAACAACAGAATTGAGGAGAAAATCACTTTGGGCCGTTTCATCTGTTTCAGCAAAAAGTGACTGAAACCCCATTACTAGCAAGACACTAAACAAGCAGCAAATTTCGCTGAATTTCATCTGCTAGATAGTCAGAGAACATTGTCCCCTGAAACCTCTTTTATAAAACCACGGAAGCACGGAATTATGGGAATTGTTTTTTTCTGGATAAAATTATATTCCGTGTTTCTAAACTTCCGTGTTTCCGTGGTAATTATAAGAATTCCTCATAAAAGTTTTGTTATTTGTCATTTTGCATTTTGCCTTTGCAGTTATTGTAGTTCTCTAAATCTTTCCAAGGTATCACCTTCCAGAATATTTATCTTTTCTTCCCATTCTTTGATTCCCGGGTTGACCAACCGAAGGGTATGTTCTCCGATGGTTACTCTAAATGGTTTACCAAGAGGCGTCATCCCAACCTTTTCACCATCTAAATAAACTTCGGCCCAAGGAGTCACCCCGACTTTCAGATAGCCATACGCCTCTGGCATAGTTATAGATTTTTCAAGGGTATCATTGGGTATAACTGAAATTGTCTCCTGATACTCCCGACGATTTGGATGGCGCAGAACTAAAATGTATCTTCCTACTTCTATTTTTAAAGGATTTGGAAAAGGAGTCGTCCCCACAGGCTTGTGGTCCAGATAAACAGCAGCCCAAGGAACAACCGCAATTTTCAAATAGCCAAACTGCTTTTCCTTTGGTACCAGATTAGCGATTACTTTAATTTTTTCCTTTGACCTCAACTGTCTTTTTATCAAGAATCCTTGAAATCCTTCTTTCTCCAAGCGCAAAGAGTGCTCACCTAATAAGACATCTTCAATCAAGCAAGGAGTAATGCCTTTCTTCCGGCCATCAAGATAGACAAAAGCACTTTCAGGCTGTGAAAGAACCAATAAGGAACCAGTCTCCGGAGTAATTTTAGGAGGTGAGACTGAAGTCGTATCACTAATAACTACCGGTGGATAGTGGGTTTGATTGATAGAAGATTTGTCTCTATTTTGTAGATACAAGAAGAAGACTATGGCCATTGCTCCCAAGGTAAAAATAGAAATAAAACCGGTCAACAAGGTTCTTCGTCTTCGCTCTTTTACTACTTGTAGTTGAATAGCTTTTATATCTTCTTTTCTCGGCGAATAGGTCAATGGTTCAGCTTGGTATCTAATTATTGTCTCTTTTGAAACCGCCACATAAGGGTGAACTTCTCGGAGAACTTCTTCCAAATTCTGATAGCGGTCTTTAGGGTCTTTCTTCAAAAGTCTCTTACAAATTTTTTCAATGGGTTCTGGTATTTTTTCTTTTTCTCTACCAGACTTTTTCAGAAGTTGTTTTGGTTCACCAGCAAGAACTCTGTTGATTGTTTCGGAGTGGCTTTCACCTTGAAAGGGGTTACTTCCACTTAACATTTCATAAAAGCAGACACCCAAAGCAAAAATGTCTGACCTTTCGTCTGCCTTTTTCCCTCTGATTTGTTCTGGAGCAAGATAACCCGGTGTCCCCACAAACATTCCTGGGTCAGTAATGGCAAAAGTTTCCTTGGCGTAAGCCAGTCCGAAATCAGTAATTTTCACCAAACCCTCACGACTAATCATAATATTAGCAGGCTTAATATCCCGATGGAAAATCCCATTTTGATGAGCATATTTCAAACCCTCGGCAATTTCTCTCAAAATATAAAGTGCAACTGGTAATGGAATAGGTTTACCTAGGGAAATAATTTCTTTCAATGAGCGTCCTTCAATATATTCTAAAACAATAAAATATGATTCATCTTTTCTAAAATAATCAATGATTTTTACAATATTTTCGTGATTCAGTCCTGCTAAGATTTTTGCCTCTCGCTCAAATCTTTTGACAAAATTTTCATCTGAGGCTAAATGAGGGTGAAGTTTCTTGATCACTACTTCTCGTCCCAAAGTAGTTTGAATCCCTTTATAAATGGTAGCCATTCCACCGGTAGCAATGGTTTCCTGAATCTGATATTTTCCAGAAATATCAAACATCTTTCCGCTCTCCGTCTTCCGCCATCTATTGGCTTATGGTGCCTGGTAAAATAAATAAGGGTTACATCTACACAGATTTCTGTGAAATCATACCTTTATTTAGTTGACAAAGCATTATGGCTATTGGCTCGTGGCGCATAGCGGTTAGTGATGAACCAATTTCTTCAATTCTCTCTCGCTTAAGATTCCTTCTAAATTGAGAATGATAATAAGTCTCTCCTCGGTTTGCAAAATGGCGGAGAGGCAAGAAGAATTCCTTTTGTTTAAAATAAGCGGTGGAAGTAATTTGATTTTCTCTTCACTAACTTCTAATATTTCCCCGGCTCCATCAATTAAAAACCCAAGACTAATTCCTTTTATTTCACTGAGAAGAAAATTTTTTTTACCTTTAGGTTTTTTTTCATCAGTTAAATTCAATTGAAAAGCCAAATTTACCAATGGAATATTTATTCCCCTAAAAGAAACTATTCCCAAAACTTGTGGAGGCAATTTCTGCTTCTCAAGAATCTCTCCCCTTCTGACAATTTCTTTTACTTGCTCAATCTTTATGCCAAAGATTTGTTTTCCTATCTTAATGGTAAGGATTCTTTGAGTATTCATTTAACGAGTTACTCCACTTCAAACTTACCAACTAGATTTTTCAGTTTCTCCGCCAATTCTGCCAGACTTTGGGCTGAGGCCGACATCTCCTGCATTGAAGCGGTCTGTTCTTGCACGGCGGCTGCCACTTCTTCTGTATTAGCCGCGGTTTCTAAAGCCACGGTGGAAATGTCTGCCACTGATTTGACCACCTGTTGAGTGCTCTCAGATTGAGCTTTACTGACATCAGCAATCTGTCTCACCATAGTGGAAGCGACAGTCACCGTGCTATTAATCAACTTCAATGCCTCTTCCGCTTTATCCACTGTTTCCTTACCCCAGATGACCACTTCTTTTTCTTTTTCAATCATTTCTACGGTTTCGGCTATTTCCCTTTCTATCTCCCGAATGAGGGTGCTCACTCTTTCCGTTGATTGGGCAGATTCAACCGCTAATCTTCGGACTTCCTCAGCCACCACTGTAAATCCCCGGCCAGCTTCGCCAGCTTTAGCCGCTTCAATAGCGGCATTTAGTGCCAAAAGGTCTGTTTGCTCAGCAATACTGGTAATCAGCCCAACAATTTCACCAATTTGCTTTGAATGTTGACTAAGCAATTGAACTCGTTCTGCCGTTTGGTTTGCTACCGTGAAAATTTCGGTCATCCTAGTAACACTATGTTGTGCCGCCTGCATTCCACCAACAGCCGCCTCGGTTGAACGATGAGAGGAAACCGCCGTCATCCTCACCTGAGAATCAATCTTCCTCGTAGAAGCGGAAACATTCTCTACCTCCTTAGATATTTCCGTAATTCTTTCTGATTGTTGAGCCGCCCCTTTGGCCATCTGTTGAACTGTTCCAGAGATTTCCTCAGCCGAAGCATTCATTTCTTCTGCCGAAGCTGAAAGCTCTTGAGCCGTAGAAGCCACTTCTGAAGCAACCTTCGTTACCTCAAGCACAATCTCTTGGAACCGGTCTAACATTGCATTAAGGCTAATAGCCAACCATTCTAATTCGTCTTTTTCTTCGGTCTTTACTCTTTTGCCCAAATCACCTCTTTCTGCCGTAGCAATTACCACCCGCATTTTCTTAATCTTCTCTAATATTTTCGCCGCAGGCACAATCATATAATATCCAACCAAACAGAAGGAAGCGAGTTTCAATATTTCTCTAATCGGATGCAATAATATCTGCTGAGACAGAATAAGAATCAGCAAATAGCAAACCACCACCAACCCTACACCAAAAAAGCCCTCTTTATATCCCTTTCTAATTCCTTCGTGATAGAAAGCCAAAAAATAAAGGAGGAAAAAAGGACTCTCGGCGGCTCCTGTATAATAGACTAAAAAAGTAATAAGCAGAATATCAAAGGTCATACTCAAGTATTTCGTCCAAAAGAAGTAGTATTTCCTCTTCAAACCCCAAAAAAACAGAGTATTGAAAGAAACACTAAGCATGACAAAGAGGCCCAAAGCCCAGAATGGAATGGGTAATTTTAAAATCTTGGCTAAGAAGAGGAGAACACCTATTTTGATGATATTACCCCATCTTGTCTTAACTGATATTTGTAAAGCTTCTTTATAAGTTTCTTCCTGCTCTTTTTCAAATAATTTGAAGTTTTGCTCGAGGTCTTTCATTCTTTTTCTCCTTATATTATCAGTGGTTTTATTTAGGAGAGATTTTAAATTTTTCTACCAGGCTTTTCAATTTCTCTGCCGCTTTAGCCAATTCTTGGGCTGAGGCTGTCATTTCTTGCATTGAGGCAGTTTGTTCTTCTTGAGCGGCGGCTGATTGTTCCATTCCCGTAGCTGTCTCCTCAGCCACGGTGGCAATTTTTTCTACGGCCTTTACAATCTTCTGTGTTTGTTCTACCTCTCGGTTACTACTTTGAGAAATCCCTTGAGCCATTCCTGAAACTTTGTCCACTACCGAAATAATTTCACCTAAGGCTTTCCCGGCACTCTCGGCTTTTTCTCTTCCTTCTTTGACCTTGGTCATCCTGTCTTTAGTAGACTCAACAGTTAATTGCGTTTCATTTTGAATTTCTCTAATCAAACTCGTAATCTCTTTAGCCGCCTTAGACGAACGTTCTGCTAATTTTTTAACTTCAGAAGCCACTACAGAAAAACCTCTTCCAACTTCTCCGGCTCTGGCGGCTTCAATAGCGGCATTCAAAGCTAAAAGATTTGTTCGCCAAGCGATAGAACTAATTAAATCAACAATCCCTCCAATTTGCGTAGAGTTGGAGTTCAATTTCTCAACCAGAGTAGAAAGGTCCAACATTGACTGGTCAATTTCCTGCATCCTCTCTACTACTTCAATAACCGCCTCTCCTCCTCGCTTAGCCATTTGGGAAGCTTCTTGAGTAGCAGTAACTGAATCCTTTGCCTTAGTATTTATCTCATTAACCGAATTGGTAATCTCTGCGATGCTTTGGATTGTTTCCTTCACCGCCGTGGATTGAGTAGCTGTTCCCTGTGAAATCTTCTGAGTAGTAGAAGCAATTTCCTCCTGCGAAGCGTTCATTTCTTCGGCTGAAGCCGCAAGTTCCTCAGAAGTTGAAGCGACTCCGCTGGCAGTATTTGAAACAGCCATGACAATATCTTCTAATTTACCCATAAATTCATTGAAATTTTCTGCCAAAGTGCCGATCTCATCAGCTGAAGGGACTTCAATTCTTGTAGAAATATCTGCTTCTCCCTTAGCCATATCTTCCAGTATAGCAACCACTGAATTCAATGGTTTAGTTATTCGGCGCCGCACGAATTCTCTGATAATTCCTACAGCCAAAAGAAAAGAGAGAAGAAAAAAACCGACAGCAACCATTAAAGCGTCATTTATAGTTCCTATCAAAGCAAATGGAGAAATACCAGCTACTTCTAGGATGCGACTAGAGCCTTTAGCAAAATGTAGAGTTACTGCGGTTAAAGAGACAAATAAAGAAAAGAACAAAACCAAGCTGGTGACGGCTAAAAGTTGCGACTGAAGACTAACCTTCTCTTTCGCCCTCACTTTTAAGAGTGTAAGAATAGCCCAGCCCATAAGGAGTAAGGGAAGAATCAACCAAATTCCGCCGACTACACCTAAGCGAGAGAAAAGATAAACTGATATTACACTGATTGGAGCTAAGGCTAAATTGGTAAGCAAATCTGTTGTAGTTGTCTCCCACAATTCTTCCCATCTTGTTCCACCTTCAATTAGAGCATAGATATCAACAAAAATGTCGTTGGTAAGGACATAAGTCAGAACACCAATAAAAAGAGGAAAAATATTACGCCACTGTAACACATCCTTTCCACAAATTCCCTGAAGAAGATTAAAAAGGTAACCCATCAGGAAGGTAGCGATGACAAATTGTCCTCCAACAAAAAAGGCTCTCTGAATCGGCTTCTTTCGCCGGAATTGATGAAAGAGCGAACCAAGTGCTACTACCCAGGCGGCGGGAAGAGATCCGAAATAAAGAAATATAAAATAGATGAGGACAAAATCAACAGTGATAACAATCCCTCCTCTCATTGGCACATGAACCCATTCAACTAAAATCTGAAGGAGGATAAAGAGAAAGATCAATCCTACAGTAGGCCAGGAAATTTGTCCACTTTTAATAAAGAGGAGGAAAAAACCAGTGGCCGCTACTATCCAAGCGTAGAGACTCAGAATAATTTTTCTATTCATTGTATTGGGCTCCTATTTTCAAGATATTTAACCACGGAAGCACGGAAGCACGGAAAGGAAATGAAAAACTAGATTTTATTCTGTGTTTCTTGAATTCCGTGTTTCCGTGGTAATTTGGTTATTACTAATTTGGGGTTTATAAAGCAAGTTTTTCCAAATTGATTAACAAAATCAATCTTTCTTTTCTTAGGACGATTCCCAGCCAATGTTCTTTTTCTTTTGACAAAAGTGGAGGCACAGGCCTAATTTCCTCTGGGGAAATTGCAAGAGTTTCGCCCACTTCATCAACTAATATTCCAATTTCCCTCTCTCCGCCAGGGGTGCCTTCCCTGCCCCCCCCCGCCTGTCCACTCAGACAGGCAGAGGAGAATCTGCAGATGAGTAGTGCATTGTTTAACATTTCTCCTTGGGCGGATAATTTCAAACAAGCCATCAAATCAATCACCGGAATATTTCTACCTTGCAGTTCCATAATTCCCAAGTAGGAAACAGGCAGTCCCGGAAGTACCTGAATATATCTTGGTTCAATGATTTCTTCTACTGAAGAAAGGTCTAGGCCGTATTCTTCTCCTGCCAAACGAAAAGTTAAGAAATGCAACATTACAAATCCAAATATTAAATATCAAGCCCGCCTAATTCTAATTGTTCTTTTGCCTTTTTAGCCCACCAATTCTGGGGAGAAAGTTTTAAACATCGCTTCCATTCTTCAATTGCCGCCCCCTCCATCTTTTTCATTTGGTAGGTAATTCCCAGATGATAATAAGCTTCAATTAAATTTGGCCCTAAAACAATTGCTTTAGAAAAAAAGAAGACAGCATCGTCTAACATCCGACGTTCAAGATAGACCAATCCCAAGTAATAATGGGCGTAGAGCACTGCTAACCGATTGGCTGAATGTTTAATTACCCGGCTCAAGTGCTCAATGGCTTCACCATAAATACCTTTCTTATAACAGATAAACCCCACATTGTTGCGCGCTGAAGCGTTCTCAGGGTCTTTTTGCAAAACCTGAAGACAAATCCCAAGTGCTTCATCATACATCCCCTTGTAACTGTAGGCCCAGCCCAATAAGGTCATGGTGTTCAAATCTGAAGCATCCAATTTCAAAGCATTCTTTAGGACGGTGATTGCTTCATCATATTTTCCGGCGCAAATATAGTTCCAACCTTCGGCAATATAAGTTGAACTGCCCAGAGTATCAGTAGTCATCGCTTGAACAAAAGAGCGAATCATTATTTTGGTATCATCCTCCGTCTCAGTCACCTGAAGTTTTTTGAATTTATCTATGGTAGATTTTATCCGCTCTTGAATTATCTGTAACTCTCTGATTTCTCCAGCAATTTCTTTATATAAAGCTCTAATCTTTTGTTCCAGCGATTCTTTCTCTTCTTTTGTTTTAACAGTCGCCAGTTCTTCTTCAATCTTCTCGCATTTTTTTTCTAATTCTTCTTTATAGCTTTTGAAATCCATAAAAGCACTCCAGATATGCCTCGCTTTGTTCGGCATAAATGCAAATATCAAAATGCAAAAATCAAAATTGTGGAATTTATCCCGCACCTATCCTAAATCGGTGCTTGGCATCGTGGAGGATAGGTGCGGGATAAATCTAATAAGCATTTCTGTTCCTTAATTTTGATATTTCCCACGCTTTTAGCGGGATCCCGCCAAAGGCGGGAGATTTTTGATTTTTAATATTTGAATTAGCAGGTCTTTACAATCTCTTGAGCAATTTCTGGTAAAGGAACAATTTTATCTATACAGCCAGTAGAAATAGCGGCTTTCGGCATTCCAAAAACAACACAGGTGGAAGAATCTTCGGCAATAGTAATTCCTCCTTTTCCTTTAATCTTTTTTACGCCTTCCATTCCGTCATGTCCCATCCCAGTGAGAATCACTCCTATTACCCTTTCGTGGCAAACCTCAGCCACCGAATTCATCATTACATCAACAGAGGGTCTCACTCCTAACCGAGGTGGGTCCTGGGATAGAACAACCCTTTCCTCTCCCTCTTCGCTTACTACCTTCATATGAAAATTTCCCGGAGCAATTAAGGCTTTTCCTTTTTCCACCAAATCCCCTTCCTCTGCTTCTTTAATGTGAATAGCACTCTGTTTATCCAACCTTTCGGCTAAAGAACGGGTAAACCCTGGTGGCATATGTTGCACCACTAAAATACCAGCTGGTAGATCTTTTGGCAACTGGGGCAGAATTTGAGAAAGTGCTCTCGTTCCACCAGTAGAAGCACCAATAGCCACTACCCGGTCAGGACTAGCTTTTGAAAAATCGGAAAGACCCCGACCTTTGGGGGAAGAAACAATTTGTGCCGAGCTTCGTTTCTCTGAAGTTCTCAAATTAAGTGGATTAACCGTAGCGGCTACTTTAACCTTAGCAATCAATTCATCCTTAATTTTCTCAATATCTACTGAGATAGGACCAGAAGGCTTAGAGACAAAATCTACTGCTCCCAGTTCTAGAGCCTTTACGGTTGCTGCGGCACCAGCTCGGGTATGGGCTGAAAGCATTACTACTGGTAATGGAACTTCCTTCATTACCTTTGAAAGAGTAAAGAGCCCATCCCAGCCAGGCATTTCTAAATCCAGAGTGACTACATCTGGTTTAAGTTCTTTGATTTTTTGGAGAGCCTCTTTACCTTCTTTGGCCGTATTGATGACTGACAATGCAGAGTCTGTGGAAAGCAAATCCGAAATCATCTTGCGCATTAGGGCAGAATCGTCTACTATCAAAATCTTAATAGGTTTAACCATAATCAGTTTATAGTTGATAGTTTATAGTCTGCGGTGTGCAGTAAGGAAACTTTTCAACTATCAACTATACACTATAAACTATACCCTAAATTTCTTTGTTCCCCATCCGGACAGATTTTACTATGACCAAACCAGTTTCCAAATAAAATTCCAGAGAGCGACCGTAATCTCCTCCGGTATCTTCAGAGACAAGGGGAATCTCCCGTTTTTGCAAATGTTCTTTGGCCTGACGAATGTTTCGCTCACCAATATTCATTGTGCCAACTTCTCGCCTTATTACATTAGCAAACATATTGGCTCCACCTACCAATTTGGCAGTGATGTCTTTGATATTAGTTCCCTTTTTTTTCATTTCTTCAACCATCGCATCTATGGCTGAAACGGGAAACTTGGCCGGATTATCCTTGTCTTTACAAAGAGAAAAATCTGGCAACATTACATGGGCTAAACCACCGATTTTCTTTTTGGCATCGTAGAGAATAATTGCTAAACAAGAACCCAGGGCAGAGGTAGCTAATATTTCTGGGCTCATTCCAATTCTAAAATCTGCGATTTTTACCTTAACTGGTTCAAGCATCTATTAAATTCAAAAACAAGATAGCCCTCGCTGCGCTCAGGTATCTTTCAGAGGGGCTTCGCCCCTCTCTGACGCTCAAAAATGCTCCTTTTCCTCGCATTTTTTCGCTGTCACCCCTTGGGGGAAATCAGATTATTTCCCCCAAGCCCCCTAATCCGCATCGGAATTTTGATTCTGCTTGGCAAGATTGAAATTCCTATGCTCTCAAATATCAAAGTAGTGCGACCTTGTAAGGTCGCTTTTCTTTAAGCGAGGCTAAAGCCTCGCACTACAAGTCTCGGCAAGTTCAGCCGGAGGCAGATTCACCTAGGCTTTGTGGTGAAGATTTTTGATATTTTCCCGCTTTTAGCGGGATCCCGCCAAAGGCGGGAGAATTTTCCTTTATTGGTTTACGGAAGATACGTTCTTTTCCATCAAAGACTTCAAAACGACGGCGCATTTCACCTAAAATAGTTTCTACCTTCCCTAAAACAAGGTATCCTCCAGGACGCAAAGAATCATAGAAATTGACCAAAATCCTCTCCTGAGCTTCACGGCTCAAATAAATCAAGACATTGCGACAAAAGATTATATCCAGCTCATTAAAGGTTGGTTTTTCCATTAAATCAAGTTTCAAAAATTGCACTGTTTGCTTAACATCTTCTTTGATTTTATATTTTCCATTGAAAGAAAAATATTTCTGACAAAGGTATGGTGGTATCTCGGTCATACTAAATTCGGTGTATTCACCGCTGATTGCTCTTTGGAGGCTTTCTTCATCAATGTCAGTGCCGTAAATTTCAAATTTGACCTTTTCTTTCCTTTCTCCTAAAAATTCCTGAAGAACTATAGCCAAGGAATATGGCTCCTCACCACTGGCACACCCCGCACTCCAAAACCTCAAGATTCCTCTTTGATTTTCTTTAATCATTTTGGGAAATATCTTTTCTCTCACGGCTTCATAGGTTTCGTAATTGCGAAAGAATTTAGTAACATTAATCGTGAGGGTATTTAAGAGTAGGTCATACTCACCAGTTTTTTTTTCTAATAGAACCAGATAGTCTACATAAGAAGTGATTTTATTTGCTCTCATTCTCACGGCAATTCGTCGCCTGAACGGTCTCTCCTTATATTGCTCAGCATTAAATCCCGTCTGGTCTTTAATCTTCTTCTTCAGCAGAGCAAAGGCTTCTATTTCGTCCATTATGTTCTTTTTGCCAAAAAAATGTTTCGTTTCAGAACTTCGTTAGTTGAGTCAAGATTTAAGGCCTTCTCCCAGTATTGAATAGCCTGTTCTTTTTTCCCTTGTTTAAAAAAGAGATTTCCTAATTTAGCAAAAACCTCTCCCGATTCTTTCAATGCCACCAAGCGCAGGAAGGTTTCCACCGCTTTCTCGTATTGACCACTGCGGTAGTAAAGGTCGGCTAAATTACGGCAAACATCAATAGAATCAGGAGAAATTCTTAAGGCTTCTTTATAATAACGTTCCGCCTCTTCCACATTTCCTTCTCGTTCAAAGATGACTCCTAAATTATTAAGGAATCCAAAATAAGGTGACTTGGTGGCACTCCCTTTTTTCCAACATTCTAATGCCCCGTGATAATCACCACGATGCAGAGATAGAAGTCCTAAATAGAAGTGAGCTACTTCATTTTCTGAGTCAAGTGCTAAAAGTTTCCGACAAATTTCTGAAGCCTTTTCATACTCACCACTTTTATAATAACAGACAGTAAGGTTAGTTAAAATTTTTTTGTTGTTTGAATTAAGTTCTAAAGCCTTTTGGTATTGACTGATAGCTCCCCAGTAATCGCCCAAATGTTCAAGGACCAATCCAAAATTATTATAGAAAAAAGGCTTGTTTGTTTCCAGAGCAATTGCCTCTTGAAATTCTATCGCGGCTGTAGGAAAATCGCCTTGTTGAAAGTTAATTAATCCGAGAAAAAATCTGGCTTCAGCCTGATGAGGTACAATTTCCAATATACGACGATACTCTCTCAAAGCCTCCTCGTACATTTTTGTCTTATAGAAAGCGCTCCCCAAATTACGATGTTCCTCAATCATGCTTAAATCTTTTACTGTTAGCTCTTCTTTTTTCTGCCCGGCTCTCTTGAGCAAACCGGAAAGAAGTAATCCGTAAACAATCTTACAGGTTTTAAACTCACCATATCCACTTTGTTGAATGATTTCCTCTAAACTCCACTGCCCATTAACTAAAGAGAAAATTTTCTCTTCTTCTGGACTCAATAAGGGAAGTCCGGCTTTCTCTAAAGGAAGAACTCTTTCTAAGATTGTATCATATGAAGGCAGTTTCTTTTCTAAATTTTGCCATTCATCAATTCTTCTGGCTTCTTCTAAAAGAAGATTCTGGACATCCAGAAAAACAGTAATATTTTCTTCTATTGGTAAAATATCGGGTTCAAAGTAAAATTGACCCTCTGGCCAGCGGAGCAGAGTAAAAATCGCCTCTTCAATTTGGAAGCAGACATAACTGGCAAGTTCATCATTAGTGATTAATCCCATTTCTATGAGAATATCTCCAATTCTCTGTTTGCTTCCTTTCTCCTTCTGTCTTTGTAAAGCCATTTCCAATTGTTCAGGAGTAATTTTACCTTCGTGAACCAGAATATCTCCCATCCGGTCCTTGCGGTTTAAGATATTGCTGAAGGAAATGTTTCCTTCGTGGAAATAGATGTGCCCAAAATTCTGCCCATCCGTTACTTTCAGACAACCGGTCTTTCGTCCTGTAGAAAGTAATTGAAGCACATCAGGAAAGCTGACTTCCTTAAAAGTCCCTTTAATGGCCATTCAATAAGCTTCCTCTAATCTTTCTTCAAATATTTCCCAGTCTTCAACCAAAAGTCCTACCTCGGGGTGAGCCCCGAGATGAAATTCAAATTTTTCTTCGGGAATTTCAATTTCTGAGGTAATTGGTGAAGGTAAAGCTATCTCTTTTGATTCTTCTTCTTTTAATTTTTCTTCCTTAGCGAAAGATTGTCCTAAAATTCTTTTTTCCAATGCTCTTATTTCTGTTTCCAGGACATCTGCTTTCTTCGGATCAAAGAGTTTTGATTCAATAGAAGCAATTTCCTCTGGCTTTGCTTTCTCCACCAGTTGACCGAATAATCCTTGTAAATCATAAAGCCTCTGCACATTATTAGTAAATTCAAGAAACTCCCGGCTCACTTCTTCAATCGGAGCAAATTCTATCATCCCTTCCAAGTTTGCCACATTGAAACCTTTCATCTTCCAAATATAAATTTTTTCTTTATAATCCTTTCTTAAATTGTCTTCTTTTTGTTGTTCTTTAATGAAGCCGGCTACTTTTGACTGCACTCCGAAAAGAAAATCACCAAATTCACCACTAATCTCTTCTATATTTTTTCCACCAACGGCTATTTCTTTCTCTGTTTTTGTTTCGAGCACTGCTTTTGGCATTTGGGGCACTAAAGTCAGCGGGAAAATCTCATCAATCATTTCCAAATGAAGTTCTCCTTCATTCAGAATAGAGGCATAGAGCATAGCTCTGTTCAAGGCTCCTTCTAATTCTCGCACATTAGATATAACCCGTTTGGCAATTTCTCCTGCCACTTCTTCTTTTAAGGAAAAATTCTTTGTGGCCGCTTTTTTCTTCAAAATTGCTATTCTATCTGAATGAGATAAATCTTTGATGCCGACAATCAGTCCTCCTTGAAAACGAGAAAGCAGTTTTTTATCTAACCCCTTCATTTCATAGGGAAGAGTATCAGCAGTCACCACTATCTGGCGGTCTAAGGCTAACATCAAATCAAAGATAGGCAAGAGACGCAATTGAAGATGACTTTCAGGCAAAAGGAGTTGAAAATCATCAATCAACCATAAATTTACCCCTTTAATTTTTGTCAAATCCTCCTCAGCAAATTTAGCTCCGTTGAGACAGAAGACTTTCCACTCAGGATACAAGTTTTGCACAGAATTCCCAATAGCCTGAAGAAGATGACTTTTCCCCAGCCCTACCCCACTATAAATAAATAGAGGATTGTAGAGGGTTCCTGGCGACTCGGCTACCTTTTTACAAGCCGCATAAGCCAAACGATTTCCCCCCCCGATAATAAAGGATTCAAAGGTATAATGTGAATCAAGTAGAGAAACTTCTTGATTTTCTGGATTTAGCATAACAATGTCTCTGGCTTTTCTTTAATCCATTTTTGTGCAATGAATCACACTTCTGCTATCATAGCCGTCCCGATTTTATCGGGACGGGTTTTCGTTTGATAAATCAAACCGCTACCGCAATAATACCATTTTTTTTATCGCCGTGAAATCACCTGCAGTTAAGCGATAGAAATAAACGCCATCCGCTACCCGCTTTCCGCTCTCATCTGTGCCATCCCACCTAACTTCATATCTTCCCATCTTCCTATCTTTATTAACCAAAGTCTTCACCAGTTGCCCAGTGATGTTGTAGATTTTTAAACTGACCGATGACTGCTTTCCGCATTCCGCATTCCGCATAATCCCCTCTTGAGAGGGGGTAGGGGGTGTGTAATCATCCGCAATCTGGTATCTAATCTTCGTAGCCTGAGCAAACGGATTTGGTTGATTCTGATACAACCTACTATGAACTATGAACTGTGAACCTTGAACTTGCTCTTCTTCTACGCCTGTTACGGCCCGCAATCTCTGTGCATATATGTCTACAT
Organism: Candidatus Edwardsiibacteriota bacterium; assembly: GCA_040755715.1. Classification (GTDB taxonomy): domain Bacteria; phylum Edwardsbacteria; class AC1; order JBFLXN01; family JBFLXN01; genus JBFLXN01. The sequence goes on from JBFLXN010000018.1 coordinate 17,981, forward strand.
CAACTCCGGACCTGGTATCATGCCAGACTAATATTACACCGCCGGCATTATCAGCAGTGATAATTTGGTTCTGCCTGTTGTAAATATCGTTAAATTGCACTCCTGTAGCAGTGCAAACCGGAAGACCGTCAGCAGGCCATTGCAAATTGCCTGCACCATCAAGAGTCTGAGCATAGATGTCATACTGCCCACTACGATAGTCAAACCAAGAAATAACAGTTTTTCCAGTGTCGGTAGCAGTAATGCAAGGCCAACCCTGTCCACTATCTATTGTGCAGACTCCTTTCCCATCAGCAATCCACAAGGGTGCTCCCAAGCTATCTACCCTTTGAGCATAAACATCTGCTTGTGTAATTGTTGCAGTTCTTCCGTCGTGCCAGGTAATTATCGCCCCCCCTCTTCCGTCAAGGGTAGTTACTACATCCTCTTGATTGTATGCCGCCGTGCAAACCGGCACTCCATTCAGTTGCCACAAGACATTTCCCGAAGAATCCACTCTCTGGGCATAAATATCATAATATGAATTAATTCGCTTTTCCTTCCAAACTACAATCCCCCCCTGCTATCGGTGCCAACACACCATAAGAACCTATCACCGGAAAGCAGTGTACATACCGGTGCAGATGCTGCCCACAAAAGGTTACCATTCGGTCCTAACCTATCAGCATAGGCTCGGTTATCAAAAGAACTAGTGCTATCCCAAAACACTATTGCCCCTCCCTGACCGTCAGCAACCACTCCGTTTAAACCCTGGTTGTTTGGACCGCCGGCCACAATCAGACCAGATATGCCCCATAATAAATTTCCGATAGAGTCCACTCTTTGTGCATATACTTCCCAGTCTGCTAGACCCGTAGCAAATGTGTCGGCGTTATACCACGCTATAATTGCTCCCCCAGCACTATCTGAACAAATTTTATAACTCATCTGCAAACTGTCATTATCACAGAGGGCTTTGCCATTCACTCCCCAGCAAGGATTGCCGAGGCTATCCACTCTCTGTATCCAGATGTTGTAAGAACCTTTGTTAAATACCGCTATCGCTCCACCCCGCATATCGCTTATTGCTTTAGGCTCATTCTCATTAGTGGCACTGGCAGCTATAGGCACACCATTATTGGTCCAAAGCCTATTGCCTGCACTATCCCTCTGGGCATAGATGTCCAAATTCCCACTCCGCCAATCCTGCCAGATAACAATCCCTCCTCCCTTCATATCCGGCACAATCACTGGATTCATCTGGTCAGCACCAAAGGTGCAAATCGGCACACCGTCTGTCTGCCAGGCAACCTGGGCAAAACAGAGATTAGAAATTAGAGAATTAGAAATTAGGAAAAATGAAAATAGGAAAATCAAACTTGATTTTTTCATCTGAAATACAATGTTGCATTTTGATTTTTTGCATTTAATGTTAATATTTTTTATATTTGTTACTCAAACTTTGCAAAACCAAAGTCCCGATTGCCTTCAGAGTATCAAATACGCCGACCCCTCTGGTGGCGACAGCAGAAAAAGCCAGCACTTTACGAAAATTTAACTTACCGTCCAATTCCTCAACTGGGAGGATGTTAGGTAAATCTCGCTTATTGTATTGTATTATTAAAGGAATAGTATAAATATCATAATTCTGAGTTGCCAAGTTCTCGCCCAGATTACGCAAACTTGCCACATTTTCTTCAAACATTTCAATTTGTGAATCAACTACAAAGACTACCCCGTCCGCCCCCTGCAGAACTAATTTGCGGGTGGAGTTATAATACACTTGTCCGGGCACAGTATAGAGCTGCACCCTTGTTTTATAACCACAAATTTCACCCAAATCCAAAGGGAGAAAATCAAAAAAAAGAGTCCTATCTCTTTCGGTAGCTAAAGAAACCATTGAACCTTTTTTATCAGGAGGAATGCGGCTATAAATATATTGGAGGTTTGTGGTTTTGCCGCATCGTCCTGGACCGTAGTAGACAATTTTACAAGTGATTTCACGAGAAGAATAATTTATCAAAGACATATAATAATCCTCATTTCGTTCAGATTAAAATCAAATATCAAATATCAAATATCAAAAATTATTTCCAAAAATCTTTTTAATTTTTGCATTTTGAATTTACTCCTGGGCTTCTAAGTAAAAAGTTGGGAGAGGGCTTTTTCCACGGCCTTATTGAAATCTGGGGATGTTTCTTCTTTTTTCTCTTCTGCTTTTTCTACCTCTTTTGGGGGTTCTTCTCTTCTTTCTAAAATAGGAATGATAGGTTTTAACACTAGAGGTTTTTCTTCAATTTCTTCAATCACTATAGCTTTTTTTAAATAGGGAGATAGTTCCTTTTCCACTTCTCCTACCGAATGGCGAATCATTCCGATGACGGTGTGTTGGTCAAAAATGGTGGCAAAGATATAGTGATTGACTAAAAGTGAAAAATAAACATTCCACCGTTTTCCTTCTTGAAACATAGCATTGAATTTTGTTTCATCAATCAAGTGGGCTAAGGCCTGCGTGGAAGTAAAGATACCCCCTACCAGAGCAGCAATAGAATAAAGATTCAGATTAGAGGTAAAGCCCACCTGGCTAATCAGTTGACCACCTTTAGAAAGGAGCAAGGCGCATTTGGCCTTTGAATCTCTCATATATTTTTTAAGACTTTGTTCAATTGCTTTAGAGGTTTCTTCCGTAAAAATAAATTGTGGTGCTGGCATTAACCCTCACTTTGTGGAGTGCAAAATGCAAATATCAAAAATCAAATTTACAGAATTTATCCCGCACCTATCCTCCACGATGCCAAGTGGCGCCTATGGCGCCAATTTAGGATAGGTGCGGGATTTATCTGAGAATTTTTCCCGCTAATTTTGATATTTGATATTTAATTTTCGATTTTTTAGATTATTTGCCCCAACTTTTCCAAAGAGGCTTTCATCTTGAGAGAGACCAAACCTAAATTAACCTCTTTTTCAGTAATGACAGTAAGGATACAATTAGGTGCGCAAAGAAAAATAATATTCCCCGCCGAGGCATAAAGTGAGACCGCCGCCACTTTTTCCTGACCTAAATTTCCCAAAGCAAGTTCCACATCTCTATAGATACTTGCCACCATTGCGCTAATGGCTCTTTCTTCCAATCCTAACATCAGATTAGAAATAATGACCAAGCCATCTTTATCAACAATCATACTGCCGCGAACCCCAGCAGTAGCATTTATTTCATTAAGAATTTCGTGCATTTTTTATATCAACCATTTGGCTATTCTTTCTACGGTTCTTTTGGTAGTAACAATAATCAATCCTTGCTTGGCTATTTCTTTAGCTAACACCACTAAAACTCCTTCTCCGGCCTTGGCGAGAAAGATTCTCTCTTCAGAGGTCTCAATGACGCCCCGCTCAAATTCGCCGAGATTAATTCTTTGAAGTGAATCTTTGGCGGTATTATAGATAGAAGCAGAAAAGGCCCCTGTGGCTTCGGTAATTACTTTTTCGTTAAGCATTTCGGCCACAACGAATCCGCCCTTCTCCACTACTAAAACCGCCATTACCCCAGGAATAGCCACTAATTCTTTGAGGGCATTTTCCAATTCTCGCTGTCTCTTTTCACCCTCTTCAACAATACTAACCTTAGGTGGTATAATTTCTTCCGGTTTTTTTTCAAAGATTGGTCCGACCCCCACAGTCGGAGTCTTACCAATTAGTTTTTCTATTCCCTTAGTAATCTCTGGTGAAACAGGTTTCTCCTCTTCTTTCACTTCTACCATTTCTACTGCTGGTAGTTTTTCTTCTATTAGTTTGGATATTTCGGGCAAAACTATCGGTGAGACCCCAGCCTGTCCCGATTTTTCGGGAACCTTTGGGGCTGGTGGTGCTTCATCTTTTGAAACTACTATCGGAAGAGGAGTTGCCGGTATTTTAGTCTCCAAGTCCTGCAAATATTTTTGTGCTGTCTTGTGATTAGGATTTAATCGTAAGACCATACTAAATTCATTCTTTGCTTTGACAAATTCGCCTTTGGCTAAATAAGCTTTGCCAAGCACAAAATGTCCTTCCACATGTTGAGGGTGTAATTCCAAGCCGGCTAAACACATACGAATCGCTTCATCTAATAAACCACTTTCATAATAGAAATCCGCCAATGAAGCGAAAAGTAAAGAATGCGGGTCACTGACTACCTGATCGCTCAGGGTTTTTATATCTTTGGGAGGAAGTTCACTAAGCATTTTCTGTCTTTCCCTCGGTTTGTTTTTCTAACCATCTTTAGTTTCCTTTGTTAATTCACCTAAGGGTTTTTCTTCCTGTTTTTCTTGTCTTCCTGTCTTCCACTCTTTAGTGAACCCTGTTAGCTGCTTACTATCTAACAGGGTGAATATCTTTTTTTTCCGGGATAAGCTCTTCTCCCACTCTACTGCGGTTCTTACTACTTCCCGAATAGAGGAAGTTACTTCTCCCTCAGGCACAAGGCTTAAGAATTTTTCCCATCTTTCCACGGCCAAATCCAGCCGACCGATTTTGCCATAGGCAAAACCAAGACAATAATTAACCGATGGCATCACAGATTCATCATTGGCCGCCAATTTATATTCAATGATTGCCTCTTCATAAGCTTCTTGTTGATAATAAAGTTCGCCCAAATAAAAATGAACTAGAGGAGATGGTGATTCAATCTTTAAGGCTTTTTGCAATTCTTCTTCTGCTTTCAGTAACATTCCTTTTTCTAAAAATTCTTTCCCGGCCATTAAATGGTCAATTCCCTTTTTTTCTTCTTTCTCTTCTTTGACCATTCCTCCAACAATCTCAAGCAATCCGGTGATTACCAACCCATAGACAATTTTGGCTGTATCAAATTCTCTCTTAGCACAGGCTTTACTTATCTCTGCAATGGTTTTCTTTCCATCAATATTTGATAGAATTATCCATTCTTCTGGTTTCAAATCCAAACGACGAGAGGCACTTTCTGATTCTGGCGAAAGAGCAGGCACAATTTCCAAAGAAGGAATTTTCTGTTCTATTTTTGCCCATTCATCCAATCTTCGTGAAACCTCCATAATAATATTTTCAGGAGAAATAGCCAGGGGAATTTCTTCTTCAACTTTTATTTCTTCCTCTTCAAATTTAAAGTATCCTTCACGCCATTTTAATAAGTTATAAATGGTGTCTTCTAACTGAAGTTGTAAGAAACGCAGAAGTTCTCCTTTTGGAAGCAAACCCTTTTCTATCAAGATAATTCCAAATTTTCTTTTTTGCTCTGACGATTCCTGCTCTTTTAAAATTTCATTAATCCTTTCTTCTTTAATTCGCCCTGCTTTCAAAAGCATTTCACCAATTTTTTCTTTTCCCTTCTGTAATTCTGCACTCACTACCATTCCCTGATGAAAAACAATCTTACCTACATTTTCACTGGTATCTAAAGTAAGGATACCGCTCTTTCTTGAAAGAGAAAGTAGTTGAAAAAGGTCCATTAAACCCAATTCTTTGATGGGACCTTCAATAGCCATAAGATAACCCTCACTCCGTTTGGGTAATTTCAAAGTGCAAATATCAAAAATCAAAATTACAAATCCAAAACCAAAAATTTAATTCTTTCTCTTCTCGCTCGGTCTTTTTTTAAATTTTGGATTTTGATATGTCATTTTGATATTTGATATTTAATTTTTAATATTTAATTCCCAAGATTTCCGTCCATTGCAGGGCCGCATTGATGCTTTTGGATGCCTTTTCTACCAATTCCTTATCTTGAGAAAGATTCAGCACCTTTTGCCAGCATTCAATAGCATCTCTGGTTTTACCATCTTGAGCATAGAGGAGACCTAAATCATAGTGAGCTTTAGCTGCCGCTGGATTCAGGCGCAAGGCCTCTTTGTATTCAATGAAGGCCTCATTTTTCATTCCTTTACTGAAAAACAGTTCCCCCAGACAAATATGAGTTTCTAAGTCATAGGGGTCTATTTTTAAAATCATCCGATATTCGGCTTCTGCCTCCTCCAATTGTGATTTTAAGATATAGATTCCGGCTAATTTATGTCGGGCAGGGAGGTATGTTGGCACAAAGGCTAAAGCCTCTTTCAATTCTTTGCTAGCTTCTGCTAAAAGGTTTTGTTTGGCCAAAGTTTCACCTAAAGCCACTTTAGCTAAAATCAAATGAGGGTCTTCCGCTAATGCTTTTTGATAATTTTGAACTGCCTTTTCATACAATTCTTTTTCTCTACAGATATTCCCTAGGTTGAAATAAGCTATCGCATAATTAGGATTTAGCTTAAGGACTTCAGTCAATTCTCTTTCTGCTTCTTCGTAGAGTCCTTGTTTAACAAAAATTTCTCCCAGTCTATTTTTTGCCTCAATATTTTCTCTAGCCAATCCCAATACTTTTCTTAATTCTTGTTCTGCTTCTTTATATCTTTTTTGCAAAAAATAGATTTTCGCTACCCGATTTCGCACTTCTACTTCATCGGGTTTTTGTTGAAGAATTTTGCTGAACTCTTCTAGGGCCTCTCCATAAAGTCCTTTCGCTAGATAAATTTCACCTAAAATCTTTAAAGCTTCTGCTGAATCAGACTGCTTGGTTAAAATTTGCTGGGCCTGAAGTCTGGCTTCTTCAAACATTCCCTTTTGATAATAATCCAAAAGTTCTGAGATCTCTTTTTCACTTATGACTTCTTCTTTTGGTTCTATCATTTCTCCAAAGAGACTCTCAACGGCCTTTTCCGAAGGCGTCAAAAATTCTTCAAAAAAGACAGCTTTTCCAGGAGTAACCTCAATGTCTTTCTCTAATTCGGGCAAAAGGAGCGCTTCGGGATTATCGGTATAAAAATCAATCCCTAACTTAAATGAGCCACCGGTATAGTAAGGATTTAATTCCATTGCCTGACGGGTTTGGCGTAAAGCCTCTTCATATTTTTCCAGATTAGTCAGGACAAATCCGAGGTTATAGTGGGCTTCTGCAAAATTTGGGTGAAGTCGGATGCTTCGCTCAAAGACTTGAGCCGCTTCTTGATAGCGTTTCTTTTTCATATAGATAAGACCGATATTATTATAGGCTAACGGTGAAGTTTCTTTAATCTTGAGGACGATTTCGTATTCTTTTAGGGACTCCTCTAATTTATCTTCTTTTTGATAAATCAATCCTAAATTAAAATGTGCATCAGCATAATTAGGATTGCTCTGTAAGGCTCGGCTGAATTCAGTCAGAGCTTCTTTTTTCTTCCCTTGATAGTAGTAAATCACCCCAAGGTTATTGTGACTGATGGCATAATTGGGGTCGACCCCCAATGCCTTTTTGTACCAATTAATCGCTTCTTCCCTTTTCCCCAAGCGTTGAGCGGCTAAACCTAAATCGTTATAGATTTTGGCTGAAGTCCCTTCAATTTTTAAGGCCTGCTGATATTCATTGATTGCTTCTTCATTCATTCCTAAAAATAAGAAAACCTCGCCTAAGTTTTTGTGTAGAAGTGAAGCAGTGGGGTCAATCTCTAAGGCTTTTTTAAATTCCTCTAAGGCTTGGGTAAAAAATCCTTTGTTACGGTAAGCCATCCCCAGGTTATAGTGAGCCATAAATCCTTCAGGTTCAATCTGTGGAGCCGTCTCTTTTCTTTTAGCCAAATCTTCGTAAATAAAATGGTCATAATATTCAATTCCCAAATCTAATTGAGTTCTGGCATAGTTAGGATTTAAGACAATGGCTTTCTTGGATTCTTCAATAGCCTTTTCAAAGAGTCCTTTCTCTCCGTAAGAGAAACCTAAAAGAAAGTGGGCCTCTGCATAATTGGGATTGATTTCAATGGCTTTTTTAAATTCCTCTATTGATTGCTCTATTCGGCCCTGATTGTAATAGACTTCACCCAGGGCGGTATGAATCACATAAGATTGTGACTCCAGTTTTTCAGCAATTTCGTATTCTTTGATTGCCTCTTCATATCGTCCCAATTTCTTCAGGGTCATCCCCAAATGCAAATGAGCGGTAAGATAGTCAGGATTAAGTCGCACTACTTCTTTATATTCTCTCACCGCTTCCTCTTGATGAGCGGTGTTCCGATAGGCTTCGGCTAATTGGTAATGTGCTATAGCATCCTCAGGATTATCTTTAATTTTATTTTGAAGTTCAGCAATGATTCTGTCATATTTTCCTGTTTTGCGATAAAGCACCTCAAGATTATTCTGAGCCAAGACATTTTTCGGGTCAATCTGGATGGCTCGTTTGAACATTTCAATTGCTTCTTCATAGAGTCCTTTATGGTAATAAACGACCCCGAGATTATTGTGGGCCGCCGCATCATTAGGGTCAACACGGTTAGCAAACCCTTTAAGGATTTTCTTTTCTTCTTCACTTACTACCATTGATTCCATCATCTCTTATTTCCTACCAGATAACCCTCACTTCGTGTGGGTTTGATTACGGCCATAAAATCACTAACCGCTATCCGTCAACCGCTTACCGCTAAACAATATGCGCATAGCGGAAAGCGGATAGCGAAAAGCGATGTTTTTGTATCGCTGTCATCGTTCTTTTTACCCCGTGAGAAAGATA